>JAPOTJ010000062.1 GCA_026709225.1 Gammaproteobacteria bacterium | reverse complement strand
AATTCCCACGGCGCAGGCTCCTAGCGCATGAACAAAGACCTCTGGCTGTTCGGCTACGGGTCGATCATCTGGCGCACAGGATTCCCCTATATCGAGCGACGCGCGGCGAGATTGTCAGGATTTGTGCGGCGCTATTGGCAGGGCTCGCACGATCATCGCGGCACCGACGCTGCGCCGGGCCGTGTGGTGACGTTGATTGCCGAGAATGACGGGCATTGCGACGGCGCTGCCTATTTGATCGCAGGCGAGAATGTCGAAGCAGTGTTGGACGGACTCGACTATCGAGAAAAGAACGGCTACGAGCGACGAAAGGTCAAGATTCTATTGAGCGATGGTGAGCGGCTTCCGCCCGACCTTGATCGCTTGGTGCCCACTGCCGCTGTCACGTACCTCGCGCCCTTGGACAATCACGCATTTCTTGGGGCCGCACCGATGGAGGACATCGTTCATCAAATGCGCTGCTCGGCGGGCCCTTCAGGGACGAATCTTGACTACGCGCTGCGTCTTGCCGAGTCTGTTCGAGCACTCGGCGGTCGCGACGCACACGTTGAGGCTGTGGGCGACAAGCTAAGAGACTGCGCACCATGCTAATTGTCAACGTGCATCAAGCGAAAACCCAACTCTCCAGACGGCTTCTTCGACCCGCTGTCCGAGGAGACTCTCAAGGCTTGGGAAGGAGGCCAACGCAGGCGATAAATGCTCATCGCTCAGGCAGCGGCAAGGAAGATACCCATCATTTCGGTTGATGCTGTCTTCGACCGCTATGATGTCAGAAGAATATGGTGATTATCCCAACTCGTCGATACGCGAAATCACTTGCCCGACAATCCCATACTCAATCGACTCTTCGACGCTCATCCAGAAATCGCGCTCGGTGTCCTCGGTGATTTTCTCCAGCGGCTGACCTGTCCGCTCGGCCATGATGCTGTTGATGCGCTCGCGCGTCTTCAGGAGTTCGCGCGCGTGGATTTCGATATCCGAGGCATCACCGCCGGCGCCGCCCGCAGGCTGATGAATCAGAAAACGGGTGTTGGGCAGGGCGAAGCGGTCTTCCTTCTCGGCTGCGAGGTAGATATGGGTGGCGATGCTGCCGACCCAGCCGGTGCCCACAATCCGCACTCTTGGCTTGATGAAGCGGATGACGTCGAAGATGGAATCCCCAGACTCCACATGTCCGCCGGGTGAGCTTAAGTATATGGTGATGGGGTCGTCGCCGACGAGCGACATGGCGAGCAACTGCTGGCACACCTCGCGTGCGACATCCTGGGTGATCTCTCCGAAGATGGCGAGCTTGCGGTGCTTGTAGAGGGTGCGCGCGACGCCGGGGAGCACATGCTCCTTCTTGTCTTTGCTGTCCTTGCTCTGTTTGGTGCGGAATGCGGAAGTCATCGCGGGTGTCTATCGATATTTTGCAATGAGATATTATCCCATGCTTCGCGAGAGTCGCTCCGCCCGGAGCCTTATTAAATCAATGCTACAATCCTCGGCGACCCTACTCTGGATGCCAGCGAGTGGCAATCAACATTGCACATCGAAGCGACTTGGATGCCCGGGTTGAGGCCCTGGCGGTCCGCCTCGGATTGAGTGGCAAGGGGCGCAAGACCCGCATCATCGAACGCGCCCTGTGTGCGCTTGAGTCGGAGGTTGAAGCGCAGCGACCAAGCAAAGAGGAAATGGAGGAGGAGTTTAGGCGAATCGAAGAAGTTTCAGCGGATCTTCGCAAGGGCTTGCTGGAGATGTACCCGGATCACGATCCAAACAACCTGTCGCTGTCTCTCCAAGAAGAACTCTACGATGAGCGGGGACTACCAACGTGATAGTAGTTGACACCTCGGCAATGGTTTCCATCGTGATGAAGGAAGCTGACGCAGAGTACTTTCGGAGTAGTCTTTCCGAGGCTGGCGGCGCGATCATTTCTGCTGGCAGCGTTGTCGAGCTGCTTGCCGTGACGAGTGGTCATCGCGACCACTCTATGGTCGCGAAGGAGGTTGTAAACAGCAAGCTGATCCGAAACATCGAACCTGTCACAGCAGAGCAAGCGTTCATCGCAGGCGAAGCTTACCGACAATTCGGCAAGGGCCACCACAAGGCGCGTCTCAACCTCGGCGACATGTTCGCCTACTCGCTCGCCAAGCTCAAAGACCTGCCTCTGCTCTTCAAAGGCAACGACTTTGCATTGACCGACATCACCCCAGCCTAACCATCAAGCACATCCTGCATCGAATACACGCCTGGCGAGGCTGTTCGTATCCATTCGGCCGCGTGCAATGCGCCGCGCGCAAAAATTGATCGATTGAGCGCGAAATGACTCATCTCAACCTGTTCGCCTGCGAGCGTGAACTTGACGCGGTGCTCGCCCGGGATATCGCCAGCGCGTAGGCTGTGGTAGCGGGGCGCATCGCTTGCTTCCGAAAGCGCTTCGCGAATCACCTCTCCCATGCGAAGCGCGGTGCCTGAAGGCGCATCGACCTTGGCCGTATGGTGGGTTTCGATGATGTCAATGTCTGCCTCATCGCCGATCGAACTCGCGGCGATGTCAAGCAAGCGGTAGACGAGGTTGACGCCAAGGCTCATGTTGGGCGCTTCGAGTATCGCGATGGACGCTGCCGCCACGTCACGCGCCGCCTGCCAATCGTTCTCAAGCGCCGTCGTGCCTGTGACGAGCGGCACCTTCTCCGCGACGCACGCCCGCAAAGCGTCAAGCGCACCTTGTGGCGAACTGAAATCCACGACCACATCGGCATCCTCAACACGATGCGCGAGTGCAAACCTGGCATCGTCTTCGCCAATCAGTCCCGACACCGCCTGTCCCATGCGACCGCGGAGCCCCTGAACAAACACCCTAGTCGTCATGGCTGTGCTGCTTGAAGGCTTCAAGCTGTTCCGGCGTCGCTTCAGTTTGATACTTCTCTTTCCATTGGGCGTAGGGCATGCCGTAGACGACTTCGCGTGCCGTTTCGTAGTCAATGCCCTCTCCAAGCTCCTCGCTCGCGGCCACGTACCACTTGGATAAGCAGTTGCGACAAAATCCTGCAAGGCTCATCAACTCAATGTTCTGAACATCTTTGCGCTCATCAAAGTGCGCGACGAGACGACGAAAGACCCGTGCTTCGATTTCTGTTTGTGTGTTCGTTTCCAATGCTCTGCCCGTCCAAGGGAAGGTAAAATTCACATCCTTTAGTTTACGCCGAAGTGAGAGACCATTGACTGACGCATTGCACAACATCGCGCCGCCCGGCTCGCTCGCCGCACTCGACCTCGAACACCTGCTGCATCCTGTGACGCCGCTCAAGGCGCACCACGAGAAAGGCCCGCAATTCCGTGCGCGCGGACAAGGCGTGTATGTCTACGACGAGCACGGCAAGCAGTACCTCGAAGGATTGGCCGGCCTGTGGTGCACAGCGCTTGGCTACGGCGAAGAGGAACTCATCAGCGCCGCAAGCGAAACCATGCGCAATCTTTCCTATGCGCAGCTATTCGGCAGCGTCTCGCACGAACCCGCCATTCGCCTCGCCGAAAAGCTCAAGTCAATGATGCCGTTCAATGCCGGACGCGTTTTCTTTGGCCTCTCCGGTTCCGATGCCAACGACACGCAGATCAAACTCATGTGGTATTACCACAACCTCATCGGCAAGCCGGAAAAGAAAAAGATCATCGCACGCGAAGGCGGTTATCACGGCACGACCCTCGCGAGCGGCAGCTTGACCGGCCTGCCGCCATTTCACAAGCACTTCGACCTGCCGATTCCGCAGGTGCTGCGCACCGACCGACCCCACTATTACCGCGACCATGAAGACGGCGAAAGCGAAGCTGAGTTTGTGGACCGCATCATCGGTAACCTGAAAGCGCTCGTGAGGCGCGAAGGCGCCGACACCATCGCGGCGTTCATCGCCGAGCCCATCACTGGTGCAGGTGGGCTTGTCGTGCCGCCGGTTGGCTACTTCGACAAGCTCAAGCCCGTGTTGGACGAGAACGATATTTTCTACATCGACGATGAAGTGATTTGCGGCTTCGGGCGCACCGGAAAGCCCTTCGGCATCGAGCACTTCCCGATCGAGCCGACCACCATGTCGGTGGCCAAGGCGATGTCCTCGGCCTACCTCCCCATGAGCGCCGTGGTCATACCTGAGTTCATGTACGAGCCGATGGCGACCGCGAGGGATGCGCCCGTTTTTGGGCATGGCTTCACCTATTCCGGCCATCCAGTGTGCAGCGCCGTCGCCTTGCGAACCCTTGAGATCTACGAAGAACGCGAAATCTTCGCGCACGCCGCCAAGGTGGGCGAGGTCATGCAGGCGCGCTTGGCGGCGCTCATCGAGCACCCGCTCGTCGGCAATGTTCGTGGCAAAGGTCTCTTGGGCGGTGTCGAACTCATGAAGGACGGCGAGCAGCGCATTCCGTTCGATGCGCATCAAACCGCTGGCGCGCGAGTCGTGCAGCGCGCCTATGAGCGCGGACTCATCCTGCGGCCGCTAGGAGACACGATTGGCATTTGTCCGCCGCTCGTGATCAGCGAGCATCAGGTTCACGAGCTTTTCGACAAGCTTGCGGCGGCGCTTGATGACTGTTTGGATTTGCTCGGGTAGGCGTATCGAGAGCCGTGCGATTCGCGACTTGCCGTTTCAACCGACATGCGTATGGGTTCCTGACGGAGTCCGAAAAGTCGTAGCTTCTGCGCATTGCTATTCGATTCAAGGAACGTTCAACGAAACAGGTTCACTATGTGGCGCATCGCTTCCGCGATCTCTCGGTCCAGCCGCGCATTTTGACCTTCGAGCTTTGTTTCCAATCGAGAGAGAATCACCTGCGGGTCTCTCGCTTCGGCATGGAGTCTGAAAAATTGCATCCAGTGCTCGGCGGGAATACCCGCAATAGATTTGCCGAGCATTTGTTTGACATAGTCCTGCATCAACAAGTCCACGCGGGCAATTCTTCCGAAGTTGTTGCCGCCGTCCTTTGCCGGGCGATCAGCGATCTTTGTCTTCGCCGCAGGATACGGAGTGACTGTTTCATCGGGCGGATAGATTTGACGATCTGATTCAGCGTCCTTCGACTGTCTTTCATATGTCCACCACCAGTTCCTCAACTCGGCGACATACCGAGCCTGCTCAATGAATGGCTCGTGCACGACAGGTTCGCCGGACAGAAGGTTCTTCAGATGCCACGGTACGACCACAAGTAGGTCAGGTTCAGCGCAAGCTTGTGGAGTGACGGTATATCTGAAGCTCGGCTCTCCTTCCTTTGACAACAAATACCAACCTTTCAACTCGATTCCTAGCGCGACCGAGGGAAGCTCTTCATCGCCATATGCTTGCAGTCGCACATCTGGGAAAGTCTGCGAATAGCGCACGAACGTGTGCCGAGGCCATTCATCGTCAGGATCCCAAACGCCCCGAATTCGATTCAACGTCTCGACAACTTGGTGTTCAATCGCACCTCCCAAGACTCCGCTGAGACTGAAAAGCTCCCCTCCGTCAAGCCCTTCCAAGCGGGTGCCAGATTGAAAATACGCTGGCAATGCGCAAATGGCCGAGCGCACATTGCGAACGAGCTTCCCTATTCGCTCACTATTCTCGAAAACGTGACGCTCCGGACGAGATGGCGTTTCACCCATACGCAGCCTCAAGGCTCGCGGTTCCGCATTCAAGTTCCTCCGTCAAACGCTGCTTCGCCAACGATGCAAAGAACGCGTCGGGCTCCGCAGCGAAGGCATTGCGCCCGCACTCGACCGCCGCAACCGCTGCGGTACATAGTCCGCCAAAAGGCTCCCACAAAGTGTCCCCTTCGTTCGACGCGATTGAGACGATACGACGCATAAACTCCAGAGGCTTCTGATTGAGATGCGCGGTCGCGTTTTTCCCCGGGTTACAAACCCTCGGGGCCACCCTCCGCCCGTTGCCGCGATAGCGCTCTTTGCCATTGAGAGGGGGGTGCGACCATACATTCGTCAGTCCATGCTGATGATTCCATGGATGCCGAAGCTGGCTCCATTCGTGCTGCGTCACTGAACGTCGCCCATCGAGAGAGAAGTACGGACGACCAACAGGGTTGCCGTGCTCATTCACGTATGCCACCAACTTGCCCATCATCTCTGCTGGCGGGAAGTACCACAGCCAGTCGCCCGTCAGGTACTTGCGGGTTGCAGCGTTCTTGACGCCACACGCTTCGTTGGCTCGATGTAACGGCAAGCCCGAGCGTTGCCATTCCGACCGCAGCCAGTGCTGTGCGGACAATGTTCCATTCGGACTCGCAAACTCCAAGCGACGGCGATAAAAGACGCAAATTTCGGTCACGGTCGGCAGGCGGCGAATCGTCGCTCCGTTCACGTTTCCCGCGATATGTCCGATGCCTTTATCCCAAATGATCGTCTGCACGTATTCCCAGCCGTTGTCCGCCAGCAATGGATGCACAATCGCCCAGCCAACTTCGGTATTCCAAAACCACAGGGTTGTGGCCGCATGGGCGCGGCGCGACCACATCGACACATGTTCGGCATACCAGTCTCCGAGTCGGTCTGGCGTGCGCGGGTCTCCTAGGAATCCTCCGACGCCGTAGGCCCCGTCGGACACGATGACATCGGGCGCTGCCCAGTCGTCATAGACCTCTTCAACAGGGCCTTGATGGAGTTCTGCCGTGCCTCTGGTCATGACACGTCATTGTAGCGCACGGCTCTTGGCAATCACCGCGGTCGATACCAAATTGCCGAACTCACCGCGCGCTCCTGAATCATCGCGGGTTCAAGCGGCTCGATGCCCATTTTGATGGCGTCATAGGTGCTGTAGCGTGGCGTCGGCACTTCCACAGCGCGCGCATAGTAGAGCGCGTGCAATGCGGCATCGAATTCAGGGTCCTGCCATCGGGTTGACAGGCTCGACGCGCCGGATTGGTCCGTGCCTTCGTGATCGATCAGGTCAATCACCCGCTCGTGGCTCGTCCCCGCCTCATCCACCCACGCCTTGACCAGCTGCAAGCGATGAAGATTGGCGCCGAGCGCATCCTTGAGTGCGACCACCACGAAATCTGGGCTTTGAAGGCCCGCATGTCCATGCAACGTGCCGCCCATCGGCACGCCGCCTGCATAGGCTCGCGCCAGCCAGTCGCCGTCCAAGAGATCATCGGGATATTCCCAACCCGCGAAGAATCGCAGTGAGATGCGCGGCCCGGATGTCGCGTAGGTTTCTTTTCGCCGCATGGCGCGGAACAGGGATTCGCGTGTGTTCTCCTCAGCCCATACTGCGACAAGCCCCGCTGCGCCGTAGGCGCGCACCCTGAATATGCGCTCCGACACGTAGGCGATGCCGAGCCGCTGCGCGGGCGAGCCATCCAAGAGCGGCAGCTTGCCGTGATAGTTGTCCTCTTCCGAGGCAGAGCTTGCGTTATGACTGTCGCTGCTGCCAATGACACCAAACTCGAAGGGATTGAATCCGCTTGCGTGCGCAAACTCAAGACCAGTGCGCAGGGCGTCGCGCGCATAGCTGCCTCGCACTTGGCTTGGCTGCACGTCCCGCGAAAGCATTTCGTCCATGATCTCGAAATTGGCGAGGTCATCATGCGGCGAGAGGCTTGGATGCGTCTCGGAAGTGCCTTTGACCTGAAAGATCTCCACCAAAGGCTCGCTCCTGCGCCGCAAGTCCGCATAGTCGGCGTCGAGCGATTCGTCAGCGTAGGTTGATGCGCGAAACATCAAGCCATCGCTGACGTTGCTGTTATGCGGTATGGCTAAGGCTTCCATGCCTTGTTCGCGCTGATGCGCGAGCGCCTTCCAGAGGTCTTCGGGGTTCTCGGAGTCAAGCGATGAGAACGGATAGCTCGGCACGGCGGATGATCGGTAGATGACGTTGCGATGCAAGTGGCGCTCTTCAGGGGTTGAAGACCATTCGTAGCCAATGAACGCGGTGAATCGACCAGGGTCGTTGTGGCGCTCGGCTGCGTCGATGATTCTCTTCCAAGCAGAGGTGGAAACGTGCTGAAGTTCCACGCGGTCAAAGCGCGCTTGGCGAGCATGGTCGCTTGCACCCAAATCGCCGAGCACCCTGCGAAGATAGAGTGCGCTGAATCTGATCGGGCTGCCGTCTCTCAAGGCATCGAGCAGCTTGGCGTCCGGCATGTCACGCCCCTCGCCAGCCAAATGCCTCGGGATGCCGAGATACTCGGCGTGATCAGTGACAGCACCGAAGTCAAGCGGGCGCGACGCTCGGATTGGATACCCAAGCGCGTGCTCGATGGTGCCGCCCTTCATGAAGGTGTAGGCATCATCCGGCAGCGCTCGCGTGCCAAAGGTGTAGGCGTCATAGGAAAGCGCGGTGTGTACGTGCAGGTCGCCCCAGAAGAGATTGCGCGTGGGGCTGTGTGCGATCATCTCCCTCGCAGGCGGCGGCTCGGCTTGATCGGCGTCAAAGACCTCTTCAAACGTCGGGTCTTGGAACTTGCCGCAGGCGGCCAGCACCAGGCCCATCAAGCCCATCGCGAGAACGCTTAAGCGGCCTGTCGTCATCGCGCCTCGGAGAGTGCCTGCTCCACTTCCCCGAAAGTCTGGCTGAAGGCATCCTCGGCGTCTCTTGCGATGAGGCGCAGCGCGAGATCCCGCAAGGCGTCAAAATCCAGGCGGCAGGGCAAGCGCTCGTCAAAGCTGCCATCGCAGCGAATCGGCCAAGGCACATCGGCCACGAACTTCCCGGCGCGAAAGTCCCCCTGATCGCCTTCGGACGTCAGCAGCAACTCAAAGTCATAGTCGATGTCGCGCTCAATGAAATCGACCGCGCCGCCGCCAGTCAGTTTGAGGTTTTCAAGCGCAATCGTGAAGCGCGTGTCGTCAAACCCGTTCGACGCATCAAAGTCTGCGTTCAGGACTCCAAAGGTCATCTGCTCGGGCCAGTCAACGAAATGGCCGGAGTCCCTCGCCCAGCGCATCGGCCCGCGGTTGATTCGTTCTATCTCCCGTGTGTCGAGCGTGCCTCGGCCGCCGCTGATCCGTAGTGCGCCTTTTGCCATGCCGCCAAACGAGAAATCCCCCTGCACATTGAGGTTTGAGGTTAATTCGAATGGTCCTCCGAGGTATTCAATGACGGTCTGCGCGGGCAGCTCGCCGGAAGCGAAGGCAATCCTTGCGAGCGAAGGTTCGGGAGTCAAGGCAAACCAAATCCGCAGCGAATCAAGGCTGAACTGTTGCTTCGGATCGTCCCTATGCACCAAGCGCGCATCGGTGTAGTCAACTTGCAACGGCGAACGAAGTGACCAGGCGGCATCACCCGCTTCGAAGCGAAACTCTGAGACGTGTGAGATGCGCGCATCGGCTAATCCGATCAATCGTTCGGCCTGTGTCAGCAG
>JAPOTJ010000036.1 GCA_026709225.1 Gammaproteobacteria bacterium | reverse complement strand
GCGCCTTGCCACAGCCCTTCTCCTGCGCGCTGAACCCACACTTATTTATGGGACAGGACACTAGGGTGCGGAACGGTGACAATTTGCTCGCGCTGTGGATGTTTGAATTGGTGGTGGCTTCCACGAATCCGTGCCACGACCCATCCTTCATTCCTGAGCCTCCTGACAATCTCAGCGCTGTGCATTGGTATGTATGATACACACTCCTAAACTCTTTTGATGGGTGTTAGAGCCGCAACTGCCAGACCTGCGATCAGAAACGCACCGGGCGGAAGCAAAGCGAGGGGAAAGCGAGCACCCTCCGGCAGTACCCGCACTTCCCAATCCTGCGCCATTTCTCCGAAGAGATGTTCCATGCCGGCAAAGAGTGTGCCAGAGCCGAGCACTTCGCGCAGCGCGCTCAACGCGAGCAGCGCGATGGCGAATCCGAGGCCAACGCCGAGCGCATCAAGCAAGGCACGGTGCGGCGGGTTGTTTCGTGCGTAGCCATCGGCGCGGGCGAGGATGACGCAGTTGGTGACAATAATCTGCACATAGAGGGCGATGCGTTCATACAAAGTAAAGGCAAAGGCTTCGAGAATCAGCACGATCGTCGTGGTGAAGCTTGCGATGATGAAGACAAGCGCTGGCAGTCGTGCGCGTTCTGGAATTGGAATAGCACTTGCGACGACATTGCTGCCGACCAGCACGAACAGTGTTGCGATTGCCAATCCGAGCCCGTTGGCGACAGACGTGGTGACAGCCATGGCAGGACACAGGCCGAGCATCTGCACCCAGACCGGGTTTTCTCGCACGACACCTCGCGTCAGGGTTGTCAGTGCCTCCGTCATTGCGGACACGTCGGTGAGTCTTGCGATAGCGCTTCGTCGAGGCCTCGAAGCAATCCACGAAGCGTGATGGTGGCGCCACTGATGCCATCGATATCACCGCCGTCGCGCGCCAGCTTCCAGGCAGTTGCGTCTCTCGGCCGGCTGGCAAGCGAGTGGACCCAAGGTGATTTGGCCGTTTCGATGACATCTCCGATGCCTGGCGTCTCGGCATGCGACGTGACACGCACACCTGTGACCTCGCCTTCCATATTGAGCGCGGCGATGAAGTCGATTTCACCGGCGTAGCCTGTGCCGGTGCCGGGATAGATGATTGCCTGCAGCGTGCCTTGCCCATCACACAGCGCGGTCGGCTGTTCGAGGCTGTGCGCATCAATGTCCATGTGGAAATGCTCGCCGCGTTGCAGGAGTTCCATCAAGCTCGATTGCGCGGCCTCCCGCCGATTGTCCAGCCTGGCATCTTCGGTGCAATCAGACACGAGGAGCACGCCTAAGCTCCCAAGGCTGGTGATGAGCCCGAGATGCAAGGCGGTGCGCAGATTCATGCCCACTTCCTACGCACGAACTCGTCAATGAGCGGCGCACTGATATTACCGAGCAGAACGGCGAAGGCGATGCCGTCGGCATACGCGCCAAAGCTTCGTATCAGAAACACGAGCACGCCGATGAGCGCGCCGAAGATCAATCTGCCGCGCGCCGATGCAGGGGCAGTCACCGGGTCGGTGACAACGAACCAAGCGCAGAGCATGGTGCCGCCAGTAAAGAGATGCATGGCTGGCGAGCCAAGGCTTGACGAACTGCCCCCGTCGTATCCGAAGCTCGCGCACACGACGAGACTGACAAGAAAAGCGACCGGTGCCTGCCAGCGAATAATGCCCATGGCGAGCAGGCATAGTCCGCCGATCAGGAATCCCAAGTTCATCCATTCCCAGCCGATGCCGCCAACTACGCCAAAGGCGTGCGGCCAAACCTCGGCGACGGTCGATGCGCCGCGAAAACGAAAGACCTCAAGCGGCGTCGCAGCCGTCACGCCGTCCACGACCCAAGTGGCAAGATCGCTTGGGAATGCGACCAGCACAAGCGCGTAGCCAGCCATCGCTGGATTCAGTAGATTGTTGCCCATGCCGCCGTAGGCATGCTTCGCGAGGCCGATGCCGCCGGCAAGCGCGATAGCAAGCAAGTACCACGGCACGCCCGGCGGCAGGCAGAGCGCGATCAGCACTGCGCTCACCACGGCGCTGCCGTCAAGAAGATGTGGCTTCAAGGCCGCGCCGCGAAGGCGCAGGCAGGCGGCTTCAATGCCAATACCAAATGCGGCGGCGAGCGCCACTTGGACGAGCAGCGCCCAGCCGAGCCAGGGCAGCATCATCAGCACGCCCGGCACAAGCGCGAGCAGCACGAAGCGCATGATGCTTGGAGTGTCCGATGGCTTCATGGTATCGATGTGGACTTGATGCGCCGCAGGCGCGCGGAGCGTCGTAGATTCGTTGCCTCTTGCGATTGCTCGCGGCGTTCGCTGCTGATTTCAAACAGCGCCGCTGCGCGCGCTGCGTGCCGCTTCGACGCTTGCTGTGATCGCTCACGCGCAGCCAGTTCAAGAATTGGCTGGGCGAGCGAAATGCCGCTCGGGCATTGGCTGTCGCAGCGTCCGCAGGCGATGCAGGCATCTGCGCCGGGCCCGGGTACGGCGTCGTGTGCGTCTTGCCGAATCGACCACCACAGCTCGCGTACCGGGATGTCTTTCGGGCACGCGGCGTCGCACAATCCGCAGCGTATGCAGCCGAGCGGCTCGCTGGTCGAGGTCGATTTCAGCATTTTTCGACCAACCGCCTCGACCGGCGTTTCGACCATGTCAATGCAATCGACCGGGCAGGCATGGACGCAGAGCTCGCAGCCGGTACACAGTCCTTCGAGCACGCCGTGCAGATACCCTTGGGCGCCAAGGATGGCATCGACCGGACACGCCGGGCGGCACAATGCGCAGCCGACGCATTCCGGTTCGCGAATCTTGGCAACTTGACTCACGCTAGGGTCCTCAAAGGATGCACCGCGACTGATTGGGCGATTGAGCAATTCAGAGAGCGCGTGTGTGGTGGCTTCACCGCCCGGCGGGCACAGGTCGATCTGCTCACCTCCCGCAACTGCCGACGCATAGGCGCGGCAGCCCGGATACTCGCATTGGCCGCATTGGGTTTGCGGCAGCTTCGCTTCTATTGCGTCGATAAGCGCGTGCTCATTGCCGCTCCAGCGCTTGGAGGCGATGCTGAGCAGCCAGCCAAGGCCAGCACAGAGGGCACCGAAGGCCAAGGCTTGCAGCGCGAGCAGGATCACTGACCCATCCCAGAAAAGCCCATGAAGGCCAGCGACATGAAGCCAGCGGTGATCAAGGCAATCGGCACGCCTGCGAAGCGCGCTGGCACATCAGCGCCTTCGAGTTGCCTGCGTATCGCGGCAAAGAGCAGCAATACGAGCCAGAATCCAAGCGCTGCGCCGAATGCGTAGATGAGCGTCTCAATGAAACCAAGCTGTTCGCGTAAGGCGATCAATGCCACGCCGAGCACGGCGCAGTTGCTGGTGACCAGTGGCAGGTACGCGCCGAGCGTTTGATGAATCAATGGATGCGCATGGCGCACGTAGAGCTCGGTGAGCTGCACAAGGAACGCGACCACAAGAATGAACGCAATGATGCGAAAACTCGTCAGCCCGAACGGCACCAGCAGATAGTGATACACAAGATAGGACGAGGCGGCAGACAGAACGAGCACGAAGCAGGTGGCCGCGCCCATGGCAAGGGCGTTGTCAAGGCGTGTCGATGCGCCCATGAACGGACACAGGCCAAGAAACCAGACCAGCACAAAATTATTGATGAGCAGCGCGCCCACCCACAATGAGAAGAGGTCGGCCATAGGCTGCCTTCTCGGTCAGCGCACGCGCATTCCAGGCTCCGCGCCAGAGTCCGGCGAGAGCAGGAAGATCTCCTTGCCGCCTTCGCCCGCCGCGAGCACCATGCCTTCGGAGGTGCCGAAGCGCATCTCCCTCGGCGCGAGATTGGCGACCACGACGACCTGACGTCCAACAAGCGAATCCGGCGCATAGGCCGACTTGATCCCGGCGAACACATTGCGTGTTCCGTCGCCGACATCAAGCGTCAGGCGCAGCAGTTTGTCGGCATCTTCGACCGGTTCGGCGGCGAGCACCTTGGCAACGCGCAGGTCGATGCGCAAGAACTCGTCGAGGCTGACGTGCGCGTCCTTGGCCTGCTTCGGTGCCGGTTGCGCTGCTTCTGATTCGGGCGCATCGGGTGGCTTCGAGTCGTCCATCATGCGCATCAGCGCCTTCTTGTCCATGCGCCGCATGAGTGGAACGAATTGATTGATTCGGTGCGAACGTAGATATTCGGCGGAGTCGTGCCATTGAAGCGGGCCGGCATTGATGAACTCTTCAACCCGCGCTGCGGTCTCAGGGAGTACGGGCTTCAGGCACACCATCAAGAATCGGAACATGTTGATGCCTTGGCTACAGATGCCATGCACGGCTTCGACCTTGTCACCCTGCTTGATCAGATTCCAAGGTTCGTGGCGGGTGATGTACTGGTTGGCGCGGTCGGCGAGCGCCATGATCTCGCGCACCGCTTTGCCGACTTCGCAGGACTCGAAGTAATCGGCGATGGTCTGCCGGCTCGCTTGGAAGGCTTGCCACAGCTCGGCATCATGGATTTCGGCGGCCAGCATGTGGTCAAAGTTCTTCTCGATAAAGCGCGCGCAGCGGCTTGCGATGTTGACGAGCTTGCCCACGAGGTCGGCATTGACTCGATTCAAGAAATCGTCGAGATTGAGGTCAATATCAGCGATGCTGGGGTTCAGCTTGGATGCGAAATAGTAGCGAAGGTACTCCGGGTCAAGGTGTTTCAGGTAGGTTTCGGCGAGCACGAAGGTGCCGCGCGACTTCGACATTTTGACGCCGTTGACGGTGAGAAAGCCGTGCGCCACGACGCGCGACGGGGCGCGAAAGCCAGCGCCCGCGAGCACGGCTGGCCAAAAGAGGGCGTGAAAGTAAATGATGTCCTTGCCGACAAAGTGGACGACTTCGCTGCTCGAATCCTCGTTCCAGAAGCTGTCAAAATCAATGCCGCGTGCCTTGCCTGCGCCATTTATATAGTTGCGGAGGCTTGCCATATAGCCGATCGGCGCGTCCATCCACACATAGAAATACTTGTCCTCGGTTTCCGGGATGGGAAACCCGAAATAGGGGCCGTCGCGACTGATGTCCCACGGTTTGAGCCCTGCATCGAGCCATTCTGCGAGCTTGTTGGCGACTTCGCCTGAGACCGCATCGCTCGCGGTCCAATCGCGCAGCCGTTGCGTGAATTTCGGTAAATCGAAGAAGTAATGTGTGGAGGTGCGCTTCACGGGTGTCTTACCAGAGAGCGTGGACACGGGATGAAGCAGTTCAGTGGCCTCGTAGCTTGCGCCACAGCCTTCGCAGTTGTCGCCGTATTGATCCGCAAGACCGCAGCGCGGACAGTTGCCCTTCACATAGCGGTCGGCGAGGAAGAGTCCTTTCTCTTCATCGTAGAGTTGTTCGACTTCGCCGGTGGTGATGAGCCCCGCATCGCGCAGGCGAAGGTAAATGGTCTCGACGATCTCTTGGTTCTCGGACGAATGCGTCGTGTGATAGTTGTCGTGGCTGATCAGAAACCCTTGAAGATCACGCACATGGGCATTGCGCAGCCCGCCGATGAGTGCTTCCGGCTCAACCCCTTCGCTTTCCGCGCGCAGCATGGTGGGCGTGCCGTGGGCATCGTCAGCACATAAGTAGACGACCTCGTGACCGCGAAGCCGCTGGAAACGCGCCCACACATCGGTATAGACGTGCTCGAGCATGTTGCCAAGGTGCAACTCGCCATTGGCGTAGGGCAGGGCGCTCGTGACGAGGATGTTGCGCGGGGTGTTCAAGACGAAGGGGCGGAAGTGCAAACGCGAATTATAGTCATGGGTGGGGGATATGGCGTTGGCAGCGGTTCGCGGCAGATATTAGCCGGGGCGGACTCGGGGATTTTCGTTGACAATCAATTTAATCTAGCCCCGTTCGCGCAGAAAGCTCGTGAGCACGCCAAACGTCTTCCACTTCGCGTACGAAATTGACTAGGTCGGTTTTGCCTTTCTGCCAAGAAGCCTCGTCAAGGCTACAGTAATGCTGCTCTGGCGCATCGCGCGTCGCCGGTGCGTTCGGCGGCACTTCGGCCGTAAATTGAATCTTCGTCTTGAGTAGCTCGAACTGTTCGCGACCGAGGTCGACAGCGGCTGGATACAGTGTAATCCGAATACGCCCGCAATCCTCAATCACAACGGCGTGTGAACCACGCACCCGAACATCCTCCGGCAATGTGATCGTTCGCTGAAGATAAGTGATTCCGGATTTCGTGTAGTAGGTTCGGAAGCTGTAGTTCAAGGCGTCTCGTGCATCCTGCCACAGCGCTTCCACACCATACTCGCTCGCCTTTCGATCTAAGTCTATCTTGCCAAGATTTCCGAGCGGCTTGTCCACGACTTGCACCTGCTTCGCAAGAAGCATATTTTCGCCGCTCAGATAGCCGTGGAAAGTGAGTAGGCTGATGTCAATATCCCTTTCCGCTAGATAATCAACGATTCGCTGAGCGCTCAAATCAATCCCAAGGCTAACCAAGACCATCCTCACCGGCGTCAGGGATTCTCCTGCCTGGCTTGCATACCATTCCTGAAAATCGGGAATTTTCTTGAATCCATGTTTCCCCGATTGCTCGGAAATGAGCGTTCCGAGTTCCGAGTCTGACCGGGACTCCAAGAAGCTGCAGTAATCGAGTATCTGCGCCACGGCATCCCGCGTGAGCTTTTCGCGCTTGAGTTCGAAGACGGTCAGTCGGCCTTCCTCGTCAATGCCGAGAAGATCGATTTGACCCGCGCCAGTCGGAACCTGCCTGCCGACGAGCGTGAGTCCACGCATCAGCATGGTCGGATTGCTCGCTAAGATGTCCTCCAACCTCTCTTCCGTATCGACCTTGTCAGCGCGATCAAGCTCGGTTGCAGACCAAGGCTCGTTACGTCTATCAATTTTCCAGACGCCGATGTCAGCTTTCATGCCATTTGCTCAAGACTTCGCAACCGGGAAGTTTATGCCATTCTCGCGCTGATCTCTTAAGTCGCGCAGACAACCTTTCGCTTTCTGTGGGCAGTATGGTGGGCGTGCTGTCGGCATCGTCATCGCGCAAGCAAACGACTTCGTGATCGCGAAGCCATCGGAAACGCGCACGCACGTTGGGATAGACGTGTTCGAGCATGTTGCCAAGGTGCAACTCGCCATTGGCGTAGGGTAAATCGCTATCACGAAGGCCCAGCTCGCGCGTCAGTTCACAAGCGGATTTCGCACAACGAGCGGCGGGAAGCGGCTGAGGTCTCGGTCAGCGCTGAGAAGTTCTGTGACGCCATGCGCAACGCATATGGCGGCAACCCGGGCATCGTGAACCATCGGTCCTCTCACATGGGCTTCCCTCAATAGCGTGCGGAGCATTCCCCAATGCGATTGAGATTCACCGATCAGCGCCAAGCTCGGCGCCTCAAGCCAAGCGTCGATTTGCGTCAATGCCTCGGCAGTGGTCGTCGGCGGGTTGAATATTCGAGGGTGGGTCACAATCGAGAAGAACTCGTGCAGGCAAGGCCAAGGCAGCGCCCAAGTCACACGACCTTGAGCGAGATTTTGAACACACGCCGACGCTTGCCCGTGCCACTCGCTATCAGAGCGATGTGCATAGACCAGAATGTTGGTGTCGGTCGCGATCATTTGTCTTGGCTTTGTTCGCGCGTTTCGTAGATCGCTTCTCGAAATTTCGCCCAGTCTGCGTCACGAAAAGCGTCTTGCAGCCCATGTCCACCAACGCTCGCATCTCGCAAGTGAAAGGTGCGCTTGTTGTGATTGGCTGAAATCGCCATGCGTAGCCCTTGCTCAACCAAACCGCGAAGCGTAATGCCATGCTCCCTAGCGCAGGCTTTGGCGGATTCTGATAGTTGATCCGAGATTTCGATAGTCGTTTTCAATATGGGTGCCCATATTCCATATTACGGGTTCACAGCGTAGCAGTGCAGATGATGTCATTCAACCTATCTTGCCCTTCGCCGAGCTCTGCGCACTGCGATAGCACGCGATATATCGTGCTAGCGAGGCTTCGCCTCAGACCGACGAGGCATGGGCAGTCCGCCGCCCATCGACTGCTTCGACCGTGAAATCATCAGACTCTCGTAGGAATTTAATCTCGTCGCCTAAACGCAACCTGTCTGTTAAAGTTTGGGTTGGTCAAGGAGTCTAGACCAGCTTATTCAAACCCGGTAATAACCCTGTGATACGATAACGCCCAACATAGGTGCCAACCGGCCGCTGATGTACGCCTTTGCCGGCGGGCTAGCCGAAAGGAAAAACACATGAAACGAATAACCAGTAAATACCCCCCCCCCCCCCCCGCCTTGCTAAATTAGCCGCAGTAACCGCCGCGCTGGTGGCTATGGTGGCCGCCGCGCCGGTATGGGCGCAGACCATAACCGCGCCGGGACTTTTCGGTCAGCCCGCTTGCGGCGTGGGATATGTCCATCAAAACGAAAACTCTGATATAGGTACCAACACCAGTTCAGTAATCAATACAGGCGGCACTCAGGTAATTACCGCAAACAATTTTAATCGGGTTAACTACTCGATTTTGAGAGCGTCTGTGGGAGACGGCGGCCCTACTGAGTTCCCCATGAAGCTAAGGGTTGTTAACACGCGATCCGGTGCTATAGTTCGTACCGCTGATGTGGGCACGGTCAATTCATCCGTTCAGACGATAGCGCCCAGGCGAAACGAAAACTTCACTGTAACCGCCAAAACGCCCTATGTCGCGATTTACTACGCGGATGTCACGGAATGGGGACTCGGGAATCCCCTTGCGACATTCTGCTTCATGACGGGCGGAACCTACACCATCACCAACGTTAGCATTCTCAACGGCAGCAACGGGTGCTTCTCGATCAGCCCGCTAACGCCCCAGGACGCCAAAAACTGCCTGTGCGGGCGTCCCATGACGGGAAGCGTTACGATTGACGGCGCGCCCACGGCTTACGACTATACTTCAATCCAGAGCGACTTGGGATGCGATCCCGCCGGATAACCGCCCCTGAAAGAGACACGCGGGGCGGTCTTCCAATTACCGGCTAACATGGTCTCGGTTGTGGAAGCACCGCGGGCGGTTAATTCGCTGGCCAGTCCAACCCGGCCCGAATGAGCGGTAAGCTTGTGGGTTATGCCGGCTTGTTTCGCAAGGGCAGTAATGCGCTGGGATATGCGTTGCGGTTTGAGGCCAATAACCAAATCATCATCACTTGCGCCGGAGCGTAGATCCCGGACGGCTTTGGCAAAGCCATTTTTCAATAACCTTATGTCGGTATCCTCACCGGCCCTATTCGTTTTTGAAGTGCGAGCATGAATGAGTAGGTTCTCGTTTTCGGATTCCTCAAGATCATTCCAAGTCAAAGC
>JAPOTJ010000109.1 GCA_026709225.1 Gammaproteobacteria bacterium | reverse complement strand
TGAAGCAGGCAATACTTTGCCGCAAAAGCCAAGGGACGCAACATCACATGGGACTGGGCCACAGCCCTTCTCCTGCGCGCCCTTCGGGAGTGGGCACAATCGCCGACCGACATTCTTGCGAGGGTGCCCCTCGCGCCTTCTGGCTGAGGGCTCCGTTGCAGCCCTTGGCAATATGCCCGATATTCCCTGCGGACTGCGCCTTGCCGTCGGCGATTGTGCCCACTCTGAATCACACTTATTTATGGGACAGGACACTAGGAGCCTGCGCCCTAATACACCCCCGCATCCATTCCAAACGCGAGCGCCGCCCCGAGTGCTTCGGCCTTTTCCAAGTCCTCATCCGTCACATCGCCGCGCGCAATCACCGCCTCCTGCACCTCGTTCATCGGAAAGCCGCGGACGATGCGGCGAATCGCAGTGAGTGCGCCTGTGCCGTCATTGCCTGCGCAAACAAAGATCGCATAGGGAGGATTCTTGATCTGACCCTCGACGACATAGAAAGTGCGGTCAAAAAAATCCTTCAAGGCACCCGACATATAGCCAAAATTCTCCGGTGTGCCGAAGATGACACCGTCAGCATCAAGCAAGTCCTGCGGCCCGGCTTCAAACGCGGTCTTGAATCGCACCTCGACTGTCTCCACGTCCTCGTGACTCGCACCACGCCGCACGGCCTCGGCGAGCGCTCCTGTGCGCCCAGAGCCGGAGTGGTAGACAATGAGCAGTGTCTTGGGCCTGTCCATGGAGCACATCTTAATTGAGCGACAACGCGCCTGACACGGTCATCGCGCCTGACACCCGGGGTGGCAATTTCTTTGAATGCGATTCGGCGCTGCAATCGCTGCTCGGCTTGTATCTCGACGCTGACCTCTACGAGCACCTGTGGCCGCACCTCGCGCGGCTCGGCGAGCTCGCCGCCGGGGAACTTGACGAGGCCGCGTATCTTGCCAACAAGCATCCACCTGAACTTGAATCTCGCGATCGACTCGGTCGCGACCGGCAGCGTATCAACTATCACCCGGCTTATCGGCGGCTCGAAGAAGCCGCGTTCGGTGAATTTGGACTGCACGCCATGACCAATCGGCCCGGTGTGCTCGGCTGGCCGCAGCGTTTGCCCGCGGTTGCCAAGCACGCCTTCACGCTGCTCTTCAACCAGGCTGAATTCGGGCTTGGCTGTCCCATTAACGTTACCGATTCCGCTGCGCATCTCATCGATACATTCGGAGACGATGCGATGAAGGCGCGCTTCTTGCCGCGACTGCTGACGCAGGACATGAAAGACCTCTGGCAAGGCGCGCAGTTCATTACTGAACAGTTCGGCGGCAGTGATGTCGGACAGATTGAATCGCGCGCGGTACCGGACGGTGACATCTATCGGATATACGGGGACAAGTGGTTTTGCTCCAATGCCGATGCCGATGTCATATTGATGTTGGCGCGGCCGGACGGTGCGGCACAAGGCACACGCGGCCTCGGTCTCTTTGTTGTGCCTCGCGAAATCGAGCCTGGGCAGCCGAATGCCTATCGCATCCTCAAGCTCAAAGACAAGCTCGGCACGCGCTCCATGGCGAGCGGCGAAATTCGCTTCGACGGCGCGCTCGGCTATCCGCTCGGTGCGCTTGATCAAGGCTTCAAGCAGATGGCAGAAATGATCAACCTCTCGCGATTGTCGAACGGCGTCAAATCGACTGCGCTGATGCGGCGTGCCATGCACGATGCCTTGTGCGTCGCGAACCATCGAAACGTCTTTGGCAAGCGGCTGATCGATATTCCGCTCGCGCAGCGCAATCTCCTGAAAATCATGCTCCCCACCGAGCAGGCGCTCAGCATGAGCTTCTTTACCGCCGATGCGCTCGACAAGTCGGCGACAACGAATCAGGACTCGGCGGTGTTTCGCATCGCGATGCCTGTGCTGAAATATCGAGCAACGCGCGATGCTCGTCAAGTTGCTGGCGACGCCATGGAAATGCGCGGAGGCTGCGGATACATCGAGGAGTGGATTACGCCGCGTCTCGTGCGCGATGCGCATCTTGGCTCAATCTGGGAAGGCGCGGGCAATATCGTCAGCTTGGATGTGGTGGACCGCGCGATCATGCGCGCACGGGCAGATGAGGCGCTCGAAGCGCGCTTGAAAGACCTGCTCGAACCAGTAGGCGAAGCCTTGCCGGACTTTGCCACGCGGGTCGGTGCAAGGCTGAACGATGTCCTGCGTTTCGCCCGTGAATCAACCAAACATGCAGATAAGCTTGTCGTTCGCGAAGCGGCATCTGCCCTGTATCACGCGACCACCGCCTGCCTACTCGCGAATGAGGGCGTACGACTTTCGCAAGCGACCGGTGATGCGAAGCGACTGTTGCTGTCGGCGCTGGTGCTCGAACATCGGCTTGATGGCCGAAGAATGCTCAGCTCGGTCGATGAGAAGCTCGAAGCGAAGCGAGCGGCGTGTCTGCTCTCCGATGAGTTGTGCGGGCTTGATGAGGTGTCGGCGTTGCTTTGAGTCGCATTGCCGGTACTTTATGGACAGGCGCGGCGCGGGCAGAACATGCGGTCAGCGCGACAGCGCCGACCGCACGTGCGTAGAGCCAGCCGTTTAACGGAAGTTCATCCTCAGCGTGGCGCCCACCATTCTCGGCGGTGCGCGGAAGGTGCTGTAGCTGCCGCCTTGCAAGACTGAGTTGAACACCAAGGTTCGAATGTGGTTGTCGAGCAGGTTTCTCGCCCAGAACTGAACATCCCACCGGTCATCCTCGGCGCGCAGGCCAAGTTGCAGGTTGACGAGGAACTCGCCGTTGACTTCTTTCTCAATCCGCAAGTCCGAACCAGTGTTATGCGGACCGCGATAGCCCACGTTAATGTTGCCGTAGGCCATCGTATTGTTGAACGCAGGGCGCTCGGCAAAGAGTGACGTGCTGCCTTGCCATGCGGGCGCGTGGGTGATTCGTCGGCCCTCAATGTTCTCAAGCGAAGCCCAGTCTTCGAGCAGCGCGTATTCCTGGGCAAGGAATAGCTCGGTCTCGGTTCTGGGGTCATTGAGGTCGTCGCCGTATCTGGCATCGGCGTAGGTGAGGCCGAGGCTCCAGAAGACGTTTTCGGTGAGCACCAAGCTGCTTTCAATCTCGACGCCCTTGCTGATCATTTCGTCCGTGTTGCTGATGAGGAACCCAGTGCCTGTGAAGGTGTTGAGCTGGAAGTCCTCGAAGTCACTGTAGAAGAGCGCGATGTTGGTGGTCAGGCGACCATCCAAAAACTGGCCCTTCACGCCGAGCTCGTAGGCGTTGACGAACTCCGGTTCAAAACTATGGTCGTCATCAAAGAACGCGCAATCAAGATGCGCGATATTCGGATTGGTGGCACCGGTGCCTCGACCGCACTCAAACTGCGTGAGGCCGTTGCGGCCTTGATCATTGCCGGTGGCATCCCTGACTGCCTGCGGCACATCGCCGACCAGTCCACTTTCGGACAGAAACCGGGCATCGCCGCCGGTCGCGATAAAGGTCGCAAATATATCCATCTCGATCGCCTGCTGGTCGAGATTGAAGCCGCCTGCTTTGTAGCCGCGTGAGACGCTGCCGTAGACATTGACCTCATCACTGAAGGCGTAGGACAGGCTGACTGTGCCGGTCCATTCCTCCTCAGTCTCATCGTCTTGCCACGACACGTTGTTGCAGAAGGCGCCAATGAAGACCAAGCCTGAGCAGTGGGCTTCATTGAACTCGTCGCGCAGCATCGCGGCAAGCAGGTCGCGCTCGGACCCCTGTATCGGGTCAACGCCGTTGATGCGGGTGATGGCCTCCTTGGTTTCGCTTGAGTAGCGCGCGCCAACTGTCAGCGTGAGCCTGTCCGAGAAATCAAAGGTATTGTGGGTGAAAATCGACCAGCCCTCGGTTTCTTGGCCGTAGTCAGCAGAGTAGCCATCGTGCTCTTGATAGTTAGGACGACGGGTCGTGTCGTCACCGCCACGAGTTCCTGACACAGGGTCGTAGGTGCCTAGTCCCGCTCCTGTAGTTGTGCCAAAAGGCGCTCCCGTCAATGAAGACAAGCCAGCGCCCACGCCACCATCCCATGGTGCCAAGCCAACAATATATCGGCTCAAGTAGCGCGGACCGTCCTTCGCCAAGCGAATTGCCTCGTCAGTGACGATGTCCTCGGTGTAAATATATGCGCCGACCAAATAGCTCGCCCGCTCAGTGTTGAACTGCAATTGCAATTCTTGAGAGAAGTTCTCGAACGACTCAGACGTATATTGCGGTTGCAAGAGGTCTGCGCCTGAAAAGTCGATATCCTGACCTCGGTCAACATCAAACTCGCGATAGGACGTAATTGAGGTGAGCGACAGGCTGTCATTGATGTTCCAATTGAATTGGTTTTGGATGCCCTTGTCCTCAACGACTTCGAATGGCGTGAAGTTGACTCCAACGTCATAGGTATCGTTACCGGGCTCTGCTGGCTTGCCAGTTTCGGTCAAGAGACTGTTGATGATGACGCCCGGGGGGACCCCTAGGTTCAGAGCGCCCCTCGTTGTGGCGCTCGGCCCTTGCTCAGTGAGATTCGCGTAGTGAAAATTGGCGGGGCAGCAGTCCTCGTCCCTGTCGGTGTAATCGACGATGACGCGGTTGTCCCACGTACCGCCCTGCCACAGAAGCTGCCCCTTGAAGGTGAAGCGGTCGCGACTGTCAAACGCATTGTCGCTGGTATTGTCTTCGTAGTAGCCGTCCCGCTGGTGGTAGTTGAAACTCACCCGGTAGGCGATCTCGTCGCCCATCAGCGGGCCGGTCGTAGACGCTTGCACCTTGGCTGATGCGAAATCGCCGGCGCTCAAGGCCACCATTGACGATCGTTCAAACTCCGGCTGCTTGGTGATGATCTGCAAGGCGCCGGCGCTTGTGTTCTTGCCGAACAGGGTGCCTTGCGGCCCGCGCAATACTTCAATGCGGTCGATGTCAACAAAGTCCGCAAACGCTTGTCCGGCGCGACTGCGATAGACGCCGTCGATGAAGGTGCCGACAGCGGCTTCAAGCCCTGGGTTGTTACCCGTGGTGCCGACGCCGCGAATCCGCACCGTGCCGCCGTTGGACGTTGAGTTAGAGCTGTAGACCGAGATCGATGGCGAGACTTCTTGCAGGCCATACAGATCCTGCACACCTCGCGCTTCCAAGTCTTCTCCTGCAAAAGCCGACACTGCGATCGGGATATCTTGGATCGACTCTTCGCGTCTCGTTGCGGTGACGATAATCTCCTCAACAGAGCTTTGTGCACCGGATTCAGCCGATGCCATCGGTGCGGCTAGCAGGCCGAAGCCGACTGCCAACACCAGCTTCGACAGGCACAGCTTTCTTGCTTCGTTGTTCAACGATTTCACGGTTATTCTCCCCCTTGTGGTCACTCTTGCATGAGTGAGGTGATGATTGGTAAGTGGGCAACAAACAGCAATGCTACACCAGTCTGCCATGCAATGTGATGCATGGCGCGATCTTTAGGATCGTCCTCTTCTCTCGCGACTGCTCGCGACACGCTCTCATCCGATTTGACACGAAATAGTTAGTGGGGTTAGAGTGCGCAGTCTTTTTGCCCGAACTGCCGAGGATTCGCGTAAGCGGGTGGGCTGCTGCTGATGGTCAGTGTGCGCCCACGCCTTCCCCCAATCCTTGTCACGCGCTTCGGGCAATACCAATTCTTGAGGAGTGATTCTTGGAAAGCGAAGGCATTCGCATACGCCTGAAGGCATACGATCACCGCTTGATCGACGCATCGACGCGGGAGATTGTTGACGCTGCCAAGCGCACGGGCGCGCGCATTCGCGGGCCTATTCCCCTGCCTACGCGAAAAGAAAAGTACACCATCCTCATCTCGCCGCACGTCAATAAAGACGCGCGCGATCAATACGAAATCCGCACCCACAAGCGATTGATCGACATCATCGACAGCACGGGCAAGACCGTGGATGCGCTGACCAAGCTTGACTTGGCGGCGGGTGTCGAAGTGCAGATCAGCCTCAAGCACCCCGAATAAAGGCGAGGCACTCCCATGTCGATCAGTGTGATAGGAACCAAGCGCGGCATGACGCGCGTGTTCGAAGAAGATGGTCGAAGCGTCCCTGTCACTGTCGTGGAAGTGCAGCCCAATCGCGTCACGCAGATCAAAACCGATGCAAGCGATGGCTACCATGCGGTGCAAGTCACCACCGGCGAGCGCAAGGCGCAGCGCGTCAATCGCGCGGCGCAAGGGCACTTTTCAAAGGCGGGTACGCTGCCGGGGCGGGGGCTGTGGGAGTTTCGCGCTTCCGAGGAAGACTTAACAGACCTGTCGCCTGGCGACGAATGGGGCGTGGATCGATTCGAAGAGGGTCAGCGCGTCAAGGTCACTGGTGTCTCCAAGGGCAAGGGCTTCGCCGGCACCATCAAACGCTGGAACTTTAAGAGCCAAGACGCAACCCATGGCAATTCGCTCGCGCACCGCGCCGCGGGCTCGATTGGCCAATGCCAGACACCTGGCCGTGTCTTCAAAGGCAAGAAAATGGCTGGGCACATGGGCGCGGCGCAGGTCACGGTGAAGAATCTCACCATTGTCCGCATCGATACCGAAAACAACCTGCTCATGATCCGCGGCGCAGTGCCCGGCGCCACCTCTGGCGATCTCATCGTCTGTGGACAGTAGTCAATAGAAGGCGCGCGCAAGATGGAACTCAACGTGGCGACATTGGCAGGCGCAAGTGGCGAATCCGCAGCATCGAAGGATGTTGAAGTCAGCGATGCAGTCTTTGCCCGCGATTATCAGCAGAGCCTCGTGCATCAAGTCGTGGTCGCGCATCTTGCCGGCGCGAGACAAGGCAGCGTGCAGCAGAAGAGCCGCTCCGATGCGCGCGGCGGCGGGCGCAAACCGTGGCGGCAGAAGCGCCTTGGGCGCGCGCGCGCAGGCACCATTCGCAGCCCGATCTGGCGCGGCGGCGGCGTGACCTTTGCCGCTCGGCCTAGAGACTACGCACAGAAAGTGAACCGCAAGATGTATCGCGGAGCGATGCGGTCAATTGTTTCGGAATTGCATCGCTCAGCGCGGCTCACTGTCGTTGACGACCTCGTATTGGAAGCGCCGAAGACTCGTGAGCTCGTTGGCCTGCTTGCCACGCTCAACGTGACCCGCCCCTTGATTGTGCATCACGATCCGAGTGCGAACCTGATTCTCGCAGCGCGCAACCTGCCCAGTGTGGCGGTGTTTGAAGCGCGCGAAGTGAATCCTGTGGCGCTGCTTGCACATGAATCGGTGCTCATCACCGAACCTGCGCTGCGGGTGGTTGAGGAGATGCTGTCATGAGCGCCTCCGCAGTGAACACTGCCCGCGAAGAACGCAAGTACGAAGTGCTCCGTTCGCCGCATATCACCGAGAAGGCGACGCGCATCGCCGACGAGTCGCGCCAATACGTCTTTCGTGTTGCCAAGGATGCCACCAAGAAGGACATCGCACGGGCGGTCGAGGAAATCTTCAAAGTCGAAGTGCTTGGCGTGACCACCCTCCATGTGAAAGGCAAGCTCAAGGGCGGATTTGGCCGTCGCAAGCCGCATCGCCAAGCGTCATGGAAAAAGGCCTACGTCAGGATTGCGGAAGGTCAGGACATCGACTTCTTGTCGGTCGGATAGCGAGCCTCACATGCCCATCGTACGTTCCAAACCCACTTCGCCAGGTCGCCGATTCGCTTCGCGTGTTGTCACGCCTGGCCTGCACAAAGGCGGTCCGGCAAAAGGGCTTACCGCGCCTTCAAAGCGCACTGGCGCACGCAATAATCAAGGCCGGATCACCACGCGCCATCGTGGTGGCGGGCACAAGCAGCGCTATCGGATGATCGACTGGAAGCGCAACAAAGATAGCGTGCCGGCAAAAGTGGCGCGCATCGAGTACGACCCCAATCGCAGTGCCAACATCGCGCTGCTCAAGTATGTGGACGGCGAATACAGATATATCGTCGCGCCACGCGGCGTGGCGCAAGGTGACTCGATTCAGTCCGGCGCGTCGGCGCCGATTGCGCCGGGCAATGCGCTGCCGCTGAAGAATATTCCTGTGGGCAGCACCGTGCACTGCATCGAGCTGAAGCCCGGCAAGGGTGCGCAGATCGCGCGCAGTGCTGGCACTTCGGCGCAAGTCATGGCGCGCGAAGGCGAGCTGGTCACATTGCGTTTGCGATCGACTGAAATGCGTCGTGTCCATGCGGCGTGCCGAGCGACGATCGGCGAAGTCGGCAATGCTGAGCACAATCTTGTGTCGCTCGGCAAGGCTGGCGCGTCTCGCTGGCGTGGACGCCGCCCCACAGTGCGCGGGGTGGCCATGAATCCGGTAGATCATCCGCATGGCGGTGGCGAAGGGAAGACGTCTGGTGGTCGCCATCCGGTCTCGCCAAGCGGCCAGCCCACCAAGGGCTTCCGCACGCGCAAGAACAAGCGTTCGGACAAGATGATTGTCAGGCGCAGGAACCGGCGCCGATAGACGCACAGCCACCTATTCCCTGAAAAAGTCGCAGCACGAGTAGAGAAGTCATGCCACGTTCGTTACGCAAAGGCCCCTTTGTTGACCACCACCTGCTAAGCAAGGTGCACAAGGCCAATGAAGAACGCAGCAAGCGACCGATCAAGACATGGTCGCGGCGCTCGATGATCATCCCAGATATGGTTGGTTTAACGATCGCCGTCCACAACGGACGTGCACACATCCCGCTGTTCATCACCGAAGAAATGGTCGGGCATAAGCTCGGCGAATTTGCTGTGACCCGCACTTTTCGCGGTCACGCGGCTGACCGCAAGGCGAGACGCTAGTGATGGGCACCTACCGTGCGCAAGCGAACAGACAGCGAATTTCTCCGACCAAGGTGCGCCCGCTCGCCGACCTCGTTCGCGGCCGGCCTGTTGAGGAAGCGCTTAACACCTTGCAATTCAGTCCGCAGGCTGGCGCCAAGATTCTTCGCACCCTGCTTGAGTCGGCGATTGCCAATGCCGAGCATAACTTCGGGGCCGATGTGGATGAGCTCATCATCTCCGAAATATGCGTGAACGAAGGCATGCGATTGAAGCGCGTGCGTCCGCGCGCTCGCGGACGCGCCAACCGCATCGTCAAGCGCGGCAGCCATATCGCCTTGGCTTTGTCTGAAGCCTAACGAACAGGACGAAAGAGAACACGCCATGGGACAGAAAGTACATCCAATCGGAATGCGGCTTGGCATTGTCAAGGATCACACGTCTGTGTGGTACGCCGACAAGGCGACCTACGCCAACTACCTGATTTCCGACATGGAGGTGCGCGAGTTCCTGTACAACCATGAGCGCCTCGCTGAGGCATCAGTGAGCCGCATTGACATCGAGCGTACCAAGGATACGGTGCGCATCACCATACACACGGCGAGGCCCGGCATCGTCATCGGAAAGAAGGGCGAGGATGTCGAGCGCCTGCGTGAAGAACTCAACGCCCTCACGGGACTACAGGTGACCATCAGCATTCGCGAGATCCGGAAGCCCGAGATCGATGCGCAACTGGTCGCGCAGAGTATCGCCCAGCAGCTTGAACGTCGCGCACAGTTCCGTCGCGTGATGCGGCGCGCTGTCCGCAACGCCATGCGCCTCGGCGCCGAAGGCATCAAGGTGCGCGTGGCGGGACGCCTTGGCGGTGTCGATATCGCCCGTGCCGAGGTCTACCATGAAGGGCGAGTGCCCTTGCATACGCTGCGTGCGGATATCGACTATGCCTCATTGCAAGCGCACACCAATACCGGTGTGCTTGGCGTCAAGGTCTGGATCTTCAAGGGCGAAGTCATCGGTGATGAGCCCTTGCAAGCCAGCGCTGGCAACTAGGGCGTGTTAACACTATGCACGTTGACGCTGCCGAGACACGTTTTCCGCCAG
>JAPOTJ010000004.1 GCA_026709225.1 Gammaproteobacteria bacterium | reverse complement strand
CGGCAAAGTATTGCCTGCTTCAGCGCCTTGCCACAGCCCTTCTCCTGCGCGCTGAATCCACACTTATTTATGGGACAGGACACTAGGCGCGAGGGATCAGACGCGGCATGAAACACAATCGCCGAATTGTCCTGATGCATTGAGGCGTTGGACAACTCTGTCTCAGATGGCAGTCATGCTTTGGCTGGTACAATCAGGCACGCAGGAAATTGACCAGTCATCTCATGTCCGAGTCTCTCAAACCCTTCGATGTCTTCGCTGACATTGCGACAACACGGTTGTCTGAGACTCAGGCAAAAAAAATCAGGTCGAACTATCAGTCGGGAGACTTCTCGAAGGTATTCCCGGCAGGCTCAAGTGCAATACCATCGCTGATGGTTGGGCGTCAATCTCAAATCGCACAGCTCTCGGCTCTTGCAAAGGAAGTGATCGACAACGACAACCCTTCCATCGTAGGGGTTGTGCTGCATGGACCTCGTGGAACAGGAAAAACAGCGTTGCTGAACGCGCTCCATCGGGGTTTGAACAGCATCGGTTACGTCGATGTCATCAGCATGACAGGGAATGACGAACTCACTTCCGACGAAAAACTCATCGAACGGCTTTCTAAATTCATTACCCCAAAACCCGAACTCTCTGAAAAAACAAGTCGCGACACGTCAGGGCGTCTTGACCTCGGACTCGCCGCAGGCAGGACATCGGCACGTGTGGAAGTTGAACAGAGAGTATCCGGCGGGCAACCAGAATTTATCAGTATTGGAAGCTACCTCCATAGCTTTCTCGATGAAGCGCCTGAGAGACCAGCGATGTTCTTGGTCGATGAAGCACATGGGGCTGACCCGGCTGTGCTTGGCCACCTGCTCAACGCTATCCAATCTTTCACGGGTGCCGATGACCACTCTATCGGCATTGTCCTTGCAGGGACACCCGAAACCCTTGATGTGCTCCGTCACCCTGAATGCAAGGCAACATGGTTTCGTGACCGAGCACAAAGTGATCGTTTCTCTCCAATGCCGAACGATCTGTCCGCATTGGCGTGTCAGCATGCTGTCGATGCAATATTGAAGGCCGCCGATGTATCCATACATGACTACGCAGACCTCGAACACGCCGTACAAGGCTGCAAGGGAAGTCCATACTTTCTGCAGTTGCTTGGGAAAGCCGCACTTGAAAGCGCGTCGCGAAACGAAGGCGTCGCAGACTTCCAAGTCGGCGGTGAGATTGACCGAGTATTCAAACAAGGCGTTCAAGCACGTTACGAAGAGACGTGGAACGACTTGGAAGACAAGGGGCTCACCGGATGTGCCTTGCAACTCGGCGCCCTATGGAAGGCTGCGAAAGCAAACGGATTCACCATTGACCGGCAATTGATTCGCAAAGCGATCCAGTCAGGTCTTGATCACGGACCACGCCCTGACAACGACATTATCGAAACAAGCACACAAGCAAGCACGCACTTCAAACACCTCGGACTGCTATGGTCGCCAAGCCGTCCCACGGAAGGGCCGTGGGATTTGGGGCTCCCGTCGTTCTTTGGCTTCGTGGAAGAACGATTCGAAAAGATCACCTATCGACAAGAACGTCAACAACTCAGCCTCGCAATAAGAAATATCTTGCAAGAGATTGATGTCGTGCAGGGGATGGAGTAACGTCGGTTTAAGCACGCTGACCTGTCTTGATGCGCCTCACGCAACGGGGCGGTCGTAGTGCCGCCCCGCGTGTGTATCCCCTAAAGACGGCTATCCCTGCTGGTCGCAGCCCAATGCCGTCTGAGCGTCGGCGTGCGAATGGCCCGGTTGCCCTTGATTAGTAGCGCCAGAGCCTCTGGCAAGCTGCTGATTAATAAGGCTCTGGGGGGGAGAAGTTTCTCCATGGGCCACGGCTGTTTGTGCCAAGCTGCTCCTGCCGCACAGGCAGTTGCGAATGTCCAATTCATCACCTGCTCTGAAACATCCGCCGGAAAAGGCGGCAGCTGGTAGTTGTGGAAGAACTCGTGCCCCGCGAGCCTTGGCGCGACGGCGGCGACGGCGGGGGGCCGTCGTACCGGTTCCAGAACTCGATGCGGGCGGAGCGGTTGGCGCGCTCGAAGTCCGCCATGAACTCGGGGCCACCGTCGACCTGGATGGATTCGACGGGGAACGGCATGGCGTCGGCCATGGCGCGGAGGAAGCAGGCGGCGTTGCCGGCGGCGCCCTCCCCATCCGGTCAGTTGATGGAACTGGCCTCCGGGGAGGAAATTCCGAAATGTTTCTGAGCCCGCACATCACACAACCCCGAGACGCCTGCAGTCACTCAGGCGGCAAGCGTCCCGCGTTCGAGCAGCCGCCAAATCGCGTGCGCAACGCCGCCGTCGGTGTTCGCCTTGCTGACAAAGGTCGCCGCCGCTTTGGTCGTATCGTCGGCCTGTCCCATGGCCACCGACGCGCCGGCGATTTGAAACATGTCGAGGTCGTTCTCAGCGTCACCAAACGCAACTACTTGCGACGGGGCAATGCCCATATGCGCGCAAGTCTCGGTCAGCGCCGCGCCTTTGGTCGCGTCGGTCGACGTGATCGCCAATATGACCTTGCCGGTCGGCCCGATCGAATCGAGGATGTTGACGCGGTCACTGAACGCTTCCTCAAGCTCGCGCCGGATGCGTTCCACGCAGCGGCTGCCTTGAATCGCGGCGACTCTTGGCAAATCCTCGCTGTCAAGGTGCAGCTGTGCGCACCATCGCATCTCGGGCGCGAGATGGCGCGCCTCCGGGCGACCATCCATCTTGATCTTAACCTGGTCGCCAAGCGTCACGGTCGCAATGCACCGTTCTTCATTGCAGATCGCAAACAGCGCTTCGGCGAAGTCTGGCGGCAGCCGCTTGTCGTAGACATCACCCGGTCCGGCAGGGTCGAACACCTGCGCACCTGAACAGGCGATCACTGGGTCGTGGATACCGAGAGACTCGCCGAGCCGCACCGCGAACTGCGCCCAGCGCGCGGTGGCGATGACCACGCGAATACCGGCTTGCGATGCCGCCTGCACTGCCTTTCTATTGACTTCGGGCACCTCGTCGCCCACCAGCAGGGTGCCATCGAGATCGATGGCAAACGCCGCGTAGTTCACTTTGCCGCCTTGCCGACTTCGCTCACAGGCTCGCTCGGCATGCCTTTCGCCCCGCCGTCGGGCGGCCGATTCGGGGTCATCCAACTTGCATCAAAGGCTTGGCGCATAAAATTCAGCGGATTCATGTCGTTCAGCTGTCGCAGGTGCGCGCGCCACTGATCCTGATGATCCATGAAGGCGACAACGCTCTGTTCGATATAGCGCCCCACGACATTCCCCAAGCGATCACCGTAAAAGCGGATCAACTGCTCGATCACGCGGTTGGTGAGCACGCTCTCGTGCCCTTCGGCCTCCTGCTCTGAGAGGATTTGCAGCAGCACCGAGCGCGTCAAGTCTTGGCCGTTCTTGGCATCAACGACTTCGATGCTTTCGCCTTTGACGATGAGCTTGCGGACATCCTCAACGGTGACGTAGCGGCTCTCGGTGGCGTTGTAGAGACGGCGATTTGGGTACTTTTTAAGCTTGTGCATAGCGGGGTTTCGTCTATTCTATTTCTCGCGCACGTACTGGCCGGGCGCATCGTCCATTGGCTGATAGGTCTTATTGCCGAGCTCTGCGGGCGCAAGTTTCAACTCGGAGTGACCCTGCAGCCAAGCCACCCAATGGTCGCGCCAGTTGCCGACGGTCTGTTCACTCTTCGTCAGCCATTCTTGCGGATCGCTCGTGTAGTCGCCGCCTCGCCAGTAGCGAAGGTGCCGGTTGTCAGGCCGCGAGCTGATGGTCTGGGTGTGGTTCTGGCTGGTCAGCACAAACTCGACATCGCCGCCGAACAAATGGACGCTGCGGTAGCAGGCTTCCCACGGCGTAATGTGGTCGGTAAGGCCGGCCATGACATACACGGGATAGTCGCTCTCGGAGAGATCTAGCCGCTCGCCGAGCACGACGAGCGATTTGGCCGCGAGCTTGTTCTTGTGACCTAGATCAATGAGGTCGCACTGCAACTCGGCGGGCACGCGCGTGTAGTCCATCGACCAGAACAGGAGCGGATGGGCGAGCGGGTCCTCGCCGCGGAAGTAGTTGCTGCGCATGAAGCTGAAGACGCTCTCGTCAAGCCTCAGCATGGCGAACATCTCCAGAATGTCGCGCTCGCTCATGCCGCCGTGCAAGCGCACGCGCTGCTTCTGGGCGGCTGCAGTCTGGTCGGTGACAAAGAGGTTGAAGCCGCTGTCGCCGAGTTGATTGTCGAGAATCGAGACGAAGAGCGACAGTGAATTGATCCAATGGTTGCCGCGGCGCTGAAGCACGCCGGCCGCCGTCGCCGCCACCAAGCCACCAGCGCACAGGCCAATCAAATCGACATCGCGCTGCCTTGTGATGCTGCGCGTGATGCGCACGGCATCAATTACGCCTTCGGTGTAGGTATCGAGCGACCAGTTGGCGTCGTCTCGCTGCGGATTCTTCCAGCTCATCGCAAACACCTGCACGCCACTATCCACAAGCTGCTTGAAGAGGCTGCGCTCCGGCGTCAGGTCGCCTAGATAGAAGCGGTTGACCTGGCTGAAGACGTACAAGAGCGGCTTCTTGTGGACTTCCGGCGTGGTCGGCTGATACTGAATCAGCTCAAAGAGGTCGTTGCGGAACACCACCTTGCCCGGCGTGGCCGCTACGTCCCGGCCCAATTCAAAGGCCTGCCGGTCCGCCACTGCCGGATAGCCGTGGTTGTGCTGCAAGTCCTGAACGTAGTTCTGCACGCCTTTGACGATGCTCGCACCGCCTGTTTCCACGGCCTTGCGGATGGTTTCGGGGGTAAACGGCGTGTTGACGGGCGCGTAGATGTCCTTCGCGGCGTCTAAGAGGAACTGCGCGCGCTGCCGGTCGATGCCCTCAAGTCCCGACTTCTCAAGCCATGAATCGAGTGCGCGACTCCACGCCACATAGGACTGGCGCATGCGGCGAAAGATGGGGTTGTTGCGCCATTCGGGATCGGCGAAGCGCGGGTCGTCGGGGAGATCGGCATCGGCGTTGCCAAACCAGATGCTCGCGAGTTCCGCCTGGAACTTCGCTTGCGCTTCAAACGTCAAGGTTGGCTGACCGCGCATGTAATCCGTGAAGCGTTGCCACGCCTCGGCGATGCTCTGGCGATCCGCGCCCCACATGCTGCCGAGGGAAACGCCTTCAACGCGCTCGGCGGTCTGCTCAGCGGCGGAATCGACTGAACGGCTCATTGGCTGGTCTCCTTGGCATGTTGCGTGGCAGTAAGTGCATCATTGCTGTAGATGACGCAGCTGTAGATAACGCGGCGCTCGCGTGCAAATGCTGCGATGCAGTATGATACTGCATCTTATGCCTCGCTAGAGAGCTCGCCATGAAAATCAATGTTGAAGTGGACCTCACGCCCGAAGAGATGCGACGCTTTATGGGACTGCCGGACATGGGCATCGTTCATCAGCAATTGCTAGAACAGTTCACCGCTCGGCTCTCCGCCTCTTCGGAGCAGCGCGACGAATTCATGCGCACACTGATGACCGGTGCATTCGCGCCTTGGCAGAATTTCTTCAATCTAGTCTCAGGCGCGAGCGGACAAGCCGCTGGCAGCAAGGACAACACATAGCCACCTCATATAGCCACCTCATAAGGACGACAACAGGAAACCGCGATGCGATTAAGCGCTCAGGACGCCTCCTTTTTGTATACGGAAACAGCCAGCGGGCCGATGAACGCCTCGGGAATCGTCATCCTCGAAGGCGAAGTCCCCTTCGATGCAATTCGCAACCATATCGCATCGCGCCTGCATTTGGTGCCGCGCTATCGTCAGCGACTCGCGTTGGTGCCGTTTAATCTCGGACACCCGAAATGGGTGGACGATCCCGACTTCAACCTTGACAAGCATGTCTTGCAGCACCGTCTGCCAGAGGGTTCGACGCTTGAAGATGCGATTGAAGCCGCGGTCAAGCTCAATGAACCACTTCTGCCACGAGACCGACCGCTGTGGCGCACCTACAGCCTTGAAGGGGTCAAGGACCGCACGGTGCTGCTGCAATCGGGTCATCACGCCATGATCGACGGCGCCTCCGGCATGGATATCAACATGGTGCTGTTTGACCTGCAGCAAAATGCGCCGCAACCTGAACCCGAGCCATGGCATCCGAAGCCCATGCCGACGCCGGTGGAGCTCGCGACAGAAGCTATGCTCGAGACGGCCCATAGCCTCACCGGCGAGAACCCGTTCATGCTTGCGGGCTTGACTTCTGAGCGCAGCGAAATGCTGCGACGAGCCAGCGAATCGATGACTCGATTCCTCGCCGAGCCGGTGGTGACAGCGCCTTGGAACTCGATACCTGTTGGGCCACGACGCAAGTTCCTGTGGAGCAAATACTCGTTTGCCGACTTTCGTCGCATTCGCAGCGCGCTCGGCGGCACGATCAACGATGTCGTGCTCGCCGCGGTGTCCGAAGGTGTCGCACGCTATCTCAAGGCGCACAAGGAACATACCGATGGTGGGCATTTGCGCATCATGTGCCCGGTCAATGTGCGCACTGAAGATGACAAGGGGGCGCTCGGCAACAAGGTCTCCGCGATATTTCCGGTCTTTGATGCCACGCCCATGGAAATGACGGCGCGGCTCGGCAAGGTTCGCTGGGAAACCGAACAGATCAAGAACAACCGCGAAGCGCAGGCCATGCAGATCATGATGGAAGGCACGCCGAACTTCCCGCCAGTGGCGATGGCGCCCACATTGCTCGTCGGCACGCCGCTCGACCCAACCGCTTTGGCAGCCAATTTTCCGATGCCGGTGCCGCCTACGTTCGGACCGCGCCCGCCCATGCTCGGCATCAACTTCGTCTGCACCAATGTCCCTGGCGTGCAGACCACGCAATATTTCGCCGGCTATCCGATCATCGATCAGCTCGGACTGCTCATGCTCACGGGCAATCTCGGCTTCGGCGTGGTGATCACGAGCTACAACCAGCACATCTACATCAATTTCATTTGTGACCGCCGACTGGTGCCCGATTTGGACTTGATGGCGACAAGCGTCAATGATGCCTTTCAGGAACTTCTTACCGCATCGCAGCAAAGTCGGCAAGAAGCCAGCGCATAAACTTCCACCACAGAAACGAACGGAGGGCCCATGTCGGTCACCAAAAGCACTGAATCTGCCATCAGCGGCTATCCGCAAGCCGTAGCACTCTCGGACGGGCGCAGCGTGGAACTGCGCATCATCGGGCAAAGCGACCGTGATGCCATCGTTGCGTTTGCGCGCAATCTGCCGGAGCAGGACCTCTTGTTCCTGCGCGTGGACATCACTCGGCCCGAGGCCGTGGATAACTGGCTGACCAATGTGGCGAGCGGCGCAACGACCTCGATTATTGCCTATGACGGCGAGCAAATGGCCGGCTTTGCGACCGTGGACCGAGCGCCGGCACGCTGGACGCGGCGAGTCGGAGAATTGCGGCTTACGGTGGGCCACGACTACCGCAGTCAGGGATTGGGCCGCCACCTGAGCAGCAAGATTTTTGATATTGCCCGCAGCCTCGGCCTCAAGAAGCTGACCGCCAACATGACGCCAGATCAGCGCGGCGCACAAGCAGCCTTCGGACGGCTCGGCTTCACCGCGGAAGCCTTGCTGACCGATTTTGTCGAAGACAGAAACGGCAACCTGCACGATTTGGTGATGATGACATTCGATGTCGATGGCTTGACCGACCACGCGCTGCAATAGCCGCTCGAAAAATTTTTTTTGCAAAATCTTGAAAAAATGTTGCACTGCACAAACAAAGTGTGCATAATGCACCTTTGCTGCGGTGCAGCAAGACATATTTTCAACCACGAACAGTCGGAGGAAACTCTCAATGAATCCGTTTGAACAACAAATGAAACTCGCCCGTGAACTGATGGAGCTGAACGCCGAATGGTTCCGCAAGCTCGCGGAATTCGACTCCAAGAACTTCAGCAGCTACGTGCAGTTCAATCAAGACTTCGCCAGCAAGCTCCCGGAAGTGAACAACGTCCAGAGCTTTGTGGAGTTGCAGCGTGAATACGGCGAGCAGCTATGGAGCAACACCCAACAGGCGCTCACGACCCGCGGCGAAATGCTGAGGGAAGCGTTCGAAGCGCAAAACACGGCGATTCGCAATGCGTTCTCGCCTGCCGAAGAAGTAGCCGAAGCGCCGAAGAGCGACGCCAAAGCTGCTTAAGCTGGCCTCCTCTCCTCCATACTTGAAGGAGGAGTGGGTTTAGAATCCGGGCGTCACTCGACGCCCCGGATGTCTTCGTGAAACGCCTTCATGGTGGCATAGAGACGCTCCGTTGCCTCGGGCACGCTGGTGCCCGGGGCAAAGCGGACGGGGTCGAGCACATGCGCCGCCACCGGACCGGGAATGTTCTTCTTCGTGCCCGGCGGCCGAATGCGCTTGAGGCCTTCAAGATAGACCGGCACCACTGGTACGCCCTTCTCAAGCGCGAGAATGGACACGCCGTGTTTGAAGGGCGATAGGTGCCGGCCCCGTGCGCGCGTGCCTTCCGGGAAGAGCATGAGATTGGCACCTTGGTCAAGCAGCCACTTGGGGTATTCAAGCGTCCTCGAGCCACCGCCGCGCTGAATCGGGTAGCTGCCCATCACCAGCGACTGATACCAAGGCTGCATGGTGATTTCCTTGCGCCCCTTCAGGAACCAGCGGTCAGCCGCCGCACCGAAGAAGAGATTGGAGCGGATGCGCGGCGGCACGGCCTTCAGCAAGCAGAACTGATCAAAGTGGCTCTGGTGGTTGGAGATGATGATGCAAGGCGCACGCACAGACTTGAACTTCTCCTTGCCATGGACGGCGTGCTCGGTGAAATACTTCCAACCCCAGCGCTGGTAGGCGAATGGGTACATGACGAAACGGGCGATGCGCGCCCACCACGAGATCTGCCACGAATGTGGTCCCGCGGTCTGCGCCGACTGGGTGATCAAGCGCTCGAAGAGCGGCAGGTCGATGGCTGGCAGAATTTCCGTGTCCACCGTGGTGCTCATCTCCTGCGCCAAGGTCGCTCGGTAGGCCTTGAAATTATCGGGCGCTTCGATGATGTAGCACTGATCCCATTGCCCCAGCATTCGGTAACCCATCAGGATTTTCGCCTCCCAGCGCTCTAGCGCCTCAACGATGCCCTGCACGGCCGCCGGGCCGGTATTTTTTATGGCCTTGAGGCCCTCGGAGTGGTCCCGCATCAGCAGGACATAGATGCTCATTTCTCGCCGGAGCCGGACTGCATCATTTCGATGAATCGCTCGATTGACATCGCAGGGAATGTAGTCACCTTGATGGTGCCGCGCGAGCCCAAGTCCATGGAGAGGCGCGCCATGATTTCGTTGCTCGGCGCCTCAATGACGTTGACGAAGTCGTAGCCGCCAAGCACCGCGTATTGAGCGACCACTCGCGCGCCCATCGCCTCGACTTCCTTGTTGACTTCGCCCAAGCGTTCAGGCCGTGCCTTCAACGTCTTGCGGCCCTCATCGGTCAGTGTGCTCAGCATGATGTACGCTGCCATTTTCCCGTTCTCCAAGGCCATCGAGTCGGGTCATTGTGCGCTTCAACCGAGCGTTGCGCAACTCCTCAGATAGTCATCGCCGCAAAGCCGCCGTCAACAACAATCTCCGCGCCGGTGATGAAAGAACCCGCACCCGATGCGAGTAGCAATGTCGCACCGGCGAGCTCATGCGGCTGACCGAATCGCTGCATCGGCGTATGACCCATGATTTTCTCGACCCTGTCCGGCGTCAGCACAGCGCGGTTCTGCTCCGCGGGGAAGAATCCGGGAACGATGGTATTGACACGAATGCTGTGCGGCGCCTAGTGTCCTGTCCCATAAATAAGTGTGGGTTCAGCGCGCAGGAGAAGGGCTGTG
>JAPOTJ010000024.1 GCA_026709225.1 Gammaproteobacteria bacterium | reverse complement strand
GCGCCTTGCCACAGCCCTTCTCCTGCGCGCTGAATCCACACTTATTTATGGGACAGGACACTAGCGCTGTCGCGCATATTGCCTTCAATCGGGATTCTGCCGTATCTCGCCATTACCTCGGCAGCGCTGAGCACCTCATCATCCCTCAAATCAATCCAAGTTCTCGAGTCGCTCTCCAAAGGGCGCAGATAATCTATTTGTCGTTCGATTTCGCGAGGGCTCAGTTGCTTCAGATTCAGAGGCGCGGATTGCTGGTTGACTCCGTTGGAAAGTCTACGCATGTGCGTTCGGCTATCTTCTTCAATCTCTTCGATTTGTTTCAACTCAAGCTCTACTCCATCGTCGAAGAGTAGCGAGATTTGACTGAAGGGCACACTTCGAAAGAGACCGAATTGACCTGATAGAAGTGCGTTTGTCATCCGCAAGACAGAGGTTTCCCCAACGCCATTGGGACCGTGCAGAAGGGTAATTTGGTCATTGAGTTTGAGGTCAATAGCGTGACAATAGAAGACGAACAGGCCTTCCACCTTAATCTGCTTAAGTCTGATGAGATCCGATGTTGCCATTGCTATGGTCCCTTCGTTTTGGCTGGCGTAAAGTAGCTGCCTAATTTTAAGTTCGGAAAGCTATCAGCACGATGTTGCCTCAATTCGGTAATGCCACGCGGCGCGTAAATGTCGAGCCGATTGGAATAGTGGTGCACTCCTAGCCCGCCTTTGTTATGGTAAAGAGAACCTCTCGGAATCCTGCCAATCCAGCGCAAGCTACAACTCGACCTGCCCGTCTTCGCGATCTGCGTCGTAGTGGTGCTCGCGATCTCATTGCCAGTGTGGGAAGCGCCACTGGCCGCAGCGGAGAACTTATCTCGCGTCTATGACTGGATCGAAGCGAACTTCGGTTTCGCATTCATCTGGGCCGCTGTTGGCGCCACCATCTTCCTGCTCTGGCTCGCGCTCTCGCGGCATGGAACGCGAACGCTTGGCGGCGAGAACGCCACTCCTGAGTTCAGCACATTTAGTTGGATTGGCATGCTGTTTTGTGCTGGCATCGGCGCGTCGATCATGTACTGGTCAGCGCATGAGTGGGCGTTTTACGTAGACCAGCCGCCGTTCGGCGCCGAGAGAGGCAGCCTGCTGGCAAAAGAGTGGGCTTCGACCTACGGACTGTTTCATTGGGGGGTGCCGGCTTGGGCGCTCTACTGCGTACCGGCTGTCACTATCGGCTGGGTGTTCTGCTCTGAGCGGACTGGTCAGCTTCGCTTCTCCACATCGCTGACTGGCCTGTTTGGTGCGAAGTTCGCCGATACGCTCGGCGGTCGCCTCGTGGACGTATTCTTCATTATCGGACTGATTGGCGGAACAGGCACCTCGCTGGGGCTCGCGACACCGATGCTCACGGCACTGATTGCCGAACTCGGCTGGCTGCCGCAAGGCTTCATCTCGAGTTTTATCGTATTGATGGTATGCACAGGCATTGTCGTGGTCAGCGTCTATCTTGGCCTCGACAAAGGCATTCGGCGGCTCAGCGAAGTCAATGCATGGCTGGCAATCGGTTTTTGCGTGTTCGTGCTCATCACTGGCCCGACAGCGTTCTTATTGAATACCGCGACCAACAACCTTGGCCTGCTCTTGGATGGCACCATCCGCATGATGACATGGACGGAGCCGTTCGGCGGCAACGGCTTTGTCGGTGATTGGACGGTGTTCTACTGGGCCTGGTGGATCGCGTATGCGCCTTTTGTCGGGCTGTTCGTGGCGCGTATTTCATATGGCCGCTCTCTGCGCGAAATGGTGTTCGGCCTGCTCGGCTATGGCACGGCGGGCGGCGCGCTCTACTACCTGACGCTTGGCACGAGCGCCATGTGGCACGACATGCAGGGCTTGGCGCCAATTCTGGAAGCGGTGCGCGCGGGTACGCCGGACATCGGTGTCGCCGCGTTCATCGGTTCAATGCCGCTGAATCCGCTGCCGCTGCTTGTGTTCTTGGTGACCGCTGTCATCTTCGTCGCGACCACCTACGATTCGTCCTCGTTCGCGATCGCTTCGGCTGCAACGCAAAACCTTGCGTACGATGACCAGCCGCCCCGCTGGCAGCGAATCTTCTGGGCTTTTGGCATCATGGTGCTGCCAGTCACCTTGCTCGTCATTCGAGAGGCTGGCGGCGATGCGCTCAAGGCAATCCAGTCGCTTGTGCTCGTGGTGGCGCTGCCAATCATGCTGATCTGCGTGCTGTCGTGCGTGAGTTTAGTGAAGTCCTTGAACCAGCAGGACAGTCAGCCTCCATGAGGCGTCGCACGAAGCGTAAAATAATACTTCGCCTCGCTTCATCACAATCCTCTTGCCCGAATCAAAAGGCATCCGCCTCTTCAAGAACAATTTTCTGGAAGCACTGACGCATGTGCATCCCGCCGTGCCGCTCTGTTTGTGGGGGCCGGTCGCCCTCTGGCTCATCGGGCGAGGCGTGGTGACGCACGGATTTGGCGTGGCAGATTTGGCCGTGATGCTCGTCGCCGGCGCATTTGCATGGACGCTCTCCGAGTACCTCGTTCACCGCTTCGTCTTCCACTTCAAGCCGACGACCGGCGCAGGCCGCTACCTCGTGTATCTCTTTCACGGTATTCATCACGACGATCCGAATGATCGTACCCGTTTGGTGATGCCGCCTGCAGGTGCCATTCTCATTATTGGAACCATTTACATCCTCTTCTCGCTTGTTCTGCCGCACCCTTGGATAGAGCCATTCTTCGGCTTCTTCATCATCGGCTACCTCTGCTACGACTACACGCACTACGCGATACATTTCTGGCCGATGCGGGGACGCATTGGCGGCTACATCAAGCGCAATCATCTGTTGCATCATTTTCAAGAACACAACGCACGCTTCGGGGTGAGCACGCCCCTGTGGGATATTGTGTTTCGCACTGGTGGAAAGCTTACGACAACCACTTAAGCATTGAAGGACAATCACATGCCAACGATTCTCTACGGCGCGGGACAGAGTCGCGCCATCCGCACGCTGTGGATGCTCGAGGAGCTCGGCGTCGAGTTCGAGCACAAGCCGATCAGTTTTCAAGCCGATACCAAGACGGACGAATTTTTGGCCGTCAACCCGAACGGGCGTGTGCCGACGCTTGTGACGGAGGATGGCGAAGTCTATTGGGAGAGCATGTCCATCAACCTGTATCTCGCCAAGCAAGACGGCGGCCCGTTGGCGCCTGCGAATCTTCAAGAAGACGCGCTCGCCACGCAGTGGTCTTTCTGGATGATGACGGAAATGGAGAAGACCCTCTTGGAAGTTCTTTTCTACACGCTTGGCGCTATGGGCTATCCAAAAGATGCAGACAAAGCGAAGGAATACGAAGCATTGCTTGCGCGGCCTTTCAAGGTCTTGGAAGCGCATCTTTCCTCAAGGGAATGGTTGGTTGCGGAGCGATTCACCGTGGCCGACCTCAACGTCGCATCGCTTTTCCCGTGGGCGAAGATGGCTGGCATTGATCTTGGCGGCTACCCATCGACCGCCAAATGGGTTGATGCCTGCCTATCGAGACCTGCGTTTGCGCGAGCCAGTGCGAGGCCCTGATTCGTCCAGAAGTTGAACACAACACGGGTCACATCTATTTATTTTTGACAGTTTCTCTTCTGACAGCGTCCGCGACCCCATGAAACATCACATCTCTTCTATATTGCTGGCCTTTGCTATAGGGCAAGCCTCGGCTTCTGCAACGCTCGTGCAATACGATGCGGATAGCGACGGCGACCTGTCGGCCGAGGAGTTCAAGGCGTTCTACCACGAGAGTGAGTCGCCGCCGATCGTGCAGTTTGATGCCAACGCTGATGGCACGCTCAGCGACGATGAGCTTGCTGCCTTGGCCGCTGAGCTCGCAGCGCTGCACATTGCGGCCTCGAACAGCGCGAGTGCGTTTGCAGACGAGGGGGCGCCCAAGTCGTTCATGGAACGACTTGGGCTGCTGGTTCGTGAATCTCATGCGGAAGTGAATCTCGGCAGCGAAGGTGCGGCGCTTGCCGAGAGTCGAGGCGCGAATTTCTCGATGACGCAGGACATGGCGAGTGATTCCCGAGTGATTTCCATGAAGGGATCGATCTTGCGCCCGTTGAGTCTTGGACGGGCTTCTCGCCACTGGTTGCTTCCCGGCATCGAGTTCAATCGCCTCACCAACGAAACGGAGCCAGCGCGCGAAATCGATTCGCTCACCTTTCGCATCGGCAGCGAGTTTTCGTTTGACAGCACGCAGTTTGGCGGTGTGCGTCTGCGTGTGAACCCACTTGTCACGACTAACTTCGGATTCGATGTCGATTTGCGCGCGCTAGAAGTGCAGGTCGAGCCAAGATGGGGGCTAGGCGGGCTTGGTGCCGAGCGACGATTCGGCCCGATGAGCATTCACACGCGCCTGCTTTTTCAAGCCGAATACGGTGAGGTTGTCGATGCCGGCGGCCGCGCTGATTTGCGTGAAGGGGATGCCTTTGCTCGTGCGGGCGCGAAGTTTGGCACTAGGTTCTGGCCCGTTGACGTTGCGTTTGTCGATGGCCTTGCCGGTTCGCTCAGCTACGAATGGCATCAGGACTTGAGCGGCGACTTGCGGGCACGAAAGCTATTTGTGGCGGGCCTCTATTATCAACTTGATCCCCTTGGCCAGGTCACGCTTGAGAGCAAGTACATTCGCGGCGACACATCTGTCGCGTTGGAAGACGAAGAAACTTGGACGATCGGGCTCGGCGTGAAGCTGTGAGCAACAATTCGCCCGAACATGCTGTTTGCGCCAGGCGCTTGAAAACCTCGTTACTCGCCCACATGTGAAGCGATGAGGCTTAATTTACAGGCTCGGCAATGCGCATACAGTATTCTTTTCACACTTTCTAGTCACAAGAACGGAGGATTATTGGCGTGATCGAAGCTCAAGGTCTCACGCGCTACTACGGCGATACACTCGCTGTGGAGGGCGTGAGCTTTTCTCTTTCCGAGGGCGAAATTGTAGGGCTGCTCGGCCACAATGGCGCTGGAAAATCCACCATCCTCAAGCTTATCACCGGTGCCCTCGAACCTGACAGCGGCGAAGTGCGCGTGGACGGCAGCGCGATGGGTGTGGCGGATGATGCGGTGAAATCGAAGATTGGCTACTTGCCTGAGAATCTGCCGCTCTATCACGACATGCAGGTGGTTGACTATCTCGATTACATGGCATCGATGCACGGGCTTGATGGCCAAGCGGCACGCGATGCGGTGGTGCAAAGCATGAAGACTACCGAACTTGAACAACGCACGTTTAACCGCATTGATCATCTCTCGCGCGGATTCAAGCAGCGCGTCGGCGTCGCGCAGGCAATTCTCCACGACCCGAAGTATGTCATTCTCGATGAGCCGACCAATGGACTCGACCCGTCGCAAACGCTCGCCATGCGACACCTGCTGAAGCGCTTGTCGAAGCGTTCGGCGGTCTTGGTGTCAACCCATGTACTACAAGAAGTCAACGCCGTGTGTGATCGGGTTCTGATACTTCGCGCAGGGCAACTCGCGGTCGATCAACCGCTCGCGGCCTTAAGCGCATCGAATCGACTCATGCTGACGAGTGATGCGGCGCTTGACAAGGTGCGTGCGGCGGTCTCAAGCGTCGACTGGGTGACACAGGTCACTGAAGAAGACGATGGATATGCGCTGGAAGTCATCGACGGCGCCCGCATCGATGATCGGGAATCGATCGCAAGGCTTGTGCGCGCCTTGGTGGACGCGGGCGTTCCGGTGAGCGGACTCGGCGCCGTGCGCAAGGACCTTGAAGCCCTGTTTCGTGAAGTGACGGAGGCGCACCATGCAGCCTAGTGAGATGATTCGAATTGCGCGCAAGGAGCTCAGCCTCTACCTGAACAGCCCAGCTGGCTATTTGTTCCTTGCGACCTTTGTCGGCGTGTGCTTGTTCGTGCTCTTTTGGGGCGAAGCTTGGTTTGCGCGCAATATCGCCGATGTGCGTCCGCTGTTCGAGTGGATGCCGCTGCTGCTTGTGTTTCTCTCGGCGGCGCTCACCATGCGGATGTGGAGCGAAGAGAAGCGCACGCAAACGCTTGAGCATGTGCTGACCTTGCGGGTGAGCCTCGCCACCTTCGTGCTCGGCAAGTTTCTGGCGTGCTGGGGATTGCTCGGCGTGGCGCTGCTGCTGACCTTGCCTCTGCCGATCAGCGTTGCGTTTTTCAGCGGGCTCGATTGGGGGCCGGTGCTGGCGGGCTATCTGGCCGCCATGCTCCTTGGCGCCATGTATCTGGCGATCGGTCTTTTTGTCAGCGCCCGCACTTCGAGCCAGATCGTCAGTTTGATTCTTGCGGCGCTTGTCAGCGGCGCCTTCTACATCGTCGGTAGCGGCGTGCTGACCGATCTTGCGGGCAATCGCCTAGGCGAGTGGATGCGACTGATCGGCAGCGGCTCGCGCTTCGAGAGCATCACTCGCGGCGTCATCGATCTGCGCGATCTCGTCTATTCGCTTTCGCTGGCCGGCGTATTCCTCGTACTGTGCGCCCACAGCTTGAACGTGCAGCGCTTCGCGAACCGCGGGCAGAAAGCTTCGCATGGCCGCACGCGCTTGGCAGTCGGCTTGGCTGTTGTCAATTTGCTCGCAGTCAATGTGTGGCTGCACGGTGTCAAGGTCTTGCGGGTGGATGTGACAGAAGGCAATCAATACTCGCTCTCGGCAACCACCGAGAATTTCCTCGCGCAACTTCGCGAGCCGCTTCTTGTTCGCGGCTATTTCAGCAGCAAGACGCATCCGCTGCTAGCACCGCTCGTGCCGCAGCTTGAGGACTTGCTCGCCGAATATGAAGTCGCCGGCAATGGCCGCGTGCGCGTCGAAATCATCGACCCAATACTCGACCCGGAAGCCGAGGACGAAGCGAATAGCAAGTACGGCATTCGCTCGGTGCCGTTTCAAGTTGAAGATCGCTATCAGTCGAGCCTCGTCAATTCATATTTCGATGTGCTGGTGAGCTATGGCGACGAGTACGAGGTCATTGGCTTTGGCGACCTGATCGAGGTCAAGGTGAGCGGCGAGTCCAGCATCGATGTGCAGCTTCGCAATCCGGAGTTCGACATCACCAGCCGAATTCGCAAAGTGCTCCTCGATTTCCAATCGGGCGGCGAAGTGCTTGCGAGCCTTGATGCGCCGGTTGAGTTTGTCGCGTATGCCTCCTCCGACGACGCCTTGCCGCCGAGCCTCGCTGAGTATCTTGATATCGTCATGGAAGTCATGCAAGAGAAGGCGAATGAATCGGACGGCAAGCTCAGCGTGTCTCGCGTTGACCCGGAAGCAGGCGACGGCAGCGTTGCCGCGGATTTGAGCCAGAATTATGGATTCAGTCCGATGCGCGCGAGTCTCTTTGATGCCGCGAGCTTCTACTTCTACTTGACGATGAGCGATGGCGAGATTCTGGTCACCCTGTCGATTCCGGAGACGCAAGATCGGGATGGCTTTGAACGGGTGCTTGACACCGCGCTCAAGCGCTTCGCGAGCGGCTATTTGAAATCGGTGGCGCTGAGTTCGCCGCAGCCGCTGCCGCCGCAGCTTGCACAGCAAGCGGCGCAGCAGGGATTCACGCCGAATACCTACGAGCGACTGTTCGAACAGTTGACATCCGGCCTCGATGTTGTGCGCACTGATCTTGCGGACGGTCAAGTGCCGAAAGAGGCAGAGGCTTTGCTCGTGGTTGATCCATCGTCGTTGGGCGATGTGGAAGTGTTTGCCATCGACCAGTTCCTGATGCGCGGTGGTACGGTGCTGCTTTCGCTCGGCGCGTATGAATCTTCATTGACGCCGCAAAGCATTTCCGTGAGTCCGCGGAACACAGGACTTGACGAGTGGCTTGCGCACAACGGCATCGAGATCGGCGAGTCGCTGGTCATGGATGCGCGCAACTCGGCCTTTCCGGTGCCGGTGACACGGCAAGTTGGCGGTTTTTCGTTTCAAGAGCTACAAATGCTTGACTATCCGTATTTTGTTGAGGTGCGCGATGAGGGCTTCAACGAGGATGCGGTGATGGTCTCGCGAGTGCCGCAGGTGTCGATGCCGTGGTCATCTCCCATCGTGGTCGAGACGGAAATCAACGCCGAACGGCAGGTGACGGAGCTGCTTCGCAGCTCGAATGACGCATGGTTGAGCACGAGCACCAACGTCACGCCGCGTTTTTCCGAAGACGGGCAAGCGCCGTTCGCTCCGGAGGGCGAGATCGGCAACCATCTGTTAGGCGTGATGGTTGAGGGTCGCTTCGACTCTTTCTTCGCTGGCAAGGAGTCGCCGCTGCTGATGGCAGCCATTGAAGAGCAGGTGCAGACGGAAGCCGAGTCCGAAGAAGCCGGAGAAGAGGGCACCGAGGCGCTTGATGGGGCAGGCCCGGCAACGATGGACACGATCAACAACGAAGCTGTAGCGGAAGCAGGTGCTGGCGTGGTGGCCTCGGTCATCGAACGCTCCCCGGAGTCGGCGCGCTTGATCATTCTTGCCTCGAACGAATTTCTGTCTGACCGCAATCTGCAGATCATGGGTTCAATTTCGGGCATGGTGCAGCAGGGGTCTCTTGAGCTTGTACAGAACGCTGTTGACTACGCGCTCGAAGATGCGGGGCTCGTGAGCATTCGTTCCCGCGGGCACTTCAACCGCACCCTGCCGCCGACCTCGCGCGAGTTGCAGATGGGCTTCGAGTACATGAATTACGCCCTCGCTCTGCTTGGTCTCGGCATTGTCTTTCTATTGTCGTTCTACGCACGACAACGCAGGCGGCGTGAATACGCGAGTTGGTTCAACGAAGGAGTGAAGTCATGATGCGGCTCACGCAAAAGACCATCAATGTGCTCATCGGCGTGTTGGCCGCACAGGCCGCGCTCGCCGCGCTGCTGCTCATGCCGAAAGATCAGGCGCTTGATCCGTTCGTGACCTTCGATTTCGCAATGGTGGACAAGATCCGCATTTCCGGTGGCAAGGCGCAAGACGAGGAACATAATGAAAGTGCCATCGAGCTGTCGCGCCATGGTGAAGCGTGGGCGATGCCCGGCAACCTGCCAGTCGACGCTTCGCGCATCGAAGCGCTGTCCGAAGCGCTCGTGAGTGACCGTGCGACTTGGCCGGTCGCGTCAACAAGCGACGCTGCGCGCCGCTTCGAGGTGACGGAAGACGCGTTCCAGCGACAGCTGCAACTCTTTGCGGGCGACGACGACATTGCGACGCTCTACTTCGGCACATCGCCCGGCTTCCGTCGCATCCATGCTCGCGAAGCCGATTCCGACAAGATCTACTCAATCGAACTCGCGAACTACGACCTACCGCTCGACCAGGATGATTGGCTCGATAAATCGGTCGTAGAAGCACCTGCGAGCATTGAGGCCATAGGCAGGCCGGGTTTGTGGACAGCTGAGCTTGACGGAGAAGGCGAGTGGACGCTGCTGAATTCTTCGCTTGTTGCCAACAGCAGTGAATTGGCAAGCATGGCGACGCGCTTTGAAACATTGCGCGTCATGGGCATCTCCGAGGACATCCCTGATCGACAACCCGATGTCGAGTTCGAGGTCACTGCCGCCGGTGTCGATGTGCGCTACGCCTTCTACCAGCCACTGGAAGAAGAGGATGAAGAGAGCGATGCGCAAGACGAGGCGGAAGAGGCTGAATTCAGTACATCAATCCGCGATACGCTCGTGAAGTCGAGTCTTCGCGACGAATATTTCCGTATATCGAGCTTTACCGTTGACCAGCTTGACAAGACGCTTGAGGATTTGGTGCAAGCGGTGGAAACGCCCAACACCTAGTGTCCTGTCCCATAAATAAGTGTGGGTTCAGCGCGCAGGAGAAGGGCTGTGGCCTAGTCCCATGTGATGTTGCGTCCCTTGGCTTTTGCGGCAAAGTATTGCCTGCTTCAGCGCCTTGCCACAGCCCTTCTCCTGCGCGCTGA
>JAPOTJ010000038.1 GCA_026709225.1 Gammaproteobacteria bacterium | reverse complement strand
GGCAAAGTATTGCCTGCTTCAGCGCCTTGCCACAGCCCTTCTCCTGCGCGCTGAATCCACACTTATTTATGGGACAGGACACTAGTGTCCCCGCGCCATGCCAGCCTTGTGCTTTGAAAACGCTCGCAACGATTGCGGACGACCCCATCAAGATGATCGCCGTTACCGAGGGAGGCACTTGTGAACCGCGCACCGAGAATATGGCTGTGGGTGCTTGGCACGGCCGCCCTTGCCTTCATCGCGGCGACGCTGTTCTTTGTGCTTTGGGTCAATGACTTCGAGTATGAGCAAGTCACGCCCGACCTGCATGTCGTCTATACCAATGCAGGCGGCAACGTCGCGGTACTAAAGACCGGCGAGGGCGCAGTGGTCGTGGACACCATGACCTTTTCTATGCAGGGACAGGCGCTTCGTGCGCTCGCTGAAGAGTTGACAGGTGAGGAAGTTGCGGTCGTCGTCAATACGCACTGGCACGCCGATCACACGCACGGCAATCCTGCTTTCGCGCACGGCGTGCGCATCGTTTCCACAGACAACACCAAGCGCTGGCTGGAGACCCTTGACGGCAGTACGTGGCAGGGCGATGCCGCGCACGGTCTGCCGAGTGAAACGTTCGAGCGCAATCACGTCATCACGCTTGGCAACAAAACGATCGAACTGCACAGTGTCGGACGCGGCCACACCGATGGTGATTTGGTTGCGGTGTTTCGTGAAGACGGTGCTATTCACATGGGCGACCTGTTCTTCAATCGCCTCTATCCTTTTGTAGACCTTGATACCGGCGGCAGCGTACAGGCATGGAGCGAGACCTTGCAGGCGGTGCTCGACTTGGAGTTCGAGCATGTGATTCCCGGACACGGTTCACTGACAGACAGGGTTGGCCTGTTGGAGTTCAAGGCCATGATGGAAGAGCTTGCGCAGTTCGGGCGTGAAGCGGCGCGTGCGGGCTGGACGCTTGAGCAAGCCCTTGAACAGGGGTCGCTCTATGCCGATGAAAACTTTCGGCCGCTGATGATTGGACCCATGACCCTAGTTGATCGCAACGCTCTGATGGGATTCGCATGGCGTGAAGTGCAGCGGTGCGGGCCGCGTGTGGGCAGGGCGCTTGTTCATGCGGACGGCGTGTCTTCCGAGGTGACAGCCGAATACCTGAGGTCAGTGGTCGCCGAGATCTCAAGCGATGCCTATGAGGGTCGTGGCCCTGGCAGCGCTGGCGACCTGCGCGCGCGCGAGTGGCTGGCGGGGCAATTCGAAGCGATGGGTGTCGCCCCCGGAGCGGACAAAGGCTACCAGCAGTCCTTCGAGCTTGTCGGTGTCACAAGCACGATTGAGGGTGGCTGGTCGTTTTCTAGCGGATTCACGGCCGAGCCTGGTCGCGAGTTCGTTGTCAATGTGAGCAATCAGTCTGAGTCCGCGTCTTTCACGGATGCGGAACTTGTGTTCGTGGGCTACGGTATTCAAGCACCTGAATATGAATGGGATGACTACAAGGGTATGGATGTCAGCGGCAAGGTGCTGGTGATGTTGAACAACGATCCTGAGTGGGACCCAGACCTGTTTGCGGGCGGGCGGCGTCTCTATTACGGTCGCTGGATATACAAGTATGAGATGGCTGCGAGGCTCGGTGCTGCCGCTGCCATCATCATCCATACGACACCTTCGGCGGGCTATCCGTGGCAAGTAGTCGCTACGTCTTGGTCTGGTGCGCAGTTCGAATTGCCAAGCGCGGGTGAGCCACATATTGAGGCTTCGGCATGGATGGCCGAGAGTGCGATGCGCAGGCTGCTAGCTTCGGCTGGCCATGACATGGACGCCTTGGCGGAATCGGCGCGCTCGCGAGATTTTGTGCCTGTCCCGCTTGGGGTGACGTCAAGCCTGACGCTGAGTGCGCAGCTTGAGCGAACCGAAACCGCCAATGTGCTTGGTGTGATCGAAGGCTGCGACGCGCGGCTCGGCAGAGAGGCCGTCATTCTCACCGCGCACCATGATCATCTCGGCACTGGCGAAGAAGCCGACCTGTCGGACGAAGATGTCATCTACAACGGCGCACTCGACAATGCGACTGGCGTCGCGCAGGTGCTGGCGATTGCCAAGGCATTGAAAGCGCTGCCCGAACCGCCGCGGCGCTCGATCGTATTTGCGCTTGTCGGCGCCGAAGAGCAGGGTCTCTTGGGGTCGGAATACTACGCCAAGCATCCGACTTTTCATCCGGGGCGAATCGCTGCCAATGTCAACTTGGATGGCGCCAATATCTGGGGCGAAGCGAGCGACATGATCTTTATCGGGCTTGGCAAGTCGAGTCTCGACGGGATCGTGAGCGATGTCGCCGAGTATACGGGGCGGACGCTGCATGGCGATCAGTTCCCAGATCAAGGCTTCTACTATCGCTCCGATCAGTTTAGCTTCGCGAAAATTGGCGTGCCGGGCGCGTATCTTGACGGCGGCGTAGAAATCATCGGCAAGCCGGCCGGCTGGGGTCGGGAGCGCATCCGCGAATGGACTGACCAGCATTACCATCAGCCAAGCGATGAGCTTACGGACGACTGGGTATTTGATGGTATGGTGGCGGACGCTCGCTTCGCGCTTATGACCACCTATCTCATCGCGCAGGCTGATGAGATGCAATCTTGGCGTCCGGGGGATGAGTTTGCGGCGGTGCGCAGCCGCGCTTTGCGGGCACTAGAGCGCGGGGTATCGAACATCCAACAATGAACACAATCAGACCATAGGAAGTACACATGTCCCTAGTTGAATATCAAGTCGAAGGCCATATCGCGCGAGTCACGCTGAATCGCCCTGAAGCGAAGAACGCCATGAACCCGGAGGTCGCGGTCGGCCTCTATGATTCGTGGGTCTCCATTCGAGACGACGATCAAGTGCGTGTCGCGGTGGTCACCGGCACCGGCGACTGCTTTTGCGCAGGGGCGGACTTGGGTCAGCTCGTCCCCTTGATGTCCGGTGCGCGCAAGCCGGAGAACGACTGGGATGAGCGCGTCTTGGCGAACAGCAACATCGCCGCCGGCGCACTGCTGCGGAACTTCAATCCCGAAAAGCCGGTGATCGCCGCCATCAACGGACATGCGATCGCGGGCGGCATGGAACTTGTGCAGGGCACTGATATTCGCGTGGCCAGTACGAAGGCGCGCTTTGGCGTGCAAGAGGTCAAGTGGGCGCTGTTCCCGGCGGGCGGCTCATCGGTGCGGCTTCCCGTGCAGGTCGGATTCGCCAAGGCCATGGAACTCTTGCTGACGGGCGATTTGATCGATGCCAAGGCTGCGCTCGATTGCGGCTTCCTCAACCATGTGGTCGAGCCAGATCAAGTGCTCGCGAAAGCCATGGAGATCGCCGAGAAGATCGCCGCCAACGGTCCGATCGCCGTCAAAGCCATTCGCAAATCCGCGCGTGAATGCTTAGGGCTGCCCGAAGCCGAAGCCTTGAAACATGAAAGCACGATCTCCGGCGCGGTCTTTCAGACCGAAGATGCGCGCGAAGGCCCGCTCGCGTTCATGCAGAAGCGCAAGCCTGTGTATAAGGGGCGCTAACTCAGCGTTCGCGCTCAGCCTCCGAGCAGTTCTTTGAGCTTCTCGTCGAGATGGTGCCCGCGCAGGTCCGTGGCGAGGATCTCGCCGGTGTTCGACTCGACGAGGTAGTTCTTCGGCACGCCATAGACGCTATAGGCCTTAGGCGCGTCGGCGTCCTCTCCCATGCCGAGATTCAGCCACGGAATGTCCTCCTCGTCGGAGGCGAGCTCCCAGTCCTCGCGATCATTGTCGATGGTAAAGGAGACAATCTCGAAGCCGCTTGGCTTGTGCGTCGCGTAGGCTTCCTTCATGTGCGGAATTTCGACTCGACAAGGACCGCACCAAGATGCCCAGAATTCGAGCAGCACATAGCGCGAGTCGGCGCGCACATCCGCTAGTCGCACCGACTCGCCGTCCAAGGTTTCAGCGGTGAAATCCAGTATCTCCGTGCCCGTCGAGATGCGCCGCGCGGCCGCACGCTTCTCTGCGAACGCTTCTTCCCGCTCAAGCTGCGCTTGTGCCCACGGATCATCGGGCACCATTTCGGCCAAGCCGCGCACGGCTTCGAGCAGCCACGGGCCGTGCAGCCACGCCGATTCAATCACGAGTCGTCTGACCATTGGGTCAGGATGTGTTGTCGCGACCTCTGAGCGTCCTTCTGTCTCAAGCTCATACATGCGACTCGCCGCTTCCGCCGCCCCGTCGACGCGCGAGCGTCGTTCGGTTTCGCTCTCGCCTTCAACCGGTTTGTTCAGGCGATGCATCGTGCTTGCCGTCTCCAAGAATGCTTCGGACAGCTTCCACGAATTGTAGACGGCATCGTTGTAGAACCCGCCTTCAATAATGAAGCGCGGATGGCTCGACTGTATCCGTAGATGCAGCTCGCCCGCCTCCATGATGAAGCTTTGCCCCTTGGTCGGCGCAAATCGCTGTCCCTCATGGCCGAGGCCATTGATGACGTAGAAGAACACGACCTTCGGCTCGGCGACATCCACGCTTAGCGTGAATCGACCTTCGGCGTCGAGCGGCGCCTTGGCGATGACATTGACTGAGTCTTCAACGCTCGGCCGAGAACCGGACGCGGAAGTCATCGAGGTCGCCGCGCTCATGGTCGCACCACCTGTGCGTTCCTTCCTTTCTTTTGGTGTCCACAGCAGAAAGTCGCCTGCCTTGTAGATAGCGGACACATCGCCGCTCAGCACCATGCGCGAGTCTTCGCTCGCAAACAGCGGTCCCCCACACGCACAGAGCAGCAGGACGAGCAGGTATCGGGTGTTCGGGCGCATCGTTCAACTCCTTACAGCTGGCCTAGCGACATGGTGAGGTTCAAGCTAAACACGCGGCCGTAGAGCGGAGAAGCGTCGGGGCCGGTCTGATCGAGCGGTTCGCCAGCACTGTTGCGAACGCTGGTGCTGCCAAAATCGTCGCCGAGATTGTTCACCGTGAAGCGCAGCCTCGCACCTTGCATGAAGCGTGGAGCAGGCAGCAGTCCGCCTGCGACAAAATCATAGCTCAAGGTGAGATTCAAGAGCTTGGGTGGCTCGTAGGTTCTCGTCACACCTGCAAGCTCGGTGCTCGTTTCGTCCGTGGTCGAGTAATTCAGCGCGATGCCAGCGCCCCGGTAGCGCCATGAAAATTGCATGTCATTGCCGGAGCGCGGCACGACGCCGACAGCGGTGTTGGCGGTTGTGTTCGAGAGCACGTTGATGGGTTCGGGCTCGGCGAGCGGGTCAACGACAAACTCGTAGCGCGTCGTGCGCGCATGGCGCAGATGCGCCCGAAATTCGCCGAGTGGCGAATTGAGCTGGTAGTGGACCTCGTAGTCAACGCCTTCTCGTTCGATTGACGAGACGTTGATCCAGCGCCGCTCCTGCACGTACAAATTGCGCGTCGTATCGAAGAAGGTGTCGCTTGGCAGATTGTTCGGATCTACGATGGTGTTCGAGAGGCGGTTGATGCGGTCATTGTATTCCGTGTCGCTCCAGTTGACCTTGAAACCGAAGCCCGGCATGAACCGTGGCGACAGTTCCAAGCCGTAGCTCAGAATATCGGCGGTTTCGGATTTGAGATCAGAATTGCCACCCTCGATGACTTCGATGGTTTCGAAACTGAGACTGCCGTCTGGCTGCTGCAGCAAGAGTCCGCGAAACGGCTGGCTTGGGCCGATGTTGGTGGCGACGAGCACTTGATTGAGTTGCGGCGCGACAAAGGCTGTCTCCTTGGTGATGCGAACGCGCAGGTCGGGCACCGGCGCATAGACAAGCCCGACATTCCATGTGAACTCATTGCCAGCATCGGAGAGATTTTCGGCTTTCATTTCACCACCGTCGCCGAGGTTGTACTGTACCGTCGGCTCGTCGTACGAATCCCAGCGGCCGAGCACCGAGAGCGACAAGCTGTCGATACCTGCCCGCCGGTTTGGCGCGCCGACGAGCGGCAGCCACGTTTCGAGGAAAACCGCTTGATTCGAGCGTTCAGTGTCGGTGTCGAACTCGACAATCCGACCAGTCGGCGACTCAAATGTGACCAACTGAAAGTCGGTCGCGCTTTCAAGCAGCTTGTTCTGCCATTGGTAGCCAAAGAGCGCACGTGCGCTGCCGCCTGGAAGCGATGCGAATTCGCCGCGAAGATGCGCCTCGAAGTTGGTGTCGCGATTGAGGCTGTCCGCATAGGTCGTCTGCAAATACTGCGAAATATCGCCAAACGGATTGACCGCGTCCGGTGGCGGAAACGTGATCTGGCAATACCCGCCAAAGAAAGCCACCCATCTTCCCTCCATGGCAACGCATTCGTCTTGTGTCAGGTCGCGACGGGTCTGACGCACCGGCCGGTAGGTGAGGCCGCCTCTGATGGCTTCGCCATTCAAAGTTCCAACTCGCTGCGTGTCGGACGATTCGCTGCGCCGACCGAGCCGCGCCTCCCATTGCCAACCGCTCGCACCGATCTCGCCTTCAAGCTCAATGCCAAAATCGCGCGTTTCTGTTTCCGTTTCTTGGTACTCGCGCGGCAAGTCGAGCCGCTGGCCGCTGATCCGCACATTCGTACCAAATGGGTTGAACGGATTGCCAGCGCCAAGGAAGGCTTGCGAAAAGCCCTGGTAGCCAAGCTCATTCGTCGTGCTGCGATTCTCAAAGCTGCCCCAGAAGCTCGCAGTGATGGCATCGCCATAGGGCCGCGTCACATTCAATGTGAAGGTGTCGCGCGTCTGCTCGGGCAGCAGGCTATTGCCAACTTGCGTGGCTGCGCCCCAACTGGCCGGTCCAAATTGGGTGATGTCATCAACGCTCGAACTCTCGTCGAAACCGACCGGCAAGACCGCGCTCGTTTCAGCCGTCGCCATTGCTTTTTGCTCGTCGGACAGCGCTCGATGTTCAGCGACGGTCAGCACATCGTCACCGAGTCGGTAGAGGATCGGACTCGGGACCGGAGTCACGGAACGAATGTCGAACTGCGGCCCGGGGAAGATGCTCTGCTGAAATAGCGTCGCTTCTCGGTCGGATGCATCCATGCCGGAATGGTCCGAACGGGTGAAGCTTGCCCTGACAGAAGCACCGGCGAACTGAAAGCCGCCAGCGATCGTGCCTTTGACTTCATCGTAACCATCGTCGCTCGGCCAGCCATAGTCGAGACTGACCTCGACGCCTTGGTAGTCTTTGCGGGTGATGATATTCACGACGCCGCCGACGGCATCCGAGCCGTAAATGGCCGACGCACCGTCGAGAAGAACTTCGATGCGCTCGACGATAGCGAGTGGAATAGAAGAAATATCGCTGACGCCGCCAAGAATCCCGCTGTGTCCGAGGCGTCGTCCATCGACCAAGATCAAGGTGGATTCACTGCCCAAGCCGCGCAAGTTGACGGTCGATGCGCCGGTCAGGTTCGTGGCTGTATTGAGGTCGCTGCCGAAGCGCTCTTGGGTGAAGTTTGTATTTTGCGGAAGTTGCCGTAGCACTCGTTCGATGGACACCTCGCCGGTCGCTCGAATGTACGTCTGGTCGAGCACAATCAAATTGCCCGCAAGCTCTCCGGGCGTTCGCTCAAGTCGCGTGCCAGTGACGATGATTTCCTCCATAGGCACGGAGGCGTCTTCGGTCCCCCCCCCCCCTTCATCGGATTCTTGCGCAAGTACCAAAATCGGCGTACTCGCCAACAGTGCTGCCAAGAGCGTTGTATAGATGTGGTTCATTGTTGTCATGCGTGTATGCCCCTTATCGCTAGTGCATTGACCAATGCCTGAACTCTACACGTATTTGCGACGCGGCACACTACATGGCTGTCTACCTGCCCGTTTACATGTCCATTTGCAAGGTCACACCAAAGCGGCGCGGCTCGCCGAGCTGCGTGTAGGCTTTGGCAGCATAGCCATCGCGCGGGTCGTTGCCGAAGTAGTAGCCGCGCACATACACTTCCTCGTCGCCCAAATTCCGTGCCCAAAGGCGTATTGTCCAGTCCCGCCACTGATAGACGAGCGACGCATGAACCACGTCATACGCGCTCGATTTGGTATTGTGGCTGTCCGAGAAGAAGAATTCGTCGCGGCCTTCTAGCGTCAGGTTGAGGATCAGTCCGCGAACAATATCGATGTCCGCAAAGAGATGGTATTGATAGCTCGGCGCGTGCGCCTGCTCGCGGCCGTCGAGGTCCTCGCCTTCGGCATTGACGTAGTTCTCGTATTCGCTGTGCAAGAGGCCGACGCTCGCGCCAAGACTGACTGACTCGTTCGGCACCCAGCCAAGCTCGGCTTCAAGCCCTTGGTTCACGCCTTCCGCTGCATTGCCGGTGAAGTCGATGAACTCGCTGCTGCCGTCCGCTCTCACCAGTGTGATCGAGCTGTCGATTTGCACATCGTCGCGCTGCATCCGGAAGGCGGCGAGGCGCAGGCTGAGGCTCTGCCATGCGCCCTTGATGCCGAGCTCGTAGTTGAAAAGATACTCCGCATCGAATTCGCGCAGCGCGGCGTCAAGCGTGCCGTCAGTGTTGAAACCGCCCGCCTTGTAGCCACGCGACAGGCTTCCATAGGCGAACAGGCTATCGGCAAGCGCGTACTCTAGGGCAAGGCGTCCGCCGAACAGGTTCTCGTCGGGATTGAAGGCGACCGCGGCAGAATCCGAGTAGTGTGACTCGTGCGATTCGAGGCGCACGCCGAGCGTCAAGCGCGCCCGCTCCGACAGGGCGGTTTCAGTGCGTGCATAGCCCGCGATGCGCTGAATTTCGAAATCACTTGTGAAATCCGCATCCGCATAGGTATAGATGCGCAGGAAATCGACGGATTGATCGAGTAGGTACAGGCCGGCGACCCAGTCTGTTCGCCCTTCGAACAGCGCGCCGTCTTCTGACGAGACCAGCCGTATCTCGCCAGCCCATGCATCGCGTTCGCGGTTGTACTGGTCAGTCGATGCATAGCCCGAGGGATGAAAACCGTCAAAGGTCCAATCTTCGTCATAGCCGTATTCGGCGTCTGAGCTCGCGACTGAGAGGCGCAACTCAGCGTCAAACATGCGCCCCTGGTGGGCGAACTTGAGCGAGCCAAACACGCTGTCTTGCGTGTCGGCGCCCGGATTATCCGACTGTGTGCGCCGGTCGTTGTCAAGCGAAAAGGCATCGTAGCCGTTGTCCATAGAGATGACGCCGAGACCGAGGTCAATGCGGGTGGCGTCTGACACGTCGATGCGCAGCTTTCCTCGCCAGGTTGTCTCGTCCAGATTGTTGGTGTCGTCAGCGCCAAGGAAGGCGTTGTCAATGAAGCCCTTGCTTGCATGATGGGCAAGGGATGTGCGGAAAGCAACGCGCTCGGAAACTGCTCCGCCGTAGGCACCCGCGAGTCCCCAGGTGCCGTAGTCGCCAGCTTCGAGGCGCAGGCGGCCGGAAGGTTGAAAAGTTGGATCGCGGCTCTTGAGCGAAATGAGACCTGCGAGTGCGTTGGCGCCGTGGAGTGTGCCTTGCGGTCCACGAAACACCTCCACTTGTTCGACATCGAAGAGCGTAGCGATGCCGCCGATGCCGCTAAAATCAACGCCGTCGATGAGCAGGCCAACGGATGGATTCAGGGGTTCGATGAACTGGCCGCGTTCGCCAATCCCGCGAATTTGAAAGAAGCGCGCGCGCGAGGCGCCACTTGAGAGGTTGATGTTGGCGCTTGCCGCCAAGATCTCCTCAAGATGCGTCGCACCTCTCGATGCTATCAAGGTGTCATCGAGCACGCTCACACTCGTCGGCAGCTCGAGGATGCTCGATTCGCGCAGCTCGCCATAGACGGTGAGTTCTTCGATGCGCTGATCGTCTGCTGCAAGTGCGTATTGGGTCGGCACGACGATCAGGAGCGCCAAGTGCCTCCAAGAGGCGTTTCTAGGAAGGATGCCAGAAAGCGACATCCGCACAAAATGAAAAATGTGTTTGAACATAAGCCTGTTCCTCCGCCAGCATTACCCGGTTCAGGTTCCAAGGGTCCGCCGCCATTCGGCATCTCAGGCTTTCGCCGCCCCTCAGGTGATGTGAAGCGCGATGCATCGCGCGTCCGGCTAATGTTTCACACTCGTGGGAGTGAAGTCAAGGCAATGTGGCGATTCTCGGTCGCAAGCGCTCATGTGCCCGACACTTGCGTGGGCTGCCTCGTAAAATCGTTGCTAAAATGAGTCGCCGGGACTGCTTCTGCACACGAGCAAAAAGAGGAGACGCCGATGTTCAAGCCTTTTTCAGCGAGCCGATCTGCCTTGCAGCTCCGAAACGGCTTTCTTTGCGCGCTCCTGCTTCTGCCATTTCTTGCGGTTTTCGCGCCGCACGCCAGCGCGCAATCGATTCAGTCGCTGCCTCGTGTCGAGGTCGCTGCTGGCCCTGCGGTGACGGAAGGCGAGCCTGCAACCTTTC
>JAPOTJ010000102.1 GCA_026709225.1 Gammaproteobacteria bacterium | reverse complement strand
TCCCTGCGGACTGCGCCTTGCCGTCGGCGATTGTGCTCACTCTGAATCACACTTACTTTATGGGACAGGACACTAGCGCTCCATACACTACAGCTTGGTGGCATCGACATGGATGAACTACCTCGCTTCACACTCGATGAAGTCGCAGACCTGTCGGTCAATCCCAACTGGGCTGACTTGGATGCGGATGCCAACATCGCGCTGGTCGTGGACCTCGAACAAGGGACAGGCACTTGCCCTGACCGAGCACTGGCCGCTTGGCTCGGCGCACAGCCGATTCCCACAATTGGATTCGGCGAGTCCGTGCCTGAGGGCTTGGAAGATGTCTTCGATCTCACCATCGACCAACCAGAAGAACTCAAGCTGCTCGCTGAGCGAATAGGCCAGAATCCAATCGCATCGGCGGTGACGGTACAAGTGCTGCGGACATCAATGCGCCTGCCCACGTCGCGCGCTTTGGAAGTTGAATCCTTGGGCTACGCGACCCTACAAGCGGGCGCTGAGTACGCGAATTGGCTGCGCGCGTCGGAGTTCCGCACGCAATCAAAAGGGACAGACACCCCGGTACGGATGGCCCGGCACGGAAGCGATGTCTCCATCACGCTCAGCGACCCGGACAGCGCCAACGCCCTTGGCGTAGCGATGCGCGATGCGCTTTCCGAGGCGTTTCAAGCCGTCAGCGTGGACGCCAGCATTGAGTCGGTGATAGTGACAGGTGACGGTGCGCACTTTTGCGCAGGCGGCGACCTCACAGAATTCAAGCGCGCGCAAGACACTGCGCTCTCGCATCGCATTCGCTGCTTGCGAATGCCCGCCCGCTATCTCGCTGCCGCCGCGCACAAGTACACCTTCAAAGTGCATGGCGCTTGCATCGGCGCAGGCATTGAACTCGCGGCGTTTGCGGATCACATCAGCGCGCACCCCGACACCTATTTTCGGTTGCCGGAGGTTGCCATTGGGTTGTTGCCGGGCGCGGGAGGATGCGTCAGCATTCCGCGCAGAATCGGACGTCAACAAGCCGCGCGCATCATGATCCTTGGTCAGGACATCTCGGCGACCGAAGCCCTCTCGCTTGGACTGATTGACGCTATAGAGTGAACCACTTCGCCGCGCTTGACGGTCAATTGCACGCACGCCGAAGCCAGAGAGCGTCGAATCGCTCGCCACGATTGATCGAGCACGACAAGGCTGGCATCGGCGCCTTCATGAATGGTCAGCGGATTGGCGGGATCGGCGAGGCTGCCGGTCACGCAGGCCAAGGCGTCTTCCGGGCTGATGCGTTCTTCGGGCGTCAGTTCGATGCCCGAGGCGGTCACTCTCTTGGTCGCCGCTTCCATCACCGCCCAAGGATTCGCACCTCCGAACGGCGCATCGCTAGCAATCGCGAACGGAATGTCCGCCGCCATGAATGACGCGCAGCGATACAGGTCGAGCAGCGCGCTTTTCTCGATCTCATCCAAGTAGGTGTCGCCGCGCTCGGCGATGAAATTGGGTTGGGTGACGACCATCAGGCCAAGGTCAGCAATGGTTCGCAAGCAGGATTCATTGCAAATCGATGCGTGTTCGATGCGATCGCCCTCGATGACGCCGGCCTCTTCAAACGCCGCGAGCGTGAACACCAGTTCGACCTCGGTGGTGCAGTGCACGGCGACGACCCGTCCGCGCTTGTGACTGTCCTTGATTCCTTGGCACAGCGATTCGAAAGGGGGCAGATCGCTTTCGTGCAGGTGCACCTTTGTGGGGCCTGCGGTGAGGCTCGCCCGGCCTGCGAGCTGCACGTCTTGCAACAGGATTCCTGCTTCCTGCCACTCGCGAAACATGCGTGCTTCATGTGCCGAATTCGTCGGCGTCATATCGGTGAAACCAACGATGCCGTATGCCGCAAGGCTGCGGCTCGCTCGGGCGACATCGGGCAGTGTGTGTCCCAATCGGCGTCCGAGCTCGTGGTCCACATCGTAGAAGTGACCGGTTGTGATGCCGTGCGCGAACGCCGGGCAGACAGCGCCGCCCTTGACATGATCGATGGCTAGCGAGTTGAGGATCCACAGCCGACCGCTGCGGTGTTGAATGCGCACGGGAACATTCGGCCCATCTCGGTCAAGCGCAGCGAGACTGATCTCGCCCATGCTTTCGTGGAAATCGACCGCTCGAACCCAGCCGTTCGCTTGGCGCGGCGCATGGTGAAGCGCTTCGATGCAGGCGTCCGTGCCGTCGTAGTCAGCGCATGAGAAGGATTCGAGCGACGCCGCGTATGCAAGAAAGTGCAGGTGCTGGTCGCGAAGGCCGGGCAGCAGTGCGCCGCCGTCCGCTTCAATCAGGGTTTCATCTGGGAGCGGCGCAAGTGCGCCAATCTTGCCGATCTTGGTGCCCGAAACGCGCACATCGGCGATCTCGCCGCACGGCAGCTCGGCGCGCCGAATCAGCATGGGCTGTGAACCCAAGCGGCGAGCGACCTTTGGTCCGGGCGAACTTCGCTCGCGTAGAACGCCGCGACATCGGCGAGCGCGAGCGAGATGATCCCGCCCTCGCCGGCGTGCCATGCGTTCCAAGCGCGCCACGCGGCCTCGATGCCGGTGAGCGGGTCGGCAATGGCGTCGCCGAAAAACTCGTAGCGTCCGACCGCTTGATTGAGAAGAAAGGACAGCCCGGCGGCAGCGCCCGCATCGTCGCCGTAGGCGATCCAGTTGGCTGCGGGCGAGTCGCGGCCGTGGCCGGTGATGCTGACCCATACGAGCTCGGCTTTGGCGCGGACAAGCGACTCGGCGTCGATTCCGAGCTGCCGAAACGCGCGAGGACGCGAAGACTCAATCACGATGTCCGCATCTTCAATCAGCCGACGCAATTGCCGCCGGTGGTCCTCGCGACCAAAATCGAGCGTCAGCGAGCGTTCACCGCGACTGAACAGCCGCCCGCCGTCGGGCCTGCCCGTCGAATCCACCTTGATGACTTCGGCGCCAGCGAGCATGAGCAGATGAGCGCACAAGGGACCGGCCCATAGCGCACTCAGATCGATCACCAGCGGCTTTTTTGTCGCTCGGCATCGACCCGATTCGGAACAGGGTTTCAGATTCGACCCGCTTGGCGGAACGCTCGCGACCGCGGCCGCGAGGCCGAGCAGGCGGCCACGCGCCACGAGCGATTCGGCGGAACAGGTCGCTAGGATATTGCGCAGGGATTGCCAGTCAAAAGACCGGTGCTCGCACTCAAGCCAAGCCGGCAGAAGTTCCCAGTCGCATGTCCGGGGCAGGCTGACCGCAACGCAGCCGTCCGCGCAAGGCATGAGCCTTGATGCGCCGTTTGCCGAGACGCCGCCGCTCGGCTTCGGCAGACCCCGATGCGAGAAAATGCTCGTTGCGCTCACCGTGCCCAGAGGCTTTGATTGGCTTATCCGCGCGAGCTTGAAGAGCGTGTCGTCGGCGAGATCGGCGAATGGATGCCGCGGGCTCATTGAAAGTCTGCTTTCACGAGCCTGCGCAGGAGTTTTCCGGTCTCGGTGTACGGCAACTCGCGCACAAATCGAATGTATTCGGGCACTTTTGAGGACCTGAGCCGTGCTTTGACGTGCGCCCGAAGTGCTTCCTCGTCACCGGCAACGCCATCTGCGAGCACAATCGCCGCGCCAATCGCCTCGCCCCATTCCTTCGACGGCACACCGACAATGGCGACATCCGCGACCGAGGGATGTTCTAGCAAGACATCCTCCACTTCACCCGGGGAGACATTCTCGCCGCCGCGCACAATCACATCATCGGCGCGCCCGGACAGATACACGTAGCCGTCCTCATCGACCATGCCTGCATCGCGCGTCGCAAACCAGCCGTCATCGCCAACCACGCGCTTTTCTCGGTATTCGCCCGACACTTGGGGGCCGCGCACGTAGACCTCGCCAGACGCATTCGGGCCAAGCGAACGGCCTGTTTCGTCGCGTATCTCGATTTCGATCGACGGCAATGGCCTGCCGACCGAACCAAGGCGCCGGCGCACTTGAGGGTCGTCGCTTGTCCATGCTTGCCGGTGATCTTCAGGGCCCAACAGGCAGACCGTGGAACTTGTTTCGGTGAGGCCGTAAGCGTTGGTGAACGCAACGTTCGGGAAGACCTCGAGCGCACGTTCAATGACAGGCACAGGCATCTTGCCGCCGCCGTAAGCGATGGCTTGCAAGGTCGGGCAATTGGCGCCAGCGTCCACGTCGATCTCGGACACGATGCGCGCGAGCATCGTCGGCACCACAAACGCGCTTGTGATCGCTTCGTCCGACACCAGCCGAAGCCAAGTCCGCGCATCAAAGTTTGGCAGTTGGACGACTCTTCGACCCGCATACACGGAACTCAAGATCGCGGAGATGCCCGCGATGTGGTAGGGCGGCACCGAAGTGAGCTGCGCCTCGTCCTCGCCCGCAGACATGAACTCGACGCTTGAGATGATGTAGGAGAACAGGTGCGAGTGGCGCAGTAGGGCAGCTTTCGGCGCGCCGGTCGTGCCACTTGTGAAGAGCTGCACGGCCACCGCGTCGGGGTCGAGCGGCACTTCGAAGGGGTCTTCCGTATCGGCTGCGAGCAGTTCTTTGATGTCCGCATACACCAAACCGTCAGCTTGAAACCCAAGCCTCCGGTCAGTGACCACGAGCGCCGGGCTAATTCGCGAGACAAGCGACTCAAGCTCGCCATCGCTCAGCCTGTAATTGAGCGGCACAAACGGCATCTCGGCAAGCGCTGCGCCGAAGAGGGCGATAGGCACCGCCGGACTCGCCTCCCCAAGATAGGCGACGTACTGGCACTGAGAAGATCGAAATCGCATTGCCGCGCTCGTGGCGGCGTGCAAAAGCTCGCCAAACGTGAATTCGTCATCTGCACATTTGAAGGCACCTCGCTCAGGGCAGGCCTCCGCAGCCATTTGCAGCAGCGTCGCGATGTTCATCGGGCGGTCAGTCGCTCGACGGCAGCTTCTTGGTCGCCTTTTCCTTGAGCGCCTCTCCGGCAAAACTCAAGCTGCCTTGTCCGGGCTTGACGCACAGGAGTTCCAAGCTGTCCGCCTCGTCCGTGTAGCGCTTGCCCATGAGCACGCCTTCGGCGAGCGCTGCGTCCGGCTCCGACTTGTCAGCCGCAGGCGCTGTGGACATGGGGTGGCCGCCGCAGGCGACTTCACCCTCTGCGGCGCACTTGATGACCATGACTTCGGCCGCGCATACCGCGCTGTAGAGCCGCGTTCCCGGACGGTATTGACTCATGACTCGTCTCTCAAGTATCGGTTGGTGAAAGGGTACAGCATTCTTCGCTCTCGCAATTCGTAGCGGCATTGGACCGAGGGAAAGCCGCGAGCGTCTACTGAACCGCGCCCGCCTCTTTCAAAGCAATGATTTCTTCCCGGTCGAGGCCGAGCTCAACCACCAAAAGCCATCATTTTTTGGGATCAAAAGCTAATCCCGCGGCCTGGCAGGCCATCTTGTTTCCAAAGCTCTCCGTTAAAATCCACTTGTTCAAGAACAGCGCAATTTTCGCGTGGGCTGGGGCTGTGTAAGACAGTTTTGGTCGTTTGTCAGTAATGGCCTTGTGCACTAACTTCGCAATGCAAATAGGATCCTCTCCCATCTTCTTCTCGACTTCCTTCACTTGATTGGCAATATGATCGGCTGACGCCTGATAGTCAGCATTCCACTCCTTGATGTCTGTGACGCCAGCTTGCCAGATTTCAGACTTCACGGAGCCGGGTCGGATAGTCGCGACAGCGATCCCGAACGGGGCTAATTCCTGTCGCAATGACCGGCTGAGCCCCTCTACGCCATGCTTGGAAAGGTGATACCAAGCGTTGTACGGCATAGAACCGACGCCGCCGATCGACGTGACATTCAGAATTCGCCCCCAACGCTGTTCCCGCATGTAGGGGATGCATCGTTTGGTCATCTCCAATAGACCGAACAAGTTCACATCGAGAAGGCGACGTCCCTCCTGCATCGATATCAGCTCGAACGGCCCTAGCAGTTCAACACCTGCGTTATTCACCAGGATATCGATCTCGCCGACATTTTCGCGAATGTCGCGAAGGCCGTGCTCAACAGATTCCAGATCGGAAACATCAAGCTTTACAGTGTGAACACCATGCTCTTTCAACGGCTCCATTTTCTCTAGCCGCCTCGCCGCTGCGACTGTCTTGATCCCTTGCTGAGCGAGATAGCTGGCGATGCTCCAGCCGATTCCGGCGGAAGCGCCAGTCACCAATGCAACTTTCTCCGATACAGTTTTACTCATTTCTCCTTCCTATGTTGTGAGCGTCAAGAAGAGTACTCTTCAATAGGGCAATAAATCAACCTCTCTGCCTATCGGCGCAGGCTGTTAGACTTCAAGCACAGCCTTTACGAAATGATCCGTATCCATGAACTCAACCATACCGCTGACCTTGTCGCCCTCGAATCTGTACACCATAACGTATTCATTGATGTAATCTTTGCCCTTGGTCGTCTTGCATTTCAGAGAATATTCTTCGTAGAGCACGCCCTCTCCTACTCCCCAAGGACCCGCATGCCTGTCCATCGTTTCGTGGTCGAGCATGCTCAATACCTCAGCGAACAAAGACAGTATCTCTTCCCGACCCGAACATGTTCGAGAGAACTTATGATTGCCAATCACGCGAAAGGTCGCATCTGGCGTGAAATGCGAGAACATCTCGTCAAAGTCGCCGGCGGCGCTGGCCTCTCTAATCTTGTCTACTATTTCTCTGTAGGAGGTGCTCATTCTGATTCTCCTGTTGAAATTGTTTAAGCGCCGCAGCGATTCCGCAGTCGTCATTTGACTCTAAAGTCGATGTGATGTCAACTTCAATTTGCCCCGCGTGTTGGGAACAAATGGACAAAGCTTGGCTTGCGGAAATAAATGGCTTTATGCTAGTGTCCTGTCCCTCCAGATAACTTCAGCGTCCTTTTGAGAGGGCAATTCTTGAATCTTGAACTAACTGAAGAACAAAGCCAGCTCGCGAGCACCTTCAGTCGCCTGTTTTCCAAAGAATCCACGAGTGAGCGCATTCGCACGGCGGAACTGTCTGGCTATGACCAAAGCCTCTGGCGGCAGCTCGTGGAACTAGGGGCCCCGGGCATTCGAGTCGCCGAAGCGCATGGCGGTGCCGGCATGAGCCTTCGCAGCATCATTGTAATCTGCGAACAAGCGGGCCATTACATCGCGCCAGTCCCTCTCGTGGAATGCGCAGCAGCAGCAAAACTGCTTTCCGACCTTGGCTCAACAATCGCTATTGAGTGGTTGGATAAGATTCTCGACGGCAGCGCCATTGTGTCTTTTGCGTTACATCCGGCCGCCTATGCGGCGCATCAGGTGGTTCCCAGTGGTGCCATCGCGGATGCAGTGATTGCGCTCGACGGGGAGTCGCTGGTGTTGCTCCTGGCAGACGGCAGCCCGACAGAAATTCCAGACAATTTGGGATCGATGCCCATTTCAAATTGGCAACTGACGAGCGATGCAGGACTCATTCTTGCGACAGGACAAGACGCTGTCGATGCGTACCAAGCTGTGCGCGAAGAATGGAAATTTCTCGTTGCCGCTCAACTGAAGGGCATGTGCGACCGGGCGCTCAGCTACGCAGCTGAATACTGCAACGAGCGTGAGGCGTTTGGCGTCAAGATTGGCACCTTTCAGGGGCTCTCGCATCCCTTGGCCGAGTGCGCGAGCGCTGTCGCGGGCATTGATATGCTCTTGCAGTACAGCTTGTGGAAGTTGGAGCACAGCCACGATGACGCTACCGCATTTCCAGCCATGGCCTATTGGTGGGCGACTGAGACCACGTGTCAGACCATGCCTTGGTGCATCCAGGTATTTGGTGGGCTAGGCGTTTGTGAAGAGCACGACATCCAGCTATACGCCCGGCGGGGTATTGCACTCGCCTCGCTCTTAGGGGATCGTCAGCGGGAGGCCGCTGAAATTGCGAGTCGATACTGGGGAGGAAAGGCCTGCGTTCTGCCGGCGACGGGCGAGACCGCAATTGACTTCGATCTTGGGGCAACCGCCCAAGCAATGAGAGAACGAACCCAACAGGTCTTCGACCAGCTGCTCAGCAGCAAATACGATGACTATCGCAGCCATAGCTGGGATGGCTACCACCCCGATTTGTATCAGGCTCTGGCTCAGGAGAAGCTTCTGTTCCCTGAATGGCCGGAAGAATATGGTGGCCTCGGTGCCAGTAGAGCAGAACTGTCGGCGATCATGGACACATTTTTCGAGAATCGCGTGACGATTTATCCACAGGGAACGACGCGGGTCAGCGCCGAGATGATTCTAAAATTTGGCAGCGAACAGCTCAAAGGCGAAGCGTTGCCGAGTATTGCCAATGGGACGGCCATTGTATGTTTCGGGCTCACAGAACCCGCTGGCGGTTCAGATGTCTTTGCCGCGAAAACCAAAGCTGTCAAGCAAGGTGACAAATGGATTATCAATGGCCAGAAGATGTATACAAGTGGCGCCAATGTCGCCAAGTACGTTCTCTTGCTCACCAATACCGACCCCGATCTTCCAAAGCATGTTGGCAAGACAATGTTCCTTGTGCCTATGGACTTGCCCGGGGTCGAAGTACATCGCGTCAACACGATCTCCGGTGATCGCACGAACATGACATATTATGCTGATGTAGAAGTGTCAGACGAGTACCGGCTTGGTGAAGTGAACAATGCCGCGCACGTGCTCGGGTACATGCTTTCTCTTGAGCAGAGCGGAGGCAGCATGGGGAGGGAACTGATCGACATGGCGAACCAGGCGGCGCAGTGGGCGCTGTCAACCTCGCAAGACGGTCAATTGGCGTTTGACAACCCTTTGACCAGAGCCAGGCTTGGCTCGGCTCTGACACACTACTATGTCGGCGAAGCATTGGCTTTACGCTTGGTCCACGACGAGATAAAAGGCTTTGACATTCGGCACCATGGCTCGATCTGCAAGTCTTTTACTTCTGAGGCCTGTAAGAAGTGCGGAGCCGAGCTACTCAATATGGTGGGACCGGATGCGCTCTTTAGCGCAACTGACACGCTCGACGCGATTGAGAGTGGCTGGCGGGCATCCTTGGCCGCCTGTATCTATGCAGGAACGACACAGGTGCATCGCAGCATCATTGCGGAAAAGGGGCTTGGCCTGCCGCGTTCAAGACCAGCGGGCTAACAACACAAGAGGATTGAAAACCTATGTCTCATCTCGATTCGTTAAGCTATAAGGACAAGCGCGTTGTGATTACCGGCGCCGCCACGGGCATGGGGGCTGCCGCTGTTGAGCTTTTGAAGGAGCTCGGCGCCGATGTCATCGCGCTCGATGTCGCGCCGATACAGGACGACACGGTTGCCGCGATCAAAGTCGACCTCGCCGACAAAGCCTCGATCGATGCAGCTCTTCGCCAGATTTCGGGCGATGTGAACGCGGTGTTTTGTGTGGCAGGGGTCCCTGGCAACGCCATGTCAGCGCTATCGTGTTTCACAATCAATTTCATTAGCCATGTCTACCTGGTGGAGGCTTTGCTGCCGCGGATGCCGAAAGGCAGTTCTGTGACGAATATTTCTTCTGGCGCAGGCATGGGCTACATGCAGGAGATGGAGCGGCTCATGCCGCTGATTCATGCAGGAGGTTTCGAAGAATCTCAAGCGTGGTTTGAGAACGATGGTCAAGATGAAGGCTATGCGACATCGAAATCCGCGATGAATTTGTGGACCGTAGTGAAAGCCAAGGAGTACGGCGAAACCTATGGCGTTCGCATCAACACGGTATCGCCGGGCGTCACCGAAAGTCAGCTTTTGCCGGTGTTCACCGAAATGGCCGGGGGAGCCGAGAACCTGAAGCGGCATTCCGGTGTCTTTGGGCGTATCGCTCAGCCTATTGAACAAGCTTGGCCGCTGGTGTTTTTGGGCAGCGATGCCGCGTCGTTTACCACCGGCGCGATATTGAATGTTGATGCTGGCTTGACGAGCAGCATCTTTACTGGACAACTACAGATACAGCTACCCGAGTAGCAAAGGTTTTCCCCGCTATTTGCCATTCTAACTACTCATTTTGGGGCGGGCAAAATAGCAGTTGAGCAATGGCTTAAACTGAACGGCACAGGCGACTCGCGGAGCGCGTTGATGCAAGTCAAGAACATTTGCCACGTACACATTAATTGCTCTGACCTTCAGCGCAGCGCGGCTTTTTATTCCTTGCTCGGCTTTCAGCTTGAGCGAGTGATCGGTGGCGATTCGGATGCCGCCAAGGATATAAATAACGTGCCAATAGTCACCCTACCGCAGGGGCAGACTCGCACCATCGGCATGGGATTGGGCACGGACCCGAGGACCATCACAAAACTCGAGCTCATCGAGTGGGTGAGCCCAAAGCGAAAGACAGTTGACATTCCGCCCGATGAACAGTTGGGAGTGGTTCGCATCGCACTTTCTATCAAAGGTATTGAAGAGTGTGTTGAGCGCGTCAGGGCAGCGGGACATAGGGTGACGGAGCCATCTGTGATGGTCATATCAGACACCCTGAGCAGCCATTACTGCGACCTCTATGATCCGGATGGAACGTGGCTGTCGCTGCTAGAGTGGATCAGGCGCTAGAGTCCTAGTGTCCTGTCCCATAAATAAGTGTGATTCAGAGTGGGCACAATCGCCGAGGGCAAGGCGCAGTCCGCAGGGAATATCGGGCATATTGCCAAGGGCTGCAACGCAGCCTTCGGCGATTGTGCCCACTCCCGAAGGGCGCGCAGGAGAAGGGCTGTGGCCACGTTGCGTCCCTTGGCAATACGGCAAAGTATTGCCTGCGGAACGCGCCTTGCCAC
>JAPOTJ010000070.1 GCA_026709225.1 Gammaproteobacteria bacterium | reverse complement strand
ATCTGGGCGCTTGTGGGCGCGCTGACACCTCATTTTTAGTTTGACGGAGCACTAGTCATGTCGAGCGCCATTGTTCGTTGCCGAGCGCTTTCGCGCATATACAACCCAGACGCCTTGCCTGTGGTCGCGCTCGATCAGGTGGATTTTGCGATGGACGCTGGGGAGTTTGTCAGCCTTGCCGGGCCGTCAGGTTCAGGCAAATCGACGCTGCTGAATCTCATCGGTGGGCTAGATCGGCCGACTTCGGGCGAGATCGTCGTTGACGGGCAGGATTTAGGCGCGTTGAGCGAGCGCGAACTTGCTGATCTTCGCCTGCACAGGCTTGGCTTTGTCTTCCAAGCCTACAACCTCGTTCCGGTGCTGAGCGCGCGCGAGAATGTCGAGTTCATCCTGCAGCTGCAAGGTGTTGATGCGCGCACGCGCAAGGCCACTGCCATGGAACTGCTTGAGCGTGTGGGCCTCGCAGACCTTGCGGAGCGCCGTCCGGGAGAGCTTTCAGGTGGGCAGCAGCAGCGCGTTGCCGTGGCGCGTGCGATTTCGACGTCGCCTGCGCTGCTGCTTGCCGACGAACCAAGCGCAAATCTCGACTCGGCCGCAACCGAGTCCCTTCTCAAGCTCTTCGCTCAATTGAATGAAGAACGCGAGGTGACTATTTTGACGGCAACGCACGATCCCGTTGTGCAGAGCTATGCGCGCCGCAGGCTGCAACTTCGAGATGGTCGAATCGTATCGGATGAGCGTGCATAAGCTCGCCGCAGGGGTGAGCGGACTTCTCCTCGTGTGCCTGAGCGGCGCTTTGCACGCGACAAGCGACTTTCAGATGCGCATCAGCGCATTCGGTTCAATCGGCAGCTTGCCGGAAGAGGACACGTTGCGCTCGGCCTTTGGCGAATACTATTCGGACGCAAGCGCTGATGTGCGCAGCCTCTATGAATGGAATGAATCGGGCTGGGAATTCGCACTGCATCATCAACTGATTGTCAGGCGCGGCGACTTGTCCACCCTTGACAATGCGCAGGATGACTCGCTCAACAGTCTGCCCGCTGGCGACGACGCAAGAGCCTTTGATCTCTCATGGGGCATCGATCGCGGGGAGGAACACGCGCTCTGGCACCGTTTTGACCGCGCATCCATCGGCTGGAGCAACCGCGCTTGGCGCGTGCGCCTCGGCCGCCAAGCGCTCAGCTGGGGCAACGGCCTGATCTTCCAGCCTGTCGATGTGCTGAACCCATTCTCGCCCGTGGCGGTGGACACCGAATACAAGCCCGGTGACGACATGGTGCTCGTCGAACACCGCTTTTCGGGCGGTCAGGAGATACAAGCCATCGCCGTGGCTCGGCGTGGGCAAGATGGCGATGTCGCGGCCTCAAGTGGCTCTTACGGCGTCAGGTGGCACAGCCCGATCAATGCAAGTGACCTTGAAGCGTTTGCGATGCGCCACTACGAAGAAGAGATCTATGGCATCGGCTATTCTCAGCCTATTGGCGATCTCCTGCTTCGCGGCGACCTTGTGCTGACGAGCACACGGGAAGGTGCGCACCGCGTTTCGGCCGTGATCAATTCAGACGCGACGCTGTCTTGGGGCGACACCCTCGTGAACCTGCTGCTCGAGTATTTTTACAACGGTTTCGGAGAGGACCGTCCAGTGCTCGACAGCCTCCGTCCAGCGCTCGCCGAGCGCCTTGCGCGCGGCGAGCTGGTCACTGCTGGCAAGCATTATCTTGCGATGAGTGCCGTTTTCACGCCTGATCTTCGCTGGAACTACGGCGGCTTGGTGCTGGCAAACCTTGCTGATAGCAGCATGCTGGTGCAACTTCGGGCAGCGTTTCTGCCGAGTGACTTTTCAAGTGTGGATGTCGGCGTGACCTATAGCTTCGGCAATGACTTCGGCGATGAGTATCGTGGGCTTACGCTTTCGAGCGATGGTGTAGAGGAGGGCATGACCTCAGGTGGCGGAGCGAGGCTCTACCTTAGGCTGGCGCGGTATTTTTAGGGGACTTATATACGAGAGTTGACAAGCTATTTGTTGCCGACAGTGGTGCGTATCAACGGCGATAGCCTGTGCCACCCATGCTAAAATCAATTTGGTTTCAACAACTTACAGAACCGTCTGATGCAGTTCGACCCAACCCGTCTGCAAAAATACGTCAAGAAAACAGATCGTACACGCCCGCTGTTCTTCACAGGCCGTGCGCATGAGATGGCGATTGCGCAACGATCACTTGACAACCTGAAAGATGGGGATACGGAAGGCAATACCGTCATTTTTCAAGGCGCACCTGGGGCTGGTAAAACAGCGCTGCTCAACCACATCAAAGCGAACATTCGGGATAAGTGTGATACCGCGACTTTGCGTGCGCCCCTCATCGAATCGCCCGGTGTCGCGTTATTTGACGTGTTTGAACAGCTTGATCCTGAACGTGCCGAACAAGCGAAAACAGAACATCGAACCACGAAACAAGGCGGTGTTGACCTCAAGGTTGTCGGTGGGGAAATTGGTGTGTCATCACTCTCGGTCCCAGAAGACATCAAAACGGTTCAGCAGTTGATGGGGCTTCGTCAGAGCGATAAAACGCTCGTGCTTTTTCTTGACGAGGCCCAGAATGCTGTTGGAGATCTCTCGAACGGAAGAAGTTCCGTTCTCCAAACCCTTCATGAAGGGGGTGTTGGGAATGTATTTCTAGTCGCTGGTGGATTGAGTGGCACAAGCGCAAAGCTGAGAACGCTTGGTGTTTCATGGCTTGCCTCCGAGAATAAGCGGACACTCCAGCCGCTCCATGAAGATGAAATCGTCGCTTCATTGGAGGCGTTTCTCAACAACAAGGATTTCGGTATCGATTCGAGTGGGTATGACATCGCACCACTCAAGCGGCTTGTTGTGGATGAGTGCATGGGCTGGCCACAACATCTGACGAATACCCTTCGTTCGCTCGGTGAAGAATTGATAGGAACAGATGGTCAGCTCGGCGCATGTGACCTCAACGCAATACAACAACGCTCAGAAGCGCTTCGGGCTGAATACTATCTTGGGCGTACCGAGGGCATCCCATCACCGCTTCTTCGTGAACTGATCAACACCGTTCCTGAAAATGGGGGTGTGGATCCATTCGAGATTTACAAGATGATCGAGCGTGCCTATGCCGACGAGCCGCGTCTTGAGAAAATGCTGCCGTCCGACGATGCATACGAGGAACTCGTGCGTCGTGGTGTGGTGCAGGAAGATGCGTCTGGCAACCTCACGATACCGATCCCATCGATGCGAAGCTACATCGAACAGCGTGTCAAGGTGCAGGAAGATCAGGAAGGGGCTCCGTCAGGTGGTGCGTATCACGAGCGATAAGGGACCCAGAACGATGTATGCTAGCGGCCAACAACAGTTCGCGCCGGGCGCGGGCGACTGGCGGCTTGAGGTGTCGAGCGACCTCGACATCGACATGCTGCCCTATGTGCGCTCGCAGACGGTCCTCATTGAGGCGGGGCAGCCGGAGCGTCGCTGACGATGGCGCAAGCCGCTAGTTTCCCCTCAACACGTCGGCGAATTCCGTCCATTTGGGATCGCCGCTCACAAAGGTCTGTATGTCGGCTTTGGTGACGATGCTCTTGATCGGCACGCCGATTTCCTCGCTGACGGCTTCAAGGGAGGTCTGCCCGGCGATTTCGCTTGGGTCCTGACGGTCCACGCCAACGAGCATACCGACGAACTCAGCGTTTGAACCCTGCACTCGCGCCTGCATCTCTCGCGCAGTCGTGCCAGCGGATGTCACGTCGTCGAGCAGCAGGACGCGACCTGCCAGCGGTGCGCCGAGACCGTCGCCGCCTTCGCCGTGATCCTTGGTTTCCTTGCGATTAAAGCCGACCTTGACTGGCGTATCGCTCATTTCCGTGAGTGCAAAAGCGGTGGCAGTGGCGATTGGAATGCCCTTGTAGGCGGCGCCGAAGAGCATGTCGAATTCAATGCCCCAGTCTTGGATTCGCGCAGCATAAGCCTTGCCGATCTCGGCGAGCGCTTTGCCGGTGGCGAGATTGCCAAAGTTGAGGAAGTAGGGCGTGTGCAGGCCTGCTTTGGTCACAAAGTCGCCGATCAGCAGGACGCGGGATTCGAAAAGAAGTTCGATAAAGGCTGACGCCTCCGCTCGCAGGGTCATTCGAATCGTCCGATCACCGCGCCCAAGAGCGGGCCCGCCCAGCGTGATGGGCGGCCGGTCCTTGCTTCCGATGCGTCCGCCTGGCTGCCGATCAGTCTGACGGCGTGGCTCCCAAGCCAGCGAACAGGTTCGCCTGGCCAAACGGCCGGCGTTTCACGCGCCCATGCAAGCTCGGTAAGGTCGGTGCTACGTTCGAGCGTCAAGTCGGAGAGGATGCGCGCCGCGAGGTTGGAGGCGCCCACGCCTTCTCCAACATAGCCGCCCGCGGCGCCGATGCCGGTCTCGATATCGAACTGCACGAAGGGCCGTCCTCGCCTAGGCACGCCGAAGAGACCGCCCCATTTGTGCGTGATCTTGACATCTTTCAACATCGGCAGCATCGCTTTCATGGAGGCTTCGACGCGCTCAAAGTTGGGATGGCGTTCAGGCATGACTGGCAGCAGCTTTGAACCGAAGTAATATTCAAGACAGCCGCCGAACGCAAGGCGGTTGTCAAGCGTGCGCTGACCGTAAATGGTTAAATGCCGGCCATCGTCAAAGGTCTCGCGATGTGCAAGGCCGATGTCCTGCCAAGTGTCGTCGGACAGCGGTTCGGTCGCGATCATGTGTGTATAGAGCGGCATCAGTGTTCGCGCTTGTCCGCCAATGGATCCGGTGTAGCCTTCAGTGGCGCGAAGGATCTTGCTTGCCTTGATTTGTCCGCGCCGCGTCGTCACTGTGCCGGGTTCAATGCGAAGTACCGGCGTGTCCTCAAAGATCTCGACCCCTTTCGCACGGACGGTGTCGCCGAGGCCCCGTACAAGGCGTGCGGGATGAATCGCAGCGCAGTGCTTGGTATAGCTCGCGCCTAGATTCGGTCGCGCGGCGAGGCGCTTTGATGCGGCTTCAGGCGGCATCCAAGTGAAGTCATCATCGCTGAAGCCAAGTGAATGCCTGAAGTCAATCGCCTTTTTCATGGCATCGACTTCGTGCGGGTAGCGGGCGATGGTCAGCGTGCCGCCTTTGGCGTAATGGCAGTCGATGTTTTCCGCTTGGCACACGCGCCCGACTTCATCGACGGTATCCTGCATGGCACGCATCAGCTTCACGCCTTCGGCGCGTTCAGAATCGCTCTGTAGCATTGATGAGATCCCTTCGGCAGTGCCCATGCACCAGCCGCCGTTGCGACCGCTCGCACCAAAGCCAATTCGATGTGCCTCAAAGACGCCAATAGCAAGCTCAGGCTGCTTGGCTTTCAGATAGTAGGCGATCCACAGCCCGGTGAAGCCAGCGCCGACGATAGCGACATCAAGCTGATCGGGAAGCACACCGGGGACTTGAGGCGACTCAATGTCTCCAAGCGAGTCAAACCAGAAACTGCCGTTGTGATGCGTGGTCTCAGTCATTTACAGTACTCCGGCGGAGACGATGGTGCCGTCAACCGACAGGGTCACTTCGCCATCAAACGCCTCGTGTACGCCGTCAAGGAAGATGCGCTCGAACGCAGCGGTCGGCAGCGGCGGCACGATATGGTAGAGGACGAGGTGCCCGGCGCCAGCTTCGGCGGCCGATCGCGCGGCTTCCACCGGTGTTGCGTGATAATCCGGGACGTCAGCCATGATCTTGGCGGCGGAATCATTGCCAGCAGCCTTGAGCGCCTGCTCCATGTGGCCTGTGAGTTCGCTCGACAGGGCTTCGTGAACGAGCAGGTCTGCGCCTTCGGCGTGCGCAATCAGATTATCTGAATAGGAGGTATCGCCGCTGATCACGAGCGACAGTTCACGATAGTCGAAGCGATAGCCAACGGCCTGATCGACCGGGTCATGCGACACGCGAAAGGCTGAGATTCGCACCGGCGACTGCCCTTCGGTTTCCAGCACAAGCCACGTTTCGCCATCGTCAGGCAGGTCAAATGGCATTGCTTGCAGGCCGCCGCCTGCAATGGGCGCAACCGTCTCGCCATGGTGCTCGGCACGATAGCCGAAGTCGGCGCCGTAGGCGAGGTTGAATCCAGCAACCACGTCCTCGACGACGGGCGGGCCGTGCACCGGCAGAGGCGTGGTATGATTGCCGCCCACCCAGCGCTGCATGCCGAGCTCGCCAAGGCCGTCAATATGATCCGAGTGCGCATGGGTCAGCAATACCGCCTGAATGCGACCGGCCGCGACACCGAAGCGCATCAAATTACGCACGCCGCCGGTACCGGCGTCCACGACAAAAAGATGCGGTCCGGCCTGCACAGCAAGGCAAGGTCCGGAGCGCGACGCATCGAACATCGGCCCTCCAGCGCCGCACACGAGCACATGTAGGCCGTCAGGTCGATCAGCGAGGGCATCTTGAGCGAAGCGGGCAGTGACAGCCCTGTCGAGCATCATCAGGCCAAAAGGCTTGCTGCGCGTGATCGACAGCACGACGAGAACGATAATCGTGACGATGCCGACGCGCATCAGCCATTTGAGAAGAATCGGGTTCATCGGCCTGTGTAGGAATGGTGTCCACATTCCCTATTTTTGATGCCTATCGTATCACTTGCGCAAGTCGTCAAGGCATCGCCGCTGGCAGGGCTTTTACTATTGTCAAAAGCGCATTGCAGATATTCGCGCAGGCAGGCAGACAGGTCGAAAACCACGAAAACATGTGGACTCCCAACCGCTTGCGAGCTTTTGTGATAGCATCTGCGTTGCATGCGTATCAGCCCGCCCGCCGTCTTGTCTGTTTTCACCGGCGGGCAACCTGAAGGAAGACATCATGAAACGACTCACCAGAAAATCCCCCCCCCCCAACTTTTTACTAAACTAGCAACCGTCCTGCTGTTCGCGGCGCTATCGGCTCCGGCGGGGGCGCAGGTCACTGCCACGCTGACCGGGCCGGCTGTGTTGCCGGAAGGCGGCCTGATCGCCGTCAAGTACGGGCAGTGCCTGCAGCCGGGGGACAGGCCACTGTTCACGCCGGGCAACCGCTATTGCGAATGGCAGGGAGGTCACGGCGTGGGTGACATGCCCTTCGCCCGGACGGGCCGGTTCACGCTGACCCTAACGAATGATGGCAGCTCCGACGTAAGTGCGAACTTTGGCTTTTATAGAGCAAGCGGATCCGGTCGTGGATGTGAGACGACCATCGCAAGCACAAGCGCCTTTACATGGAGGAGCGCCTACCTGGAAGCGATAGGAGTACTTGAGCAAGCTACCTTCAGTTATAACAACGTATCGATAGCGGCCAATTCGACCCTCGTCATCCGCTTCGAGATGGCATCCGTGGCGGATTATGTGGTTGACGGGAACTGCGTGTGGAATTTCGGCGTCAATGGCAATACGGTCGCAACGCTGACCGTCGAGGACGACGAGGCGCGGCCGTACATCGGGCCGGTGCCCGGACCGCATCCCTACGGGGCGAGTTGGCCGGGCTTCGCCGATTGCCTGATCGACGGCAAGGGCATGAAAATCCGCAGGCGGTGCGTATATGAATGACCGGCCCCGCCATGCGGCCGCAGGCATCGTGTGAACACGCCCCAAGAAAAACAGATCCGAAGCGGGAAGCCGGAGCGGTATCCTATGCGACGCGCTCGCGCAGCTTCGCCATGCAGATGACAACGCACAGCAGCGTGCATAGCGCCGCGAGCGCGAAAGACACGCCCGGGAAGTAGACCGGCGCCGCGGGTGAGGTGTAGTAGCCGAAGAGCTGGGTCATTACAGGCGGCGCAAGAATGGCACCGAGACCCATGATGCTGGCGATGGCGCCTTGCAGTTCGCCTTGTTGATCGGGCGCGACCTGCTTGGTCATGTGACTGCGAAGCGCGACCGAGCCGATGGCGCCAAGGGCGAACGGCACAATCGAGAGGATCAATTGCCAACCGTGCGTCGAGAACGCAAATCCTATGAAGCCTAAGGCTTGACAGGCATAGCCGACTGGAATCGCGCGGCGTTCGCCGAGCAGCTTGATCGCGGGTGCCACCAGCAGGCTGTTAGCAATAGCGATCATGACGCCGACGAACGCGACCGACAAGCCGACTTGAAACTCGCTCCAGCCAAAACGCTCAATTGTGAAGAAGCTCCACACGCTCGGATTCGAGTCGTGCGCGATTTGATAGAAGAAATAGGCGGCGAGCAGGCCGAGCACAGTCGAGCCTCGCAAATGAAAGATCGCGCCGATGGTGTTGGCGCGAATGAGCGAAAAGGGACGCCGGTTGTCTTCGCCAAGGCTCTCCGGCAGAACGAGATAGCCGTAAACGAAATTGAGAAAGCAAACAGCGCTCGCGACGTAGAAAGGCACGCGCGGACCAACTTCTCCGAGCAAACCGCCAATGGCGGGGCCAAAAATAAAGCCAACGCCCCAAGCCGCTGACAGATAGCCAATGTATTTGGCGCGCTCTTCTTCGCCTGTGGTGTCGGCGATATAGGCGGTCAGTGTGCTGTAGGTGGCGCCGCAGACACCGGCAATGGCGCGTGCAATGAATAGCCAGGCGAGGGTCGGCGCAAGCGCCATTGCGAGGTAGTCGAGCGAGAATGCAAAGAGCGAGACGAGCAGCACCGGGCGGCGTCCGAAACGGTCGCTCAAGCTGCCCAAGACCGGCGCGATGAGGAACTGAATACCCGCATAGAGCATCAGCAGCCAGCCGCCATACTCGGCCGCGACACCTAGGCCCGCACCGGTGAGTTCGATCAAGAGTTCTGGCAGCACCGGCACGATGATGCCGAGTCCGACTGAGTCGAGACCTGCGGTGATCAGCAGGAAGTTCTTGGCCTGCGCATTGCTTGCGAGCGGCTTCATGGAGCGCCGAGACCTTTGGCTCTTGGATAGAGAGGGCGCTCCCAGCGGCGCGTTGTCATCAGCCAGCTTTGCGGCGAAGCACGTATCCAGTCTTCGACCTGTCGAAGCAGGCGGGCAGACAGCTCACGAAGCTGGTCGGTTTCATCGCCGATAAGCCCTTCAGTGGAGAGTGGCTCGTGGATAGTGGCGCGAAACCTGCCATCTTCGAGTCGCTGGCATTGATAGGGAATGAGGTCGCAGTCATAGCGCAGCGCGAGGCGCGCCGGGGTGGCAGAGACCTGCATGGGATGGCCGAAGAACGGCACTTCAAGGCCGCCGTCAACGCGCACGTCAATCATTGTGCCGACACTGCCACCATCACGCACATGACGAATGATAGGTTTCAAGGAAGCGTCGCGATCATGCATGGCGCACCCTGTTTCGGCGCGGATTCTTGTTAGCAAGCGCGCAAGGTGCGGATTTTGCAGCGGCGCATAGAAAGACAGTGCCGGGATGCGTTCAAGCGTAAACACCAACAAGAGTAGCTCCCAATTGGCGATATGGGCGCTCACGAACACGCCGGCGCGTTCCCTTCGCCTGTAGGGTTCAAGGTCGCATTTCGAATCGATTTGCAGATATGTCTTCGGTCTGGCGGCGATTTTGGAAAATTGCGTCAGCTCGCCGAAGAGCGCGCCCACTTCGCGCCAGGATTCGCTTGCGATGCGCGCGCGCGCAGCTCGGCTTTGTTCCGCGCACGCAACGTCTATGTTGTCAAGGACAAGCTTGTGCTTCGGCGAGACCGGGCCGAGTTTCGCGAGCAGGGATTGGCTGATGCTCGATGCGCGCTCGATGGTCAGTCGAGAAAAGACGCGAAGCGTGCTCGCCACGAGCCAGGCTTCGAAGCGCCATAAAAGGTCTCGCACCCATGCCAACCGCCGCGCATAGTCTTCGAGCTTGTTGGTGAAGAGCAGCCTAGCCATATGCCGGTTAGGAGTCGCGAGGCCAACGCCTGGCAAAGCACAGCCACTCGCTCGGTGAATCGCGAATCCATCCCTCAAACAGGCCGAGAAGCTGTTCGGTCATGTCGATCGCTTGGGCAGAGGTAGTGCCTTCAATTCGCGGCTTGACGGGCGCGAGCAGCGAGATGCGAAAACGGGTTCGTGAAAGTCGCTCGGCGCGCACCGGAATGAGCTCGCAGTTTCGCCCGAGTGCAAGGCGCGCCGCGGCGGTGTTGCTCGGCGTGTTGACGCCAAAGAATGGCAGCAAGGGTCCAGAATCGAGCCGCGTGTCCGCTGCGATACCAACGAGATGGCCCTTGGCAAGCTCGCGTAGTAGATGGCGCATGCTCGAATCGCGCGGCAAGAGCTTGACCGGCAGGGCTTCGCGGTAGCGGCGAATGCGCTCGCGAATGCGGGCGTTGGATTCCGGTGCGTAGATGATGGTGAGCGGCAGGTCGTATTCTGAGGCGAGGAAGCTTGCAAGCTGCCAGGGGCCGATGTGCGCGGTGACGATGACCGCAGGCGTATTTTTGTCGCGCAGCGCGCGAATGCTGGGATCGGCGATGAATTCAAGGTGCTTTGCGCGTCGCTTCCAGATGTATTCGACATGCGCGAGTTCAGCGATTGAGCGCCCGAGATTGCCGAAGATATCCTTGACGAGCCGGGCGCGCTCAGAAGGCGGCAGTTCAGGAAAGGCGATGTCCAAGTTGCGCAGTGCGCGCTCGCGCTGCTTGCCGGTTCGAGGCCCCCACGTCGCGAACACACGCTCGGCGACATGGCTTGCAAGGCCGAGCGGCAGGGTCTCGAACAAGCGAAAAAGCGCGGCGAACAGGGCGCCCTCAATCCGCTGCACGACACGCGCAAGGCGAGGTGCGGTGCTAAGCAGTCGCGTAGGTAGAAAGTACAATCGTGGCATAGACTTATTGTGTCACACGGACTTGAGAACTGGGAGAGAAGATGCCGAAGCCAAAAGAAGCGCGCAGTTTTTGGACATGGGGCTATGTCTCCGACGAGCCGAGCGAGGCCGACCGAGCCCGCATGGCGAAGCACATCTCGGGACTTTTTGGCGAAGAAGTGCATCCGCCGCCGGTGCCGAGCGTGGACGATATCGAGATCAGGCCGCCGCGCATCAACGTGCCGGAGAAATTGCGGAGCTTCGTGAGCGTGGCGCCGCTTGAACGCATTACCCACACACATGGCGGGCACGTCTTGGAGTTGCTAGACGCCTTGCGCGGCAAGTTCCCGAACCCGCCGGATGCTGTTGCCCATCCGCGCAACGAAGACGAGCTTGAGGCAGTGTTTGAATGGTGCCAAAGCGCTAGTGTCCTGTCCCATAAATAAGTGTGGGTTCAGCGCGCAGGAGAAGGGCTGTGGCCACGTTGCGTCCCTTGGCAATACGGCAAAGTA
>JAPOTJ010000008.1 GCA_026709225.1 Gammaproteobacteria bacterium | reverse complement strand
AACGTGGCCACAGCCCTTCTCCTGCGCGCCCTTCGGGAGTGGGCACAATCGCCGACCGACATTCTTGCGAGGGTGCCCCTCGCGCCTTCTGGCTGAGGGCTCCGTTGCAGCCCTTGGCAATATGCCCGATATTCCCTGCGGACTGCGCCTTGCCCTCGGCGATTGTGCTCACTCTGAATCACACTTATTTATGGGACAGGACACTAGAAGCCGTGGAGCAGCCACTACGCGGCGAGCGTGTCCACAGCATACAGCGGAATTTGCTGATCGCGAGTAACGATTGTCAGATTCTCCGATTGCGCCTGAGCAATCAAAAATCTATCGAACGGGTCTCGGTGGTGCCCGGGAAGCTGCGCGGCCTGTTCGGCGTGTTCGTAGGTCAGAGGGAGGTGCGTGAACCCTCTATCCACAATCAACGCCTGCAAGTGATCCGGCGCCACCATTCGCCCCTTGGCGCGGTTCACGGCAATCTCCCATCCAGTGATCGCGCTTACATAGGCCATATTTGTTGGATCCGCGATCACTCGCCGAACGCTGGCCGTGAGCCGCTCGGTGTCGGCAAGCCACCACACAAGCACGTGCGTGTCGAGCAACAGACGCTTCACTCGCAACTCACCTGCCATCTTCAATGGGAAATATGCTCGATGCGTCAATGTCCGCAGTGATTTCTTCACCTGTCTTGTCGAAATCCGAAGATATTTGAAACAGTTCTTCTAGCCCACCCATTCTCCGCGCTTCCTTAGCCGGTTGAAAGGGCACAATGGACAGCCAAGGCTCACCTGCCTTGGCAACAATCACTTGTTCACCTTGCCACGCGAGCCTGCCAAGCTTTGACAACTGTGACTTCGCTTGGTGCATATTCACCTGCATCCATAGTTTCCTTCTTGGCTAATCCTAGCTAATGCTATAGAAACTTCATACAAACTTCAACCTCAAGGATGCTGGGGGGAGACGTACATACGCTCGGAGAGCGCCCGGCCGCATGTGCCGCATCTGCGCCCTATCAGAGATGCATGATCGCTGCTATCGCCGTTATTCATGGATTGACGCTGGCGACGCAAAACACCAAGGACTTCGAGCAACCAGATTTCGGCTTGTTGAATTCGTGGGTCTAACCGTACACTGGCATCTAAAGCAGGAATAAGACCGAATAAGACCGAATAAGACCGAATAAGACCGATCAGCGTCATCTAAGTGGCCATCCAACGCGAACCTCGGCCATGACCAGTCGCCCGCGCCAAGCCCTTGACTTTCAAGGCAGCGAGTGTCCTGCGAAGCTGAGAATCACTGACCTGCTCATTCAACAGGGATCGGATTTCGCGGAGCGACAGTCCGGCGCCGGAGCGACGCAGTAGCGACATGACGGCTTGCTGCCGTTCCGCGATTGCGCTTCCGGCTTGCCGAATCAGCGCCGCATCGTTGCGCTGGAAGCGCACTGTCACGCAATCGTTGCGCTCCTCGATTTCGGGGCGGGGTAAGCCAGCGGCCGCGGTCAAATCCGCCATCCTGATCGTTCCCCTGCCCCACTCCTCAATGATGCCACGCCGATAGAACGTGCGAGCAATCAACGGGTTCCACGGTTTTGACTCGTGTGGCCCGAACAGGTCGTCCGCAGTCAAACCGAAGTGCAACGGCCCGATAGAGGTTATTTCCAGACGGTCATCGTAGACGGCAAGGCCAATGGAGCCGCCGCCGGTCGCATAATCGCGGTGGCACAGCGCATTCGCGAGCGCCTCTCGTGTCGCCAGCGGCGGGTAAAGAGGCTCGTCTATGCGCTGCATGCGCCCAGACTCGAAACGACCTGCAATCGGCAAGGTTTCACGGAGAAAGCGCTCGCCGCTCGCGAGGAGTTGGAAGGCGTTGCCGTGGAACTGGCGATTGTCGAGAAACTCTGATCGATCGAGTCCGCGAAAACGCGCAACGCGGAGCAGGCATTGCGGCATGTCGCACTCGATTCGCTCGGTCTTGCCGAAAAGCGCGGCTGCTGCGCGGAGCAAGACACCGTCGCGCATCATCCCCAAGCCACGCAGCAATTCTTCGGGTTCACGACTGCCAGGTTCGTTCATCCGACCAATACGAACTGCCTCTGCGATCATGTTGCGAATCTCGGCGATGTCCAAATCATCAATTGTCCATCCCGTGGCGGGTTGGTTCTCCCAGCGCTGCTCCGCGTGCATGCGCTCGAACAGCACGCGATTGTACTCGTCGGACGACATGCGCCGCGTGGTGTTGCCGACCCTTCGATAGGGGACTCCCTTGTACTGATATGGAGGCGACGAACCCGGACTGACGCGAACCGCGACCACCTGACGGTCATCCGAAACTCGAACCCTGTCAATCTCAGGAAACACCGGAGGGTCGATGCGTTGAATTTCCGCGCTCACCTCTTCAAAAGTCCTCTCGTTCACTTCCTGTCCCATTACGACGCCTTCCGGCGTAACGCCAAACAGCACATGCCCACCCCGCTGGTTGAACATCGCGCAAATCGTCGCGGCGGCTTCGCGTCGAGTCCCGGTTGTGGCTTTGAATTCCAACGTCTCTGATTCGCCGGATGCAACAAGCGCCTTAATTTGGTCGAGCGTCATTCGTGCAACTCCGCTGTGAGTTCGTCCTCATCTGAACCGTCTCCCTCCATAACGAGGTACATGATGACGGGGTTCGATCGCATCATGCCATCTTCTCGCAAAGCCGCATGATGCCTTTTAGGGATTCGGCGGGGGAATCGGCGACGTTCATGACATTGAGATACGCGCAGCCCTGTTCGGCGTAGGCTCGGAGCGCATCGGCGACGCGCTCGGCACTGCCGAACGGCGCATAGGCTTCAAAGCGCTCGAACGGCATTCGATAAACCGATTGCATTCGCCGCGCGAGGCGTTCACGTGCGCGTGACTCGTTCTCATCCACGCACACCCACGGCTGATAGCCGTGCCGCCAATCGACTGACTCTCGCCCGGCCTCGCAGGCGTGCGATTCAACGGCGCGAACTTTTCCTCTGAACTGATCAGGCCGTGTCCAAATACCGAGCCAGCCATCGCTGAATCGACCCGCGCGACGAAGGGCGGCTTCGCTGCGTCCACCGATGACGATTGGAACTCGCGGACTCGGCGCGGGGCGCATGCGCGCTTCATGGAACGCAAAGTCTTCGCACTTGTAGCTCACCGACTCGCCGGTCATCAGCAGCGACAAGGCTTTGAGCATCTCGTCGGTGCGGCGCGCTCTCACTTTGGGATTGACACCGCACACTTCGAACTCGTGCGGGTCTTCGCCGCCGATGCCAACACCCAAGGTTAAGCGACCTGGCGCAACCTCGGCAAACGATGCGAGCTGCCTTGCCACAAGCACAGGATGGCGAAGCGCAAGCAGGTAGACGCCCACGACCACCTGCGCACGATCATCAAGCGATGCGATGAAGCTTGCGAAGATCAAGCCGTCAAAGCCGAGGCCCGTGTGGAAGCTGACATGATCGGCGGTTGCAAAATGCGTAACGCCTGCATCGATGGCCTCACGCACCAAGGCTTGTCGCTCGGCAAGCGGCAGCGCCAGAAAACTCGAATCAACCAGCGCGCCGAGGTTCATCGCGCCTCCATGACGGCATGAATCCTCGCATCCCGCGCCTGCCAGATTTCGGCGAGCCAGTCTTGCGTTGCCTGCCGCAGAGCATCCTCATCGAGACCATCCGCGGCTGCGAACCCGGGCACCGGCAATACGCGCACATCGAACTTCGCCGCGCCCATGCGGCCACAAAGAAGATCCCAGAAGCCGGGCTTGCCGTCGGGATAGACGATGGTGACATCGAGCACCGCTTCGAGGCGGCCTCCAAGCCTGCCGAGGACAGTCGCGACACCGCCCGAACGCGGGTTCAGCAGGTGTCGATATGGAGGCGCTTGGCGAGCATGCTTTTCCGCCGTGAAGCGCGTGCCCTCGGCAAAGATCATGATGCCGGTGGGCCGTTTTTCGAATATCTCGATGGCGCGCCTCATGCGCGCTTGATCGACCTGCTTCAACTTCGGGCGACGCGCAATCTGCTCGCGCGAGTAGCGCTTCAGGTAGGGGAAGCCGAGAAAGTGCATGGCAAGGCCGACGAGCGGCAGCCAGATGAGCACCTGCTTGTTGAAAAACTTCAAGGCTGGCACGTGTTCACGCATCAAGTTCTGCAGCAGGATGATGTCCACCCAGGACTGATGATTTGGAATGAGCAGGAACCACTTGTCGCGCGAGAGGCGTTCCTTGCCTTGCCAAGTGACTTCGACTTCGCCCAAGAGCCTCTTGTTCATCAGCCAGCGGTTGACATCCACCGCGTGGTCGATGACGGCGTCGATGCGCGCGCCTAAAGCTCGCCGCCATGCTGGGACCGGCGCGATAAATCGCAGGAACACGAGCGCATAGAGATACAGGCACAGGGTGCCGAGATTGAGTCCCAATCCGGCCGCCATCAAGATGCCAAGCAGCATGTCTGCCTTAAGGTGTGGCGGGCAGCGCGTTGAGCAGCGCATCGTTTTCGGCTTCGCTGCCGATGGTGATGCGAAGGGCGTCGCCGGGATGCGCGAAGTAGCGCACCAGCACGCCCTTGTCCTTAAGATCGAGAAAAAGATCGTGCGCGGAACTTCCAGCGGGCGGCGTGGCGTGAACAAAATTGGCGTGCGATTCGGGTACTGCAAAGCCGCGCGCAATCAACGCCTCGCGAACGCGCGTCCGCTCGCGGCGAATTCGCGTCGCGGTCCTGGCTCGATGCGCCTGATCTTGCCAAGCCGCAAGGCCCAAGGCTTGCGCAACTCCGTCTACGTTGTAGCTGTCGCGCACCTTCGTTGCCATCGGCGCGATGAGCGCCTCCGCGCCAAGTCCGAACCCAAGCCTGAGTCCCGCGAGCGAATACCCCTTGCTGAAGGTTCGCAGCAAGATCACGTTGGGATGCTCGGCCATGAATGCAACACTGTCATGCCCTTGCTCTGGCGCCACGAAATCCACATAGGCCTCGTCGACGAGCAAGACGCCGGGGACCGCGCGCGCCAAGTCGCCTAAGGCCTGCAGGGAGAAGAGCCGGCCAGTTGGCGCGTGCGGATTGACGATCAACACAAGACTCGGCGCCAAGTCGCGAACGTGCTTCGCCAAGTCCACGGGCAATCCGTGCCCATCGTCAAGATTCACGCCGACGAATTTGCATTGATGCAAGGCGGCGAGCACCGGGTAGAGGGAATAGGTCGGCTCGGTGCTGAGCACAAAAGAATCCGGCGCGCAAAACGTCGTGAACACCATGCGCAGCAGCTCGTCGCCGCCGTTGGTGACAAGCACTTGCGCCTCGCTCAGTCGAAGCTCGGCGGCAATAGCTTCTCGCAGCGTTCGACAATCTGGTTCTGGATACTTGCGCAGGCTCGCCGCATCAAAGTCACGAAGTGCCTCGAACACCTTGGCGCTCGCCGGAAATGGATTCTCGTTGGTATTCAGTTTGACCACGCCGGGTTCGCAAGGCTGCTCGCCTGGCGTGTATCCGGTCATCGAATGAATGTGGTCTCGCTCAAACTGCCTCATGCGATTGCGCGCCCGTCTGTTCTTCCTGCGCCTGTCCCGCTGCTCGCGCCGGACCGAGCAGAAGACCAAGTCGCCGCGTCGATTCCCCGGCATCCAATGCGATCTTGAGGGTGACCGTCAAGGGCACCGCGAGCAACATGCCCACCGGCCCGAGCATCCAACCCCAAAAGATGATCGATAGCAGCACCACCAAGGCCGACAGGCCGAGACCTGCGCCGAGGAATCTCGGCTCAATGAAATTACCGATCAGAACGTTGACGGCAAGAAAGCCAATGCCGGTCACCAGCGCGAGTCCAAGTCCGCCATCGCCTTGCATGAGCGCGAGCAGCACCGGTGGCACGGCGGCGATGATCGAGCCGATCGCCGGCACGAAGTTAAGAAAGAAGGCGAGCAGTCCCCACAGGAACGGAAAATCGACGCCGATGACGGCAAGGAAGCCGCCGAGCAGGACGCCAGTGAGCAGGCTGGTGCTGGCCTTGATGGCCATATAGCGATTGAGCGTGGTGGCAAACCGCTCGAAGTGCGGCAAGTCGCGGTTCGGGTTCTGCAAGGCCGCGACCAGTTTCGGGCGAATTGTCGATGCTTCGGCGAGCACGAAGATGACGGTCAGCAAAATCAGGAAGCCGTTGCTGAGCACGCCGCCCAAGCCGCGCAAGGTATTGCCCGCAAGCTGCAGCGCCGTGCCTGGGTCGAACACTTCCGTATAGTCCGCTGGCCGCGGCAGACCCTGCGCCACCACCCAGTCGAGCAAGGCTTGAAACAGGGTTTCGAGTCGTTGTTGATAGGCTGGCAGCAATTCCGTGAACTGGCCGAGCGATTGCGTGAAGAGCGCGCCGACCGCAAGCAGTGCGGCCATGAGCGTGCTGATAACGACGATGATGGCGAAGACTTTCGGCACCCGATGTCGTTCAAGCCATAGCAAAGGCGTGCTAGCGATCGTCGCGACGAACACGGACAGGAGAAACGGCACCATCAGCGCCTGCGCCGCCTTGATGCCTGCGGCGATGACAACCAACGCCGCAAGTATGATGATGCCGCGTGTGCCGACGCTCACTTGAGCGTCTCGAGCAGCGATTCAGGCGGATGCACGCAATTGGCGGCTGACCCAAGCACCTCTTCGATGGCGGGCAACGAGAAGGCATCGTCTTCGCACACGAAACTCACTGCCTTGCCCTCGGCGCCCGCTCGCCCGGTGCGGCCAATGCGATGCACATAGTCGTCCGCCTCATAGGGAAGGTCGAAGTTTACGACATGTGAGATGGCTTCCACATGCAGACCGCGGCCAGCGACATCCGTCGCGACCAGGGTCGGTGATTCGCCGTCGCGAAAGCGCGACAGCACCTTGAGGCGCTTTTTCTGCGGCACATCGCCGGTCAGCAATTGACAGTTTGCACCGAGCCGCTTGAGGCCGTCGGCCACACGAGCACCTTGGTCGCGCCGATTCACGAACACCAGCACACGGGTGCCCCCGACGGTGTCGAGCAGCGCTTTCAGCACACTGAGCTTGTCCTTGCGACCGACCATCCAGAATTGCTGGTCGATGCTCTCGGCGGCAATCTGCTCAGGCTTGACTTGAATATGAATGGCCTCTCGGGTCCAGGATTCGGCGATGCGCTTCACATCGTCGTTGTAGGTGGCACTGAAGAAGAGTGTCTGGCGCGCTTTCTTGTGCGGCGTCATCAGCACGATCCTGCGCACATCGGGAATGAAGCCCATGTCCATCAATCGATCAGCTTCGTCGATGACGAGCGATTCCACGCGACTCAAATCAACATGTCGGCGGCGCGAGAAGTCGATCAATCTGCCCGGCGTCGCGACGAGGATATCGATGGCGTCCTCGGCAAGACGCAGGCGCTGCCGCTCGAAATCCATACCGCCGATGACGGACACCACGCGCGTCGAGCAATAGCGCGCAATCTCAACGGCATCATCGGCGATCTGCATGGCGAGCTCGCGCGTCGGCGCGAGGATGAGCGAACGCGGAAAGCCCGGCTCGCGCGGCGCCGGCAACGGATTCTCAAGCTGATGCGTGATGAGCGCGATGAGAAACGCTGCCGTCTTGCCGGTACCCGTTTGCGCTTGACCAACGATGTCGTAATCGCTCAAGGCGTAGGGCAGCGCTTCGCTCTGGATGGGCGTGCAGTATTCGAAGCCGAGTCGGGCGATGCCGCGCATCAGCGGCAAGGGCAGGCCGAAATCGTGAAAGCGGTCAAGCCCCGGCGCTTCGGCGACTTTGAATTCATCGAGCGACCATTCGCGTCGCTTGCGGGTCATGAGCGCGCCGCCTTCTTGTCAATCGACTCGAGCGTCGCGAGCCGCGCGCACAGGACGAAAGCGTCCATGGCTTCGCCGAGGTCATCAAGCGTAGCAAAACTCGGCGCAAGGCGAATATGGCGATCTTCCGGATCGCTGCCGTAAGGAAAGGCCGCGCCTGCGGGCGTGAGCGCAACGCCAGCTTCGCGCGCGAGTTCGACGCAGCGCGTGGCGGTGCCTGGCGCAAGATTGACCGACACGAAGTAGCCGCCTGTCGGCGTGTTCCACTCGGCAAGTCCCGCGAGTCCTTTCGCCAAGCGCTGCTCCACGAGTTCGAATTTTGGCCGCATGAGTGCGGCCTGTGCGCGCATCTGTTCTTCAATGCGGCCTTCAAGAAAGCGTGCGTGGCGCAGTTGATTGACCTTGTCCGGCCCCACCGCGAGCACGGAAAGCCCCTTCAACATGGCTTTTCGAAGGTGCGCGCCCGCCGCGAAGAAGCTGACCCCTGAGCCAGCGTAGGTGATCTTTGACGTAGAGGCGAACAGCGCCATTTGGTCTTGCGTGCCGACTTGCCTCGCCGCCGCCAATGGTGACTTCAGGCGCGGGCCTGGGAAATGCAGGTCATGCACGCCGTAGGCGTTGTCCATCAGCACCAAAAAACCCTCGCCGGCCATGCGCGGCAAGGCGGCAAGGCGGTCAACGACGGCATCGGAGTAGGTGACGCCGGTTGGGTTGGAATGCTTCGGCACGTTCCAGATGCCTTTGATGAGCGAATCGTCTCGGACAAGCGACTCGATTCGATCCATATCAGGCCCGTCATCGAGCAAAGGCACATTGATCATCTCGATGCCAAGCGCTTCGGTGAGGGTGAAGTGGCGATCATAGCCCGGTACTGGACAGAGGAATTTGACGGCATCATCGCCACATACGGACTGCCACGGCGGGCGGCCATTGATTCCAAGATGATGCGCGAAGTGCAGCAGGTAGTACATCAAGGTCAGGCTCGCGTTGTTCCACGCGATGACATCCGAAGCATCGACATCGAGCAGCCGAGCGCCAAGTTCGCGCGCTTCAACCAAGCCTTCGAGTGTGCCGTAGTTTCGGGCGTCTATGCCATCGACCGAATTGCTGCCTTCTTGCAACAGCCCGTCCATCGCATCCGAGATGTCGAGTTGCTCCGCAGCCGGTTTGCCGCGCGTGAGGTCGAGGGCGAGGCCGAGCGCTTGCAGCGCGCGATGCTCGTCGCGTAGTTGATCAAGCAGGCGCATGCGCTCGCTCGGCGGACACGCACGCAAGGCACCGAGTGTCAAGCCGGTCGTCATCTATGCAGTCCTGTACATTCGTCAATACCAAGCATCAGATTGAGGTTTTGCATGGCCGCGCCGCACGCGCCCTTGCCAAGGTTGTCGAACCGCGCTGTCAGCAACACATGCGCATCATCGCCGAAAACGAAGAGGTCGATACGATTGGTGTCATTGGCGCCATCTGCCGGCAGCGCGCCTTGGTCAAGGCACGTCGTATCGTCGAGCGGATGGACATGAACAAACGGCTCATCCGAATAGCGCTCGTGAAGAAGCTGGTGGACTTGTTGCTGGCTTGCGCTTGCGCAGAGCGGCACTTGCGTGATCATGCCTTTGTAATAGTTCGACACCATGGGCGAGAAGAGCGGCGCTCGGTCGAGCCCGGCATGAACGCGCATCTCCGGCAGGTGCTTGTGATTGAGCGCGAGCGCATAGGGACGCGCCGCGAGATTGTGCGCCGCCGCCTCATATCTCGCGATCATCTGCTTGCCGCCGCCCGAATAGCCCGAGACCGCGTGCATCGTGAGTTCGGCCTTCTTGTCGATGAGTCCAGCATCGACGAGCGGACGCACGGTCAATAAAAATCCGGTCGGGTAGCAGCCTGGATTGGAGACTCGCGTACTCGATGCGATGCGCGCCCGCTGGCCTTCGCACAGCTCCGGTAGCCCATAAGCCCAGCTCGGATCGGTGCGATGTCGGGAACTTGCGTCGAGCAGCCGTGCGTCGCTGTTGCCGAGCGCGGAGACCAGCGCTTGGGCAGCGTCATCCGGCAGGCAGAGCACGGACACATCGGCGGCATGGATGACGTCAATACGCGCCTTCATATCGCGCCGATCAGACGCATCGAGTGTGATCAACTCTAGGTCGGAGCGCGCCCGCAAGCGAGTGATGATGTCAAGCCCAGTTGTCCCGGTGCTGCCATCGACGAACACGCGATGCATCAGCCAAATACCTTGTTGAGCCAACGACTGATGTCCGAAATCTCCTGCGGGCAGACCTCGTGTCCCATGCGGTACTCGCGCCATTCGATCGGGTAGCCAAGGGCGTTCAAGGCTTCGCGCGAGGCAACGCCGCGGTGCGCGGGGATCATGGGATCGAGCAGGCCGTGCGCCATAAACACCGGCGTGTCGAGATTCTCAAGCCGCACAATATCCATAAGCCCTTCGGCGTTGTGGACGTAGGTCGACAGCGCCATGACGCCGCGGAACTTCGTTTTGGCGGTGACCAAGGCGTTGAGCGCGATCACGCCGCCTTGCGAGAAGCCAGCGAGGGCGATGTTGTCGGTGCCGCCCTCGCCGCGCATTTGTTCTGCGAGAGCAAGAATCGCGGCGGTGGAAGCATCAATGTCCGCGCTGCTGGCGAGCGGCGCCGATAGATCGACGTCGTACCAGGCGCGCATCTCCATGCCGCCGTTGATCGTGACCGGCCGCTTCGGCGCGTTGGGGAACACAAACTTGAGCGGCTGATCGAGCTTCAGCACAGGCACCAGCGGCTCGAAGTCAGTTGCATCCGCGCCGAGCCCGTGCAGCCAAATGACAGTGCCGACCGGGTTTGAGCCGGTGCTTCGTTCGAGGTAGTCGAGTTTCATGTGGCTATTCTATTGTGTTTCGGCTGGCGGCTAGCGACGGCTTGATCAAACTTTCATAGAGCAATTCCTCAAGGTGAAGTATGCATTGGGTACAATGCCGTCAGATATGTCACGAAGGCTCATAGGCGCACGCCGTGTCCAGAAACGTACAAGTCCGCAAGGAGGAGGACAGCCTCGTCATCAGATTGAAGCGACGCGCAGCGCTCAACGGTCGTTCCGCTGAAGCGGAGCATCGCGAGATTTTGCGGCAAGCGCTTTCCGCGGAAGTTGAACCGTCCTTTGTCGAGCTGGCGGCTCGCATGCGCAAGATCACTCAAGGCAGGCAACAGACACCGGCTGAGGAACTGCAACGCGAGGGACGCCGAGAAAGGTGACGCGGTTTGTGATAGACGCCAGTGTCGCCGTGAAATGGGTGGTGGCGGAACCGGACTCCGATTTGGCGGTCGCAGTGCATGAAAGCTTCCTGTTGTCAGCCCCTGATTTGCTATTTCTCAAACGCTTGGTGCAGGCCTTCCCGCTCGGAGAGATAAGGCTGCGCCCGGCCTTGTGCAAAGAAGTCAGGTGAGAACTTTCCGGCAATTTCATCGAGCCATTCCCACCCAGTCTCGATTGGCTCGATAAGCACTCCGCTTCCCTGTTTACGGATGCGCACTTCGTGTCCGGGCATCCGAAATTCTTTTGGAAGGCGGACTGCTTGAGAGCGACCATTCCAAAATACTCTGGCGGTCTTGGTCATCGGATGGATTCTAATGGGACTTATGTAGCAAAATCCGCACACGCCACACCACACGTAAAATAAAGTAAAATAGAAACATGGAATACGTTTATCGCTCAACTA
>JAPOTJ010000009.1 GCA_026709225.1 Gammaproteobacteria bacterium | reverse complement strand
GCCTGAAAGTCGCGAGCGGGCCGGACTCGAAGCCGGCGGTGAATGCTTCGTCGGACACTTGATCGAGCGTGCCAAGCGGCACTTCCTGCGCGTTGTTGATAAGAATGTTAAGTCCGCCGAGCGTGGCCACACAGGTATCAACCGATCGCCGCAAATCGTCTATCGACTTGACGTTGCACTGAATCGCGATCGCCTTGCCGCCACGCTCTTCTATGGTGCGCACCGTAGCCTCGAGCTTCTCCAAAGTGCGCCCGGCGACCGCGACACTGACGCCTTCTGCGGCGAGCGCGAAGGCGATGCCTTGACCAACGCCTTGTCCGGCGCCGGTGACGAGGGCGACCTTATTGTTGAGACTTTTCAGGTTGTCGATCTGGTTCAAGTGTTCGTTCCTATTCGGAAGGTTTATTGTCCATCGTACAGTGGCTGTAGGGTTGCGTCGGAGAGTACAAACTCATGTGTACATCATTTTCGAAATGATGTAGGGCTTGATTCAAGCCCTGCACTTAGATCCATTCAGCCATGCACAGAACTCAAATATCGCCAAGGCTTCGATAAGGAGTTCCTGCTGGAACCGGGTGAGGTCTACATTGTTGACGTGCCGCTCATCTATATCGGTCACACCATCCCCGCCGGTCATCGACTGCGCATCAACATCCTCGGCACCGAGTTTCCGCTCTACGACCCGAATCCCAACACGGGCGAGCCAATTGCCTCGGCGATACGGGTGCGGAAGGCGCGTGTGACGGTGCATCATGACGATGTGATGCCTTCGTATGTGACGCTTCCGGTGGTCGAGTTCTAACGCCTGCCGATTCCGGGCTCGGTGCCACTCAACCTGCTCTGGGCAGATTTGAAGTATACTTTTGATATGCCAAACATTTGGATTCATAGAACATTTGAGCCGGTTTTCACCACACCTGCTCCACAATTGCGGCTTTTTTCCGTTTGGTTGCTCATCGGCCCACGCCAAGTCGGGAAGAGTTCGCTGCTTCATCGGTGCAGCGCCGGATACGCCTACGTGAATCTTGATGACCTTGCGGTGCGAGCGCGTGCGAACCGTGACCCGGTGCTCTTCATGAAAGATATTGAGCCTCCGTTCATCATTGACGAAATTCAATATGCGCCGCAACTTTTAAGTCCAATCAAACAGCTTGTGGATGAGGGAAATCTTGGTCCGGGCGCCATTCGACTGACTGGTTCGCAGAATTTTCAGGTGATGGAAGGCGTGAGCGAAACGCTTGCCGGGAGAGTGGCAATCCTCAATCTTCTCGGTTTATCGCTCGACGAGAAAGACGGGAATCGCATGGTTTCGCCGAACGAACACTTCGAGCGCCTGTTGGAGACCGGGTTTCCGAAACTGCACGGTGTCAGGGAGCGGGAGGTTCGAGACCTGTACCTTTCGTCCTACTTGCAAACCTACATCGAGCGCGATATTCGAGAGCTTGCGAGAGTCGGGAAACGCAGGGAATTCGAGACATTTGTCAGGCTCTGCGCGCTTCGGACTGGGCGTGTCATCAGCTTGTCAGATTTGGGCAGGGACGCAATGGTGTCGCCTGCGACCGTGCGCGAATGGCTGAGCCTGCTCGAAGATGGACTGCTCATCAAGCTCTTATACCCATACCACACCAATCGAACCAAGCGAATGACCAAGAGTCCAAAGCTCTACTTCTTGGACGCCGGTCTCGCCGCATGGCTCAGCGGTTGGCGAACCGCCGAACAAGCGCGGCTTGGCCCGATGGGCGGCTTTCTTTTCGAGACGGGGGTTCTCTGCGAGATTCTGAAGGCCTTTCGCCACCGGGCGCGTGAAGCTGACGTGCATTTTTGGCGCACGCGAGATGGTCAAGAGATTGATTTTCTTGTCGAGGCTGACGGCCGAGTGTTTCCGGTCGAAGTCAAGATGGGTTCGCCGGATGCGTCCGCGCTTGTCAAGCTAGAAGCGGTCTCTAGCCCGAGCTGGCAACCGGGGCAAGTCGTTTCCTTGGCGGCTGAAGATGCGCCGGTGAGCTTGACGCCGGAATGGCGGCTATGCGCACCGCATAGACTCGATCTGAGACTAACTTAAGAGTCGAGCGCGTCGAGATTCGGCGTGTGAATTTCTCCGCCGAAGGCACCGATGTCAGAATAGCCCAAGTCGTCGGCGAGAATCGCCAGAAAGTTGGGGCGCTCCGCATGGGCTTGGGTGAAGAAGCCGCACACACGGCACTCCCTGTCTTATTCGTTAATGTGCCTATGCTAAACTCCTAACGTTTTTTAGGTTCTTGTTGAATCGCTTGATGGCGCAGTTCAATCCCTCAGCCCTCCAAAAGTACATCAATAGAAAGGACCGTACAACACCCTTTTTTTTGCAGGACGTAGTGAAGAACTTGCGATCGCTCACGCAGCACTCAGCAACCTCAAAGAGGGTGAGACACAAGGCAACACAGTTCTATTTCAAGGTGCGCCCGGTGCAGGCAAGACAGCATTGTTGAATCACCTTAGAGAATTGGTGCGAGGTGAATGTGTGACCGCGGAATTGGATTCGGCGCTCACACACAGACCGGATGTCGCACTGTTTGAGGTGTTGGAACAAATCGAACCCGACATTGCGGACACACTCCAAAAATCGTATCAACGCACAATACACGGCGACGTGAAGGCAATGGTTGCAGAAGGTGGCGTGGCGTCAGCAACAACGATAATACCACAAGAAGTGACAACTATTCGTCAACTGATGAATTTGCGGAAAAACCAAAGCAAGCCGCTGCTCTTGTTCCTTGACGAAGCGCAAAACGCGAATGGTGATCTCCCTGACGGAAAAAGTTCGATTCTCCAACAACTCCATGCGGGGAAATCCGGCAATGTGTCTTTGGTTGCAGGAGGGTTGAGCGACACCGAATCGAAGTTGAGTCAACTTGGTGTCTCAAGACTATCGTTCGGTAGCACAACGACACTCCAACCGCTGCATGGACAAGAAGTGCTCGCTTCACTTGAAGCGTTTCTCAACAACGAAGAGTTTGGCATTGATCACCACGGAAGCGATATAACAGCCCTTCAACAACTCGTCATTGACGAATCCATGGGGTGGCCGCAGCATTTGACAAACACCCTACAGGCCATCAGCGAAGAATTCATCAACGTCAATGGGCAACTCGCAAAATGCGATATCGATGCAATACAACAACGGTCACAAGCTCGTCGAGAGGATTATTACATAGGTCGAGTAGAAGCTATTCCTCAGCCTCTTTTATACGAGGTGGTTTCAACAATACCAAAAGGAGGAAGCGTGAAGGAATATGCGGTATATGAAGCCGTTGAACGTGCGTACAAAAACCATCCACTTATCAATCAAAAATTGCCATATGAGGAAGCGTTTTATATGCTCATTCATCGCGGTGTGCTTCAAGAAGACACAACCGGCGACCTGACAGTGCCTATCCCATCCATGCACGACTACATCAAGGACAGAACACGTTCGTGTGAATAGAATGTTGTAGACGGGCGATCAGCCACGGCAAGTCAAAGGAGCGAATCGAAGGCTTGTCACAAGGCAATTGTTTCTTGATTCGTTCATCGCTGCGCCCCATTGACATGAATCACCTTCATCACTTCATCGCCCAAGTGGTTGATCGCCTTGACCGCGATGCGTCCCGAACGTGGCTTGGGAAAAGGCCGGGAAGTGTCCGATTTCAAGCTCAGCCAGGCGTCTTCGTCGATCTCCGCTTTGAGTGTGCGCTTGAGGTTCTTGTATGGGTCGTTCGCGCCAAGGAAGTAGGCATGACGCACGAAGAAGCTCTCCATGTTGTAGTCGGTGTCCACGAACCAGCAGGCAAGGTCGTCAGGTTCGCTTGAGCGCACTTCGGCAGTGCGAGGGTCGAAGATGTCGATGCCGCGAATCTTCACGCGAATCTGATTGTCGGGCGCGTCAAGGACTTCAATATCGGGCTCGCCGAAGATGACGAACAGGTTGCCGTGCTTGGTGTTCTTGAGATCCGTGGACATGTGCAGGTCGGCGTTCATGCGCGCTTTCAGAACGGGGAGCTTGCCGAGCCGGTTGAATTCAGTGGTTTGGGCGTCGTAGCTGAAGGCACACGCGATGAGCACGTCGAACCGGCAATCGGCTGCTTCGCGCGCTGCTTCGATCAGGTCCGCCCGACTCACCGTGCCGTGTTCAGGACCAATAAGAATCGCCGCGCGGCGCAGCTTGTTGCCCTCTTGGTAGTGACCTTCGGCGCAGATGAGCGTGCCCGGATAGCCTTCGAGCGACTCGAACTCGATCTTGCTCGCCTTGTCCTTCTGCTGGACGCCAGCGATGCGGAGCTGTTCGAGCATGATGCCGAAGAAGTCGTAGCCGGATATGGCAGGCGGCCCTTCAACGTGATATTCGCCGCGCTGATCTTGGACTTCTGATGACGGCGGAGTGCGGCTCGCGGGTGAGGCTTCAACCATTCGGTGCGGGTTGAGCGATTCGACTGTGAACGGCCCGGCCACACGGACTTTCTTCTTGTCCTCATACGGTTTGTCGTAGAGCAGCTCGGAATCTGCGCGCGCCGCAATCGAAGCGTCGATCTCTCGCTGGCGCTCGATGCGAGCTTGCCAGAACTGTTCGAGCGGTTGCTTGGCGCTTGCTGGCCAATCATCGGTTGCTTCGCGCGGGACTTCCCATTCGAGAAGCTCGGACGCAGGGACTTCTTCGCCGCTCGGTAGAGTGACGCGCTCGTTGGCAGCTTCAAAGCGAACGGTATCGCCCTTGCGCCCGCCAGTATCGATATGGAATGGTGTTTGGTGGCCTGAGAGTGAGCGGTTGAGGTCGGCGAGCGCGGACTCGACGGCTGGTTGCCGCGCTTCATAGATGGTGTCGATTTCGCTGTTGTTGGCGATTGATTTCAAAGTGATGTGCGGCACACGCTCGTAGACGAAGCCTTGGTTGATATGTCCGTAGGTGGGCAGTTCGGATGGCGCTGCACGAGTGACCTCGGCTTCTTTGATCTGCCCGTCTCGGCTGTCGGCGAGCAGGTAGTAGGGGTAGCGTGCGCCCATGATGCGCGCGCGGGCGAGGGCGAGGGCGACGCGGGATGTGTCGATGGTGATCCAGCGGCGGCCCCACTGTTCAGCGACGTAGGCGGTGGTGCCGGAGCCGCAGGTGGGGTCGAGGACGAGGTCGCCGGGGTCGGTGGTCATTAGGATGCAACGTTGAACAAGTTGCGACGAAGATTGAACCACATAAACCTTGGGATCAGCCCTGTTTTGTACTGCGCCACTGATGTCGTCCCACAAGTTCCCCACGAGCGCAACCCCGAAATCACGATGGAAACGTATGTAGTTGAGTTTCCCAGCTAAGGACGATTGCAGTCGTTCGGCGAGGCCCAATCTTTGGAGACCTTTCCGTGTAGTCTTGAACGTCCCTGCACCAGGTTCGAACTGGAACCCGATCCATGTGAATGAAGCGACATCACCCTTACCAGCAGGACGGGAACTCGTGATGTTGTCGGACCGATACCTTCTTCCGTCGGCAGCAACTTGAGAGTAGCGACTTTCTGCCTTTTCGCTTCTGGGCTGGTACGCGGGCCTGAACTTGGCCTCTGCGGGGTTTCGAGTGTACCAAAGCACAAAGTCGGTAGTTGTTCCGAGGAGACTCGCTCCTTCACTTGTCGTCTTCCTGATGGTAATGAGGCTCGCGAATGTATCTTCTCCAAACACCTCGTCCATGACTGCTCGTACCCGATGCACATTTTCATCGCCAATCTGAACGAAGATGCTACCGCTCTGGGTCAACAGTTCTCGCGCCACCGTCAGCCGGTCGCGTAGATATGTGAGGTACGAATGAACCCCATCCCGCCAAGTATCGCGAAACGCCTTGACCTGCTCCGGTTCGCGGGTGATGTGTTCCGTCTTTCCATCCTTCACATCCCGACTCGTCGTGGACCACTGAAAGTTCGAGTTGAACTTGATGCCATAGGGCGGATCCAAATAAATGCACTGCACCTTCCCGCGCAGCCCTTCGCGTGCGGCAAGGCTCGCCATCACCTGTAGCGAATCGCCTAAGATCATGCGATTCGACCAATTCTGTTCGTGCTGATAGAACTCGGTCTTGGCGTCAGCATCCGGCAGGCCGTTGAAGTCTGAAAAGAGATCGGGCGCCTCCTGCGCGCTTTCCTTGCGCAAGTCATCAATCAACGCCTTGGGATGCACTTTCTCCTGAATATAGAGCGGCGGTGCTTGGATATGCAGATCCGACTGATCCTGTTCGTACTTGCCCCGCCAGACAAGCTGCGGGTCGAGGTCGTGGTTTCTGCGCTCAAAAGCGACTTGAATAGGTGTCTTGTCCTCATCCCGCACGAGCGACTCCATCTCCGATGTCGGGATGTTGGTGCGCGACGTTTCCCGATGTGTGATGGCGGTTACGGTTTTCTTCCGTGTCGCTTTTGCCATGCTGTGAGCCTCGACTGAAGTTTCAAGAATATTTGAAAGGGTTGAACACTGAGACGCCCAAATCTTCGACATGTTTGACGTTTCTCGTGACCAATGTCAGTCCGTGTACTTTGGCGGTCGCAGCAAGCAGACAGTCAACATCATGGTCTGCTCGTGCCGCTGTCATCTTGCCCCATTCGTCGGCAATGCGAGCATCCACCGCGAGTATTCGTCCATGATATTGCTGCTTGATGCTGTCGAGCCAGTTTGAGAGGTGTTCAGCCTTTCGAGGATCGCGAGCACTTGCCCGCTCAATGCCGCGCCGTATCTCACCTGTCACCATCACGCTGAGATACAAGTTCGAAGTATCCGTCCCCCTGTACCAGCTCGCGACCTGCTCATCGCATCGGTCTCCCTTGCGAATCTCTGAAACCACATTGGTGTCTAGCAGGTACATTAGAAGAAGTCGATCTCTCGGCTTGGGGACGGCGGACGCTCAAGATCAACCCCTTCGAGCGGCGCCGCAGCGAGCATCGCCTTGAAGTCATGTATCGGCCATGGCGGTGGCAACCGTTTCACGAAGCGGTTGAACTTCTGCGCCATGCTGTCAATATCCGTCAGTTCAATGAACTCCCAGCGACCGACGCCTTCAAGCTTCTTCACAGCCGCGAGCCATTCGTTTTGGATGGCCTGCGACTTGATCTTGGACTCTTCGGTTTGTTCGCCTTTGATTTCGACCACCACGTGCCATTGATTCACATCCTTCTCGCCCACAACGACGATGAAGTCCGGCACGTATTGATGAATTTGACCGGCTTTTCGATACGGTACGGTGAAGCCAAGCCCATGGTTCTTGGCATAACTCACGACGAGTTCGTGCTTATCCAAGATCGAACAGAAGTGCCGTTCCCAACTGCTGTCGCATACCGCGTGGCTGAGATGACTTCTATTTGTATTTGGTTTCCACAGGTCGGTTTTGGTGGTGTGGAAATCAACATCATCGGTTGATCCGCACGGAGTGCACGGATCAAGCATGGCTCGGATATAGCGTTCTCCGTAGCGGCCGCGAATGGCCTGCGCGATTTTGACGCAGGCTTCGTCAGCGAGCAGCGAGTAGAGCAGTTGCGAGGGATGAGTGCCGTCTTCGCAGACGAGATACCCCCTATCGAGCCATTGGCGCGCGATGCTGAGCAAGTCATCGAACAGATGTAGGCAACACGAGTGTTTCGCATCGCGGAAGTGCGTCTTCACGAGCCATTCGGCGAGATGAAATGCAATCGTGGAGTTGCGCGCACCGTTCAAAAGCTCCGGTGTGAGTTCGATATTCTCGCCGAGAATGCCGCGATTCTCAGTGCGCGTCGGGCCGACCTTGTCCGGCGTCAATCTGAGAACCGACTCTTCGGTAAAGGTTGCTTGCAGTTTCTCATCGCCAAGATCGTAGGCGTAGCCTTGCACCCTCGGGAATTCAATTCGCAAATGGTCGCGGTCGGGGCGTACAGCATGGACATGCGTGGGCGGCGCGGGCGCGCGCGGCGGCGCGACCACGGGCTCGGCTGCGAAGTCGAATGGGATGCCGAGTACGTCGGCGTACTCGACGTCGAACTTGCCGTCATCGCTGGTTTCATAGGATTGACGACGCAGCGCACGACCTACAACTTGCTCACAGAGGAGCTGCGTGCCGAAGGCTCGGACGCCGAGAATGTGCGTTACCGTATTGGCGTCCCAGCCTTCTGACAGCATGGCGACCGACACGACGCAACGAATCGACGCGCCGAGGCGATTCGGCTTGCCGACCGTGTTCAGTGTTTCTCTCAACAGGTCTTCCACCGTCAAATCAGCCTGAGTGTCGCGCTTGCGTTCTTGCAACTCGCGTTTGAACCGCGCGATTTCGTCCTTCGCTGCTTTCAGGAACGAATCATTCAGGGATTCGCTCGATTCGAGTTGTTCGCTGTCGATGAGCAGCGTTCGCGGACGCTCAAGGCGCGCGCCATCCTTCGAATAATTAGAAAAGAGATCGAGGCGCCCCGGAACCGCGTATCCATCGCTGTCGTCGGGCTCAAAGCCCGCAATGAACTTGTAGACAAGTTCCGAAGTTGCAATGTTATTGCACACGACAATGAACACTGGCGGCATGGGAAGGTTCGCCGTTTGCCACGTATCGAAAGTCTGCCGGTAGTGCCCGTAGAGCGTGGTCAGAGCGTTTTCGAGGTCAGTCGGCAAGGTGGATGGATCGAGCGCGCCAAATTTCCGTCCTCTTTTCTTTGGCAGGTGCGGGCCGACATGCTTCCAGAGTTCGCGAAAGCGCGGCAGTTGCCCTTCCGAAACATCATCGGCGACGGGCACTCGGGGCAGCTTGACGATACCGCACTCAATCGCGTCAAGCAGGGAGAAGTCGCTCATGGTCCACGGGAAGAGCGTGCCTTCCCGATACCCGGAGCCGCTTAAGAAGAACGGCGTGGCAGAGAGGTCAAATACGTAGCGCACACCGACTTGTCGATTCAGGGCTTCGATTCCGCTGATCCAAAGCCGCGCGGATTCGGTGTTGTGCTGCGCTTCCGCGTTCGCGTCTCTGTCCTTGTCGCCTTCTTCTGAGTCGCCTGGTTTTTCGCGATAGCAGTGGTGCGCTTCATCGTTGATGACCATGACGTTCTTCATGCCGAGAAGCTCCGAGCAGACGCGCGACAGCATTTGCCCTTCGGTTTCGATGGTCGGAATTGGCTCGCCATGTCCAGCGAGGAGGTCTCTATTGCCCGCGGCGAGTTTCGTGCGCTCTCGCAGCTTGAAGGCGTGGAAATTGGTAATGACGATCTTCGCTCTGCCGAGTTGCGAGAGCATGTCGCTCGGCACCAGTTCAAACTTCTTGTAATAGTTGTCGGGATGGTTGGGTTCAAGTACCGCCAAACGGTCGCGAATGGTGATGCCGGGCGTGACAATCAAGAATCCGCTCGTGAACCTCGTGCTATTGGGCATGCGCACGGCATTTAAGGTCTGCCACGCGATCAGCATGGCCATGACCGTCGTCTTGCCCGCGCCGGTTGCGAGTTTGAGCGCGATTCGATAGAGCTCAGGATTGGCGTAGTTGTTGGCGCCCCGGAGGTGGCTGCGCACATCTTCATGCGCGGCCGGGCCGCCTCCCGGGCAGCCTGCGACTTCGGCAAGCCAAATGGCGGTCTCGGCGGCTTCGACTTGGCAGAAGAACGGACGCCTCGCGTGAAAATCGTGTTCTCGCCAGTGGCGAAGCAGTCGCGCCGTGGTGGGTGTCACGCCGCAGTGTTCAGGCGGCAGTCGTCGCCATGCTTCCACACGGCTGCGAATCTCGTTGATGATCGGTATCGGATCAAAGGCTTGCGTGCTGCCGAGGTCAGATTCCGCTAGTAGATCAGGCTCGATTTCCTTCGCCATCGGCACCGCGGTCGTGTACTTGGCCTCCCTGCGCGAGTTCGCAATCTTGCCTGTTGGCCTTCGGCGAGCGTCAAGCTCCCAATGCCGCGTCGGCGGCTCGTAGGGGGCATTGAGTATCGGCGCGCTGAAAAATTCAGTCATGCCGGACAGTGTAATGCCTTATTCGCGTGCTCCGCTAAGACGCATACATCGCTTGCACGCCGATGCGGTACGCTTCGGTTTGCTCACTGGTAGCCACACTGACTCTGGTCGGTGTGTCGATGAGCGACATTTCGCGCTTGTGCGCGGTGACGACAATTTCTTCGATCTCGAAGTTGTGCCGCTATTGGTTGCCGAGAACCTCGGACGCTGCTGCAGCCAGCGCGCGATCAAATGTTGCGAGAGGTGCGTTCAGTTCGATAGCTAGTTGCAAGTATGCGGCATCATAGGCGGATAGGCTGGTTCGTCTTGCGAGCTGCCATCGCGCCAAAGCATTTGTGTCGCGGCGCGTGAGGTTGAATTGAGATAAGTTGTCGAGGCCACGCTTCGCAACGTCGGCGGCGCCTGCTCTCGCTTTCTTCAATGCAACGCTAATGATTTCGTCATCGATCAACCGAGGCGCAAACAGAGATTTACCAGCGAGCGACATGGCGGCAGGCTCTCGGCGCGATTCATGGAATAGCAAGGCGGCAAGCACGCTGCAATCAACCACGATAGGCGGAAGTCGATGATATGCGTGTTTCGGTTCTGCGATGAAGGGCTGAGTCATCTTGCTCTTGCATCGCGCTCTTGGCGAATAATGTCGACCGCCTGCGGAGATGAATAATCTACTTCGATCCCTTGCGCTTTCTGCTCGGCGAGAAGCTGCTCGGCAGTTATCCAGCCAGATGTGACCTGCTCGTATGCGCTTTCCTTGATTCCGCTGAATCCAACTTCAGCCGCTTGACACACGATAGACATCAATTCGCCCTGAAGCGAACGATGATTCATCTTTGCGCGGGAACGGAGCTCCGCAACGACCGATTCTGGTACGTTCTTGATCGAGAGATCAGGCATGGGCTGTTTCCGAATGAGAATGGAGCTATTATAAAGCTGTTATGGAGCGAAATGATGCTCCTATCGTATCAGTAGTGCTGTCAAGTGCTTGACTGATTCCTTCGCCGCATATGCTCCGCAAATTCCCGGTCGATGGGCAGCCCATTCACCACCGTCATCCGGTCTCCATACACCACAGACAACACTTCATCGTCTCGCCAGTCGGGGTCGCTCGAATACTGATTGATCCAGTTCACCAGAACCGCATCGCGAATTTGAGACGCGCGCATGAGTGCAGCCATTTCGCGTGGCGTCGATTCGGTTGACTCCATAAAGCTATGACATTCTCGGGGTGTCAATTGTTTTAAGAGTTCGTGAAAGAAGGCGATCTCGCCGCTTGAAGCGACCTGAATGTCCCGTAGTATCTCGATGGTACGAGCGAGCGTTGGGCGGTGGTAGCCCGCCATGAGGCGCGTCATCAGTTGTTCAGCATCGCCCGGACGAAGCATGTCCCACTGCTCATCCTCTACATACGGCAGACGGGTGTTCGCGCAGGCTGATGAAAACGTCTCGTCTGCGCAGACATCGTAGCCTGGGTCGATTTCGATGAAGTAGTCCTTGGAAGTCACCCTAGTGCTCCGTCAAACTAAAAATGAGGTATCAGCGCGCCCACAAGCGCCCATCGACATTCTTGCGAGGGCTGCCCCTCGCGCTTCTTGGCTGAGGGCTCCGTTGCGACCCTTGGCAATATACCTGATGTTCCCTGCGGGCCGCGCCTTGCATCTGGGCGCTTGTGGGTGCGCTGATCCGGCATTATTAGTTTGAT
>JAPOTJ010000098.1 GCA_026709225.1 Gammaproteobacteria bacterium | reverse complement strand
TCCAAGGAGCCAGAGGCGTCCGCTTGCGGGCGCCTCTGGTTGCTTGGTGAGTTCGTGAATGAGACCACGACACCAACTCATTCACGCTTGTACAATAGTCACATGAGTGAAGCGATTGCATTTGACACCCACCGCTTTGCTAAACATTTGACTGAAGGCGGCTTGCTGAACACCAACCTCGCCACGAAGTCCGACATCGAGAAGATCGAGATGACCATCAAGATCGCCGTCGAAAAAGCCAAGGCAGACACGACGAAATGGGTATTGGGGGTGATGCTCGCGCAGACGACTATTATTCTTGCGTTTGTCGCGATGCCGCTCGGTGCGCCTGCGTAGCGGCGGAGCCTGCGCGCTTCCGTCAACCAATGGGCGGGGGGTTCCCCGCCCCTTGGACGGTTCGAGCGCGGGAGCAGGGCGTGCCCCCGTGAATCGGATCAGGAAGCGCCTGACCACCCCCTAGGCCGCCCGGGCCAAGGCGCCGGTGTCCGAACCGCCTCAGCGTCCGTTCCAGCAGCTCGCAGACCGATGCCCGGTCCAATGCCCGGCATAAAAGCGGCACGCCCGCCAGTAGCGTCCATCGTCTCCACCCCACGCAGGCGCATGTCCACAATCGTCCTCCAATGATCGCAGATTCACGTCCTGTTCACCCTCATGCAGCGTTGGACAACGCTCGCGGTGTCGTAGTCCCGACAAAACGAAGGCGCTCTAGCATCCTTCACCTACGAGATATCAGCGGTCATCTGCTGGTCGTCCGCCAATGCCGGAATCCGTCATCGTCGCACCCGCTTCACATCTGGCACGTCATAGACATTTCGTGAGAATCCCGACGCCAGCAGGTGGTCAAGGAGGGCTTGGAAGATATCCTTGCACGCTGACGGAGTCGCTATGATACGCCCCTCCTCGTCGAAATCGATGTTCAGTTGATAATTCGCGTGATGCCTGCGCAGATTCTCCATGAACCCGGGATCCTTGTAGTGCCCCTTATGCCGAATCGCAGACGCACGGCGGAGCTGAATCTTGTTTTCACCAACATAAGAGACGAGCGCATCCGTTTTACTGAACACGTCCACAAACTCGTTCTCCGCCAGAAGCCCTTCGAAGTCCTCTTGGTGGGCTTGCTTGTAACTAAGCACAGACTCGAATTTCGCTTTGTTCAGCACGAAGATTGTGTCGTCAGCGACAATAAAGTCAACGCGTTGGGATATGTGCATTGTAGGCGCCGGTTCGATGCCAAGCTCATCAGATCGAAAAAAACAGGTATCCAAGACTCGGATTTGCGTATCTGCCAACTCGCGTCGGTCTTGCATACGCCACGGACAACAGCGTCTCCCGATACCAGTTTGATTACGTAACAAAAGGAATTCTTAATCTTATCGAGGCCGTCCGCCCTGTTCTGGGCCGTATCCTCCACTGTCTTATCGACTATTTGCCCGACGTGGGTATCTTCTGCAGCAATCGAAAGCGCACTGCTCTCGTTGTTCTCAGTCAGCAGGCCGTACTCCTGCACCTCTTCAATCCGTGAGAACTCGTTTTTCATCGCTGACCGGAGTTTCTCGTCCAGTTCCGTCGTTGTCGCTACGTGTCGCGGCGTGAATACGGGAGGCCGACCAGTCGGGATGCTCCTTCTGACCGCCCAAAATGTCAGAGTCGCGCCCTGCACGTCGAAATTCTTTAGATCATCTAGCGTCGTCGTCATGCCCCTCCTTCGTAATCCTCCCAATGACCATCACGTCGTCAACAGCGGTATGTAAACATCTATCCCCGCTTGAGATGACATTCCTGCTGAACGCCTTGCCAACGTATGCTCTTCTGCTCTCAATGAAATGGTATCTCACCTCATACAGCCTCCATCCGAATACAGCCAAGAGAGGGTTGAGCACGATTTGGCCAGAGCGGTATGTGATGCAGAAGAACCAAACCAAGAATGTCGCCAGACCCAGTAGCAGCCCACTCTCGTCCACTAAGTCTGCCTTCATGAAGGAGACAACGTAGGGCAGCGTATAGCCAATCAGCTCAGATGGCACATGCTTGGCGTCCTCAATTTTGATTGATGCCCTTGCTTTCTTCCCAGCCAAACGGAAAATGAACAATGTGAGGATGAAGCACACTAGGCATAAAACCACGAGACATAGCATCCACGGCTTGCCGAACGGCATCGCACGGTTGGTCTGATGCCCTACCTCGACAGTCAATGCCGAGTGGCAAAGCAGAGCGAAGTCAATGTCCTAAACCAGCAGGATCAAGCTCAGCGGCAGATAGGATCCCACGAACACCATCAAAGCCGAAATCAGCCTAAGACGCATATTGAGGGACCTCGCCTCGATCACTCCTGCCCTGAGCGCGCGAGTTGCCGATCATGCCTTGCACACAAATGCGTGGCGAGCGCGGCGCCCAGCCCAGCGCTCTATCCACGGCGACCGGGTGGTGCGTCGGCATTCAGTAAAAGCAGACCTACCACAAAGCATCACTTGACGGCGTTCCTTCCACCGTCGCGACATTGTAGTTCTCCAGCTGATGGCGAACCACCTCCGTGGAAACCCCGAAATCCTCAGCCAAATGCCGCACATCGAGCAGGGACGCCTTGCCTGACCTGACCTTGCCTCGCAATCCCTCTGCCGGAGCAAGAATTTCGGCCGCGAAGGCGCGGGATGCCCTCTGGTCCCAAACGTGGGAATCCGTCACCAACCGCGGCTTGCCGCTCTCCGAGCAAATGCGCATGTACAGTGACCTGGCTAAAAGAAAGCGTCCGGTCGGCGTATCTTCACTGTCCCCATGAGCGACCAAAACTGGGGCGTCGCCTTTTGAGTATCCCAGAAAGCCGCGGATGAGGCTGCTAGGAGACGACTTCGCCACTTTGAAAGGGCTTTCGGCCCACCCAAGGTCGCGCACGAAATCCTCCATGTCCGTTATCACGTTCGGAATGTCCATGGATTTTCTGAAGTCAACAGCGTGCGCGTGGCCCATCAGGTGCGCTTTCCCTTTGGGCGCGAGCGCTGGCAGGCTTCGCTTCGCCGAGGATCGGCGTTCAACGACATCATTGCCTGCCAAGGCACGAGCTTCCTCAATCCAGGATGCGTCCGCCCCAAAATGCTTGATGGTTGACGAACTGAGCAGGTCATCGGCTATGTCCTTGCCCCAACGAGGCAGGTTCGCTCGCAGCAAGTCCTCATGCTCAGGGGACAGTTCGTCCTCAAACCGGGCATCGACGCCAAGACGGGCGCCCCACTCGAAGATGCGCCTGTCCTCCTCCGTCAAGCCCTGAATCTCCTCCCAATCCTCGCGCAACTGAAGAACCTCATCGTCACTGAGGCCTGAGACGCGGTCAAGGACCGCTTTAACGAAGCGGGTGATCGCCCCCCGCACATCCTCGGGGGGTAGCCGGACGCTCCCTTCCTCGACAAATCGAATGTGCTCGTTGGCGTTGTCCCCGCCGTCCTTCAGCCAGCGAGCCGTGACCCTGTCGCCGTCCCGGTACAGTGTCAGGTCCGGCAACGCGCCGCCCTCCCTGGCGGCCAGCAAGCTATGTCTTTGAACCCAAGCGCGATCTGACGTGTTTCGGGCCAGGTACCGTGAGCCGTAGCGAGCCGCCCATTTGTAGGACTCGCTGGTCAGGAACCAGTAGTTGTCAACCAACCACGCGCAGAGCGGGAAAGCCGATCCGTACACGCCATTTCGGCGGCCTTTCGTGCGGTGGTCGTAAAGGCGGCTTACGGGCCTTCCACCTGCCCGTATGGTCAGTCGGCACCATGTGCGAGCCAGAACCGGATGCCTCACCCCGGGAGCGTCTTGCCACTCAACCGAAAATTCCAACATGGTCATTCTCCAAACAGGCGTTTATCCCTGTCCTTGGGATACTCGGGTGGTTCGAGCTTATAGCCTTTGTAGGTGCCAGGATACCCATTGATATGCCTGGCTTCGTAGAGATCCATGTCGATCCACCCCCAAACGTACCGTGGGAAACCGTGCTCAATTGCATTGCTGATGCGACCCTTCCGAATGCTGTCCGATAGCAAGGCTGCGATGGCGGGAAACTCAATCTCCTTGTCGCATGGAGTGGCGTCTGAACGCAGGTTCGGTTCGCCCGCAGGGCTCCTGTAGGACTTATGCTCAGTACTCCCGACGTACCTGGCTCTGCTTGCAATGTCGCAAAGTTCGCTGTCGGACAAATCGCAATGAAGCGTTCGTGGCTTCATCGGCCTTCTCTTTCTTCCCCTTCCCTTTCGCATATTCCCCCCATTGAGAAATTAAACACTCAGCTGATCGAGTCCGTGGAAGCCAATGGCAAACACAGCATCAAGTCCCACAGCGATGAAAACATCACAAACTATTGAAAATAAACGATATTTTTTTCGTACAGCACCTAATGCTCTTCCACTGACGGCACACTATGACTTTAGGGAATTCTAACAAACTAGGAGCCTGCGCCGTAGGAAGTCGCGACAGCGACAATTCGATCCTGCCGCTGTTGCCAACATGGACAACTCTAGACCACGACACCAACTCATTCACGCTTGTACAATAGTTCCATGAGTGAAGCGATTGCATTTGACGCCCGCCGCTTTGTCAAGCATTTGACTGAAGGTGGCTTGCTGAACACCAACCTCGCCACGAAGTCCGACATTGCGAAGATCGAGATGACCATCAAGATCGCCGTCGAAAAAGCCAAGGCAGACAGGACGAAATGGGTATTGGGGGCGATGCTCGCGCAGACGACTATTATCTTGTGTTTGTCGCGATGCTGCTCGGTGCGCCTGCATAAGGGATGAGCGTATTACCCCGCTGCGAGTGACTGAATCGGCAACGCTTCGGTCTCCAGCCGAAACAAATCGAGAATCTTGAATGCGTGGTCAGTATCGATGCCCACTACGCAGCCTTGATCATCAAAGTCGATATTGAGTCTCTGTGAAATCTCTCGGGTTTGATCGCCCGGCTTTTCATTGAACTCGACGTACAGAGAGTCCCTTTCAGAATAATAGTGAAGTTTCACGAAGCCTCTTTTTCATGGTGTACTCTTATCTGTTGATACCCACATATTTTGACACATGGATTTCCGAATTGAAGAAGAGCACCGGCTGCTCAAGGAGACCGTTGATCGCTTTGTAGACGATTACCTGATCCCGTTGGAGCCTGCGGTGCTCGCGCGCGAGACGCGCGGCGAAGGCGCACATCTGACAGCCGAGGAACTGGCGCCCCTGCATGACGCTTGCCGCGAGCTTGGCCTCTGGGGGCTTGACGTGCCGGAAGCAGTCGGCGGCGCCGAGTTGCCGGCGCTCGCCATGACCTACGTCAACGAGGCGGTCGGCCGCACTGTGACGCCGTTCACCTTCCCGCCCGATTCGCCCAACTTGCACATGCTGCTCACCACCGCCAACGAAGCGCAAAAGCGCACGTACCTTGAGCCATACGCGCGCGGCGAGATTGTGTCCGCCATCGGCATTTCCGAGCCTGGCGCTGGCGCCGACCCAGCACACATGGCGACGCGCGCCGTTCGTGAAGGTGATGATTGGATCATCAATGGCCGCAAGATCTGGGTCAGCCGTGTGCCCGAATCGGCCTTCACTATTTTGATGGCGGTGACCGACCCGGAAAAAGGCTCGCGCGGCGGCATCACTGCCTTCATTGTTGAAAAGGACACGCCGGGGTTCATTATTGAGCGCGAAATCGCCATGATTGGCGGTGCCCGCACCTACGAGCTGGTGCTCGAAGACATGCGCATTCCCGATGCGCAGCGGCTCGGCAACGAAGGCGAGGGGTTTGCGCCGATGCAGCTTCGGCTCACCGTGCGCCGATTGCAGATGGGCGCCTGGTGCATCGGCATGGCGGAACGCGCCCTGCAAATCCTCTGTCGGCACGCCGACACGCGCGTCACCTTTGGCGAGCGCTTGGCGGACCGGCAATCAATTCAATGGTGGGTTGCGGACGCGGCGACGCGCATTCACGCGCTCAGGCTCATGGTGCAGGAAGCGGCGTGGAAACAGGATTTGGGTGTCGATGTGCGCACCGAGGCGAGCATGGTCAAGGTATTCGGCACTGAACTTGCCAGCGATGTCATCGATCAGGGCATGCAGGCATTGGGCGCCTTCGGCATGACCAAGGAGACGCCGCTGCAGCTCATGGCGCGCGAGGTTCGCACCATGCGCATCTACGAAGGACCGTCGGAGGTACACCGCTGGGTGGTGGCGAGGCGCACCATTCCGAAATACCTGTCGTCATGACAATCTCGCGCGAATCCCGTTTGCAGGTGCTGCGGGCGCGCATCGAGGATTATGAAGCGCCGCGCACCGAGGCTTCGCCCTTACGCCTTGGCGTCAAGAGTATTGACGGCCTGCTCAAAGGCGGTCTTGCTTTCGGTCGTGTTCACGCGGTACGCGGCCTCGCGTCGGTCGCGTTCCTGATGGCTTTGGCGGCGCGCACGGAAGGCTCGCTGGTCTGGTGTGTTCGCTCGGATGCCAACGAGCAGCTGCACATGGAAGGCGCGAAGCAGTTGGGGTTGGATCCGCATCGGTGCATTGTTGTGCAAGGCGAGGCCGATACGAGTGTCCTTGCGAGCATGGAGACGGCGCTCGCGAGCGGCGCGGTGCCGCTGGTGATTGCTTCGCTCGAAGGCGGGTGCGACCGGCTTGCCGGCAGGCGAGTGCAGTTGGCGGCTGAGAAGGGCGACAGCCTAGGGCTGTTGCAGGTGGGTGCGAAGAGCGCGCTCAATTGGGCGGAAACCGCTTGGGTCGTGGGGAGCGAGCCTTCAATGCGCGCCCGCCCGCGCTGGCGGCTCGAACTCGTGCGTAGCCGTCGGTCGGTCACGCGAGCCTGGAGTGTTGAGTGGGATGCCAAAGAGACTGCTTTGCATTTGGCTTGAGCGGCTGCACACCGATTGTCTGACGCTCGCTGAACCTGCGCTTGAAGACAAGCCATTGGTGGCTTGCGAGATGCGCGCATCGCAGCGCGTCGTGGTGGGCGTGTCACGCCTTGCCAAAGCGCGAGGGGTGCGCCTAGGCGCTTTGCTTGCCGATGCGCGCGCCGCGTGTTCGGACTTGGTGGCATTGGATGTCGATCAGCACAAGGCGCGGGCGCTGCACGAGCGCATGGCGCGCCTTGCGATGCGCTATGGGCCGTGGGTGTCGAAGGTCTCGGCGCTGCCAATGGACAAGCTCGTTGTGGATGTGTCGGGCTGCGCGCATCTGTTTGGTGGCGAAGAGGCCTTGCTCGCTGATTTGTTGGTGTTCGCTCGTGAAATGGGTGTCAGCGTGCGATGTGCGATAGCTGACCATGTGCTCGGCGCGATGGCGCTCGCTGAATTCGGCGAAAGAGCACCTTGCATTGCGCCCTCGGGTGAAACATGGCGTGCACTGCAATCGCTGCCGGTCGCCGCGCTCGGATTGGACGAGAAGAGTGTGCGCACGTTACGGCGCCTTGGCGTCCGACGGATCTCGCAACTCAGCGCCATGCCCGCGGCGTCATTGCGGGCGCGTTTTGGCGCGGAGCTCGTGCGCACACTTGAGCGTGCGAAGGGCTTGGAGCAAGAAACGCTTGCCATGCGTCCGCATGTGCCGCCGCCGCGGCTGTCTGTTGACCTGTTTGAGGCGGCGCGCACGCCCGAAGAAGTCGAGCGCCATGTCGAACGGCTGATGGCTGCGCTCTGCGATCGGCTTGCCGAGCAGCGCCTTGGTGCCGAAAAGCTGCTGCTCGTGATGCGGGAGCGCCGCACACGGCTGGTCAAGGCGCGGCGGCTTTGCATTGGCGCGGCTGCACCGATGCGCGATGCCGAGCGGTGGATGCGGCTTATGCACGAGCGCGAAGGTGCCTTCGATCCGGGTGAAGGCATTGAAAAAATCACCCTGCAAGCCTTGACGACACCGCTTGATGCCGAGCAATCGGCGTTGCTCGGTCGCGATGCCAACAATTCGATAGATCATCTCATTGAACGCCTCTCGGCGCGCCTCGGCGAAGACCGCGTCTTGCGCTTTGTGGAAAGGGACACACACCTGCCGGAGGATGCTTGGGAATCGGTGCCTGCGCTTCGCTGGCGGGCCGCTAAGGCGCCGCCGTGTTCAATCGATGTGCGCAGGCCAATCACCTTGTTCGCACGTCCAGAGATGATCGACATCGAGTCGAATGCTCGGCCTTTGAGATTGAGTTGGCGCGGAGAGCGGCATAGCATTCGCCGTGCGAGTGGGCCGGAACGGATCACGGCACCATGGTGGCAGGGCGCTTCGACGGATGAGCACGCGACGCGCGACTATTGGCGTGTGGAAACCGAGCGTGGCGAACGGCTGTGGATATTTGAAGCGCATCACGAGGCCGCGCGCTGGTATCTGCATGGGCGGCTCGCCTGAGCGCGTATGTACGTCGAACTCGCCGCACGAAGCAATTTTTCTTTTCTCTCGGGCGCATCGCATCCCGAAGAGCTGGTTGCGCAGGCGGCCGCGCTCGGCCATTCGGCCATCGGCATTGCCGATTCGCACTCGCTCGCCGGCGTCGTGCGTGCCCATCTGACCGCGCGCGAGCACGGCATTAAGCTTGTGGTCGGCAGTCGCTTGACGCTTGAAGACGGGCTGACGTGCCTCGTGTATCCAACAGATCGCACCGCCTACGGACGGCTGTGCCGCCTCCTTACCAAAGGCAAGCTCGCCGCGCCAAAAGGCGAGTGTCAGCTCGTTGAGGACGATTTGCTGTCCGCTGCTGAAGGACAGCTCTTGTTGTTCGCCCCGCCTGATGCGCTCGGCGCTGATGCCGCGGCGAACCTCTCCGCAAAGCTCTCGATGTTTCGCGAGGCCTTTCCGGATCAAGTCTATCTCTTCACTCGCAATCTCCTGCTTGGCGACGATGCGCATCACATCGAACAGTGTGACCGCATCGCTCGCCGTGCCCGCGTGAGGCTGCTCGCCTGCAATGAAGTGCTCATGCACGATGCGCATCGCGCGCCCCTTGTGGATGTGCTTGCGTGCTTGCGCGAGAAGATGTCGATTGATCGCATGGGCACGCGCGCGCTCAAGAATGCCGAGCGTTGCTTGAAGCGGGAATCGGACATGCAGCGGCTTTTTGCAGGCTATGCGGATGCCGTCCACGCAAGTGGCGAAGTGGCTGAACGCGTGCAGTTTTCGCTCGATCAACTGCGCTTTGACTATCCAAGCGAGACGAGAAGTGCTGACGAGTCCGCCATCGAGCGGCTGCGCAGCGCAACCGAGCAGGGCTTGCGGCGGCGATTCCCTGACGCTCCGCCAGAGCGCGTGCGCGCCCAGGTCGCAAAGGAACTCAACATCATCGAGAAGCTTGGTGTCGTACCGTATTTCCTCACTGTCTACGATCTCGTTCAATTCGCGCGGTCCCGGGATATTCTCTGCCAAGGCCGCGGCTCGGCGGCCAATTCATCGGTGTGCTATGCGCTCGGCATCACTGAAGTCAATCCGGCCGAGGCGGATCTGGTATTCGAGCGATTTGTGTTGGAGGCGCGTGACGAGCCGCCGGATATTGATGTGGACTTTGAGCACGAGCGGCGTGAAGAGGTCATTCAGCACGTCTATGACGCCTATGGACGGCATCGCGCCGCGCTGACCGCGACGGTGATCAGCTTTCGATCAAGACTCGCGCTGCGCGAGGTTGGCAAAGCTTTGGGGTTTTCTGGCGATACGTTTGGGCGGCTTGCCGAGCGGGTTTGGGGTTCGCGCGGGAAGGCGCCGAGCGATGAGATAGTGCGCGAGATCGGCCTCGATCCCGACTCACCGAAGATTCGATTCGCGCTTGAATTGGTCGAGACGCTGATTGGCTTTCCTCGCCATTTGTCGCAGCACCCCGGCGGCTTCGTCATGAGTGAAGGCCGGCTTGACGAGATCGCGCCGATCGGCAACGCCGCCATGCCGGACAGAACGGTCATCGAGTGGGACAAGAACGATCTTGACGCCCTCGGCATTCTCAAGGTCGATGTGCTTGGCCTCGGCATGCTGAGCTGCCTGCGGAAAAGCTTTGATCTATTGCAGCGCCACAAGGGGCGCGAAATGTCGATTGCGACGCTGCCGCAGGACGATGCGCGCGTCTACGAGATGCTCGGCGACGCCGACAGCGTTGGCGTTTTTCAAGTTGAAAGCCGGGCGCAGATGTCGTTCTTGCCGCGGATGAAGCCGCGCTGCTTCTATGACTTGGTGATCGAAGTCGCGATTGTGCGGCCAGGGCCGATTCAGGGCGACATGGTGCATCCGTATCTTCGTCGCCGCAATGGCGAAGAGCCTGTCGATTATCCGAGCGAAGCGCTGCGCGGCGTGCTTGAACGCACCCTCGGTGTGCCGCTCTTTCAGGAGCAGGCCATGCAGCTTGCGATGACAGGCGCGGGTTTCTCAGCGCGTGAGGCTGACGAGCTGCGTCGCTCAATGGCGGCATTCAGGCGCCTTGGCACGCTTGATCAATTCGAAGCGCGCTTCCTCGCTGGCATGTGCGAGCGCGGCTACCAACTCGACTTCGCCAAGCGCTGCTGGAAGCAGATCGAGGGCTTTGGTGAGTATGGGTTTCCCGAAAGCCACGCCGCGAGCTTTGCGTTGCTGGTCTACGCATCGGCTTGGCTCAAGCGGCACCACCCGGATGTGTTCGCGTGTGCGCTGCTGAACAGTCAGCCGATGGGCTTCTATGCGCCGGCGCAGATTGTTGCCGATGCGCGTCGTCATGGCGTGGAGGTTCGTTCGGTCGATATCAATGCGAGTGAATGGGATTGCACGCTCGAGCCGTGCGCTGGCGACCATGACGCCCTGCGGCTCGGATTGCGTATGGTCAAAGGACTCGGAGAAGGCGATGCCATCGCATTGCTTGCCGCGCGGGGCAACGGCTATGTGTCGGTTCAGGATCTGAAGCGGCTTTCTGGCGTCGGTGACGGGGCAGTGAATGCGCTCGCTGACGCATCGGCTTTCGAGTCGGTCGGATTCACTCGTCGTGAAGCGGTGTGGGAAGCGCTCGCCCCGCAGGCGTCTCTGGGGCCGCTTTTTGATGAGCCGGAGGCGCCGGTGTGTGTCCCTTTTTCGGGGGCGGCGTCGGTGTGTGTCCCATTTTTGCCGGCGGCGAGTCTTGGCGAGGACGTTGCGATGGATTACACGGCGACGGGTTTGAGCTTGCGCGCCCATCCGATGGCGGTTCTGCGCGAGCAATTGACAGGGTGTGTTCGCGCCGAGCACTTGCCCGCGAGGCGTGATGGAGACTTTGTCGCGGTGGCTGGGCTTGTGATCACCCGTCAGCGACCGGCGACCGCCAAAGGCGTCATTTTCATCACGCTTGAAGATGAAACGGGATCGGCGAACATGGTGGTCTGGGAACACGTCTTCGAGCGTTTCCGAGCCGCAGTGATGACCGGCAGGCTACTTCGGGTGTCTGGTCGCTTGCAGATCGAAGGCAAGGTCATCCATCTGGTGGCGGGGCGCATAGAAGACTGTTCAAGCGTTCTTGATGGGCTCGCCGGAGACGATGTGAGCGACAACCGGAGCACCGCGAGCGACCGCCATCCGCGGCATATCGCCAAGCGTGTATTTCGCTCGCGAGATTTTCATTAGACTCCTTGACCAACCCAAACTTTAACAGACAGGTTGCGTTTAGGCGACGAGATTAAATTCCTACGAGAGTTTGATGATTTCACGGTCGAAGGAGTCGGTGGGCGGCGGACTGCTCATGCCTCGTCGGTCTGAGGCGAAGCCTCGCTAGTGTCCTGTCCCATAAATAAGTGTGGATTCAGCGCGCAGGAGAAGGGCTGTGGCAAGGCGCTGAAGCAGGCAATACTTTGCCGTATTGCCAAGGGACGCAACGCGGCCACAGCCCTTCTC
>JAPOTJ010000084.1 GCA_026709225.1 Gammaproteobacteria bacterium | reverse complement strand
GTCGGTCGGCGATTGTGCCCACTCCCGAAGGGCGCGCAGGAGAAGGGCTGTGGCCTAGTCCCATGTGATGTTGCGTCCCTTGGCAATACGGCAAAGTATTGCCTGCTTCAGCGCCTTGCCACAGCCCTTCTCCTGCGCGCTGAACCCACACTTATTTATGGGACAGGACACTAGGCGTCAGTCCCATTCGCCCAACCTGCAGTAGCATGCCGACACTCCCTTCTAGCCTCGACACCCGCTCGGAGACGTTCCAAAAGAACCGCGCCGAGATGCTCGAATCGCTCGATGTGATCGGCGGCTTGCTTGCAGAAGTCGAGCAGGGCGGCGGCGCCGAAGCACTGGCGCGCATGAAAAAGCGCGGCAAGCTGCCGATACGTGAGCGCATCGGCTATGCGCTCGATCTCGACTCACCGTTTCTGGAGATCAGTCCGCTCGCTGCCTGGCGCTCGGATTTCCACATCGGCTCTGGATTCATTGTTGGCATCGGCGTCATCGAAAACACCGAATGCCTGATTCTCGGCCACGACCCGTCGGTGCGGGCAGGCGCCTTCAACGAGTTCAACTTCAAGAAACTCATGCGCGGCCTTCAGATCGCGCGCGAGAACCGCATTCCCTATATTCAGTTTGTCGAATCGGCGGGCGCGGACTTGCGCGGCGATGGCGGCGAAGACCCGGAAGCCGCGCTCAAGCGCGGCATCGATCATTTCGCCGAGTCTGGCCGTCTCTTTTACGAAATCACCGAGCTGTCGAAATTACGCATTCCGACCGTGTCGGTGGTGTTCGGCGCGTCCACGGCGGGCGGCGCCTATCAACCGGGCATGAGCGACTACAACATCTTCATCAAGAAGCGTTCCAAGGTCGCGCTCGGCGGACCGCCGCTCGTCAAGATGGCGACCGGCGAAGACGCCGACGAGGAAAGCCTTGCGGGCGCTGAAATGCATGCGCAAGTGTCCGGTCTCGGCGACTATCTCGCCGAAGATGAGCTTGACGGTATTCGCATGTGCCGAGAAGTCGTCTCGCACTTCAACTGGCGCAAGCTGGGGATGAGTGTGCGCATGCCCGCTGACCCGCCTGCGCACGACCCCGAAGAGCTTCTCGGCATCGTTTCCAAAGACTTGCGCGCGCCGTTTGATATTCGCGAAGTCATTGCGCGCATTGTCGATGGCTCGCGCTTTGAGGAGTTCAAGCCCGTCTACGGACCGACGCTCGTTTGCGGCTGGGCGAGCGTTCATGGATATAGAGTCGGCGTGCTGGGCAATAACGGCGCACTCATGTCGGAGGCCGCTGAGAAAGCCGCGCAGTTCATTCAGCTATGCAACCAGATTGATGTGCCCTTGGTGTTTTTGCACAACATCACCGGCTACATCGTCGGCACCGACTTCGAGCAGCGCGGCATCACCAAGAACGGCTCGAAGATGATCAACGCCGTCTCCAATTCGACCGTGCCGCATATCAGCATCATCATTGGCGCTTCCTATGGCGCCGGCAACTACGGCATGTCTGGGCGGGCGTTCGGCACGCGCTTCGTATTCCTGTGGCCGACCGCCAAGATCGCCGTCATGGGGCCGAAGCAGATGGCGGGCGTGATGACCATTGTTGGGCGCGCCGCCGCGGCAAGGCGCGGCATCGAGTTCGATGAGGAAGCCGATGCCGCGCGCGCCGCTGTGGCCGAGCATTGGGCCGAGGAGCGCTCCAAGGCGCTGTATGCGTCGTCGCGCGTCTCCGACGACGGCATCATCGACCCGCGCGATACGCGCGACCACATTGGCTTCACCTTGTCGGTTTGTCACAACAACAAGGTTGAGGGCACCAAGGAGTTTGGCACATGGCGGATGTGACGCCGACAGGCATCAATAGGCGTATCAACAGGCTCATGATCGCCAACAGAGGCGAGATCGCGCGCCGCATTCTGCGCAGCGCCCATGAGATGGGCATATCGACAGTCGCCGTCTATGCGCGCGGCGACGCCGATGAACCGTTTGTGCGCGAAGCCGACCTAGCGATGCCGCTTGATGGCGACACGGCCCTTGAAACCTATCTCAATATCGATGCTGTGCTCGAAGCGGCAGCGCGCGCCGAAGCAGACGCGGTGCATCCCGGCTACGGATTCTTGTCCGAGAACGCCGCGTTTGCTTCCAAAGTGATCGAGTCTGGGCTTGCTTGGGTCGGCCCGTCGCCCGAAGCGATTGCCGCTATGGGAGACAAGATCGAAGCCAAGCGGCGCATGCGCGAGGCAGGTGTGCCGACGCTCGAATCCATTGAAGTGACGGAAGGCGCAGACTTGCTGCCGCTCGCGCGCGACATGGGCTTTCCGCTCTTGGTGAAGGCTTCGGCTGGCGGTGGCGGCAAGGGCATGCGCATTGTGACGTGCGAAGCGGATCTGGCGCAGGCGGTGATCAGTGCGCAGCGCGAAGCAGGCTCGGCCTTTGGTGACGACCGCCTGTTTATCGAACCCTATGTCCATCCGGTGCGGCATGTCGAAGTGCAGATTCTCGGCGATCAGCACGGCAATCTCGTGCACCTCTTCGAGCGTGAATGCTCGATTCAGCGGCGCCATCAGAAGATCATTGAAGAGGCGCCCTCGCCAGTGGTGGATGCCTCGACCCGCGAGGCGCTTGGTCAGGCTGCGCTCGCAGCCGGTCGGCAGATCGGCTACCACTCGGCCGGCACGGTCGAATTTCTCTATTCCGAAGGCAAGTTCTGGTTCTTGGAAGTCAACACCCGCTTGCAGGTCGAGCATCCGGTGACCGAGGCGGTGACAGGCGTTGATCTGGTGCGCGAGCAGATTCGTGTTGCCGAAGGCGAGCGACTTTCGTTCGCGCAAGACGTCCTCCATATCCAAGGCGCGGCGATTGAAGCGAGGCTCTACGCGGAAGATGCCGCGAACGACTTCCTGCCCGCGGCTGGCGATGTGGACGTGTGGGTGCCTGCCGCTGGCGTGCGCTTTGATTCGGGGATCGAAGCCGGTAGCCGTGTCGGCATCGAGTTTGACCCGATGATCGCGAAGGTCATCGCCCACGCGCCGACACGAAAGGAAGCCGCGTCCAAGTTAGCGCGTGCGCTCCGTCAAACGCGAATTCACGGCCTGATCAGCAATCGCGACTTTTTGATAGCCGCGCTGCAGCACGAAGAATTCCTGCGCGGTGAGACGACCACCGACTTTCTTGAACGGACGAAGGTCGGCGAGCGCACGGAGGGAGGCGCGAAAGCCTTGCACGGCGCCATGATCGCGTGTGCGGTGGCGTCAGTGAAGGAACATCGCGACGCGGCCGAGGTCTTAAGCGAACTCAGGGGCGGGTGGCGGAATTCACCCATGCCGCCAATGCGGCTGACATTTGCGCACGAGGACGACGCGCACGAGATCGAATATCGACAGCTAAGAGATGGCCGGTTCTCTTGTTCCGTAGGCGGCCAGCATTATGAGGTCGTTGCGCACCGAGTCGATGGAGAGTCATTCGACCTCGGCATTGCAGGCCGCCGCAGTCGATGGCATGTCACGCATTGCCGGGACAACTGGTACGTGGATGGCGTTGATGCGTCGTTTGCGCTCAAGCAGGCGCCAAGATTTCCTTCGGCAGTCGGACAGGAGCGGACCGGCGCGGCGCGCGCCCCGATGCCCGGCAAGGTGCTCGACATTCGCGTCAAGGCTGGCGATGAGGTCGGCGCTGGCGATTTGCTCTTGACTTTGGAAGCCATGAAGATGGAGCATCAGATCAAGGCACCTCACGATGGCGTTGTGACCGATCTTTCCGTGCAGGCTGGCGATCAAGTTGCCAATGGCGCGGTGCTGGTGGTGATTGAGGAAGGCACAGAATCGGAAGAAGCGCGATGACGGCGGCAGCGTATTTCAGCGACTGCTACTCGCAGGCGAGGCAGCGCTTTTTGCGTGCGGCGCACGCCTCGGGTGCGTACATCGAATGCATCGGCGCACAAACGGAAACGCCAGTCGAACCCGCGCCGTTCACCGACGCCGTGCACATCGGCGCCGCGGATGCGGCATGCTCGCTCGTGGTCGTCTCTGGAACGCACGGTCCTGAAGGGCTCGCAGGATCTGCGTGCCAGCGAGCGCTCTTGGACGACATCAAAGCGTCTGGCTTGCCTGCCGACACATCGCTGCTATTGGTGCATGCGATCAATGCGTGGGGCGTCGCAACGGGCTTGCGCTGCACGGAGGAAGGTGTCGATCTCAACCGCAATTATGCTGAATTCGGGGCTGAACGCGACGGCGATGCGACTGCGCTTGCCGCGTTGAATCCGGAATATGATGTCATGCACGACTACCTGCATGCCCTTGCGGATAGCGATTCCGCCGAGGCGTTCCTAGAAGCCGGCCCGTCGAGGCTCAATCAAAAATTCAGCGAAGACGCCGTCAACATTCTGTTTCAAGGCCAGTATCGTCATTCAAATGGCGCTGGGTTTGGAGGGCTTGCGCCGACTGCCGCTCGTCGGCGACTTGAACACGCGGTGACGCGCTTCTTGTCTGCAAGTCGGGAAGTCGCCGTTGTTGACCTGCACACTGGGCTTGGTCCGCACGGCGTGGGCTCGAAGTTCTCGGTGGCCGAGGGTGGCAGCGATGAAGCAGCGCGGGTGCAGTCGTGGTACGGCGAAGACGTGGTGTTGGTCAACGATGCGGGCGCAAACCTGCCGTACCGCATATTCGGCGAGACTGCATCCGGCATCGCCAGTGCCTTGCCGAATGCGCGCGTCAGCGGCCTGACGCTCGAATATGGCACCTATGAAGTTGAGCGACTCGTCAGGTGCATTCTCGCCGAGTTCCTCATTCGGCACAGGGCAGAGGTGCTCGAAGCAGGCACGGCGGAAAGGCTCACCGGCGAGATCGGCGCGTTTTTCTATCCGACCAGCGAGGCGTGGCGGGAAGCAGTTATTGCGCAGGCGCGGACGGTGTTCTCGCAGGCGCTTGCCGGGTTGTCAGGTCAATAGGACGCAGCTCAAATACCGGAATCTCGCGAGTCGTCCGTTTTTGGTAGCCGACAAAGAACGGCCAAGCCGACACCAATGCCGCCCAAGCCTGCTCGCGGCGCTCGCCTTCGAGCTCGAGCACCTGAACGCGCTGTTTCGCGCCTTTGATCTCTACCACCGCCTCCGGCTGGCCTCGCAGATTCCAGTACCACGCCGGATGATTTTCGGTGCCAGCATAGGAAGCGGCGACGATATAGGCGCCGTCGAGGGTTGTGTGCAGCAGCGGCGTCACGCGCTCCAAGCCGGTCTTGTGTCCGCGAGTGACGAGCAGCAAAAACACGACCGGGCCGATGCCGGCAGCGAAGCGGCCGCCTGTGAAGCGGAAAAAGCGCTTGTGCAAGTCCGCGAAGACGCGCAGCGTCGCTTTGACGAGTCGGTCACGCATCGGTGCGCTGACCATCAAGATACGCTCGCACCCGCGCCTTGGCGTTCGCGCGAATGCTCATGTAGAACAGCCCATAGTCATAGGCGTGATAGTTGCCTTCGCCGAAAGGCATGATCCATTCGCTATCTGAGCGCAATTCTGAGACAAGCAGACGTCCGTCGAGGCACTGCGCGTCGGCCACGCCCTCTTCAATGACCGGCGGCGTGTCGAAGTTCATTGAACCCGGATTGACGGCGAAGTCGGCGCGTGCGCCATCGGTTCGCCATGTGAGTGGATTGACGCAGACTGTGTCGAGCGGGTAGTTCGAGGTCGCGTCCGGCGACATTGCGTTCCAGTTGACTTGGCAGCCCGTTTGCCTCGGTCGCTCGCAGACCGGCAGGCCGCCGCCCTCAGTGATCTCGAAGCCGACGGTGTACGCCGCGACGAGCCGCTCTTCAAGGTCAGTGCCGAGCACGACCTCGCGAATGAGTCGGTCCGAATGAAACGCGCCTTGACTATGGCCAGCGATGATGAATGGCCGTCCTTGATTGAACTCAGCGAGGAAGTGCTCGAACGCGGATTGAACGTCCGAATAGGCGAGTTCAAGCGCCTTGTCACCATCGCCTTCGCGGTCCATGAAGCTAAACAGCGTCGCCTGGCGGTATCTCGGCGCGTATATGGCGCAGCAGCCGTTAAAGACGCTTGTTTGATTGGTGAGGATAGTGGTGTCGATGATTTCGGTGGATTCCTCATGGCCGTGCGGCTGGTTCCAGCCTGCGGAACTGAAGTAGGTCGTTGGATGCAGATAGAACACATCGACTTCGGCTTCGGGCTGTGCATCGCGCGCTCCCGGCGGCACGAAATCGGCGTTGTCGAAGCTCGTCGGTAAAGCTGCCCAATGCGCGGCATCGGCGTAATCGGGTGCGGCAGGCGGCTCGATCTCCGAAAACGGCATGTCGGGCTGCAATTGCGCGCGGACGACGAGGAACATGAGGTTTTCGCGAAACAGATACAGCCCTGCAGCGATGATCGCGAGCGCAAGGACGAGGCCGATAGCCCACTTTTGCATGGTATTTAACTCCTGTGAGGCGCGGCGAGCTGTCGGTAGGCGCCGCGATAAAAGAGCAGCGGCGAGGCGTCGCTGTCAATCAAGCCAAGGTCTTCGACCTTGCCGATAGCGATGCTGTGATCGCCTGCCTCGACCTCTTGCACGAGCGAGCAATCGACATAGGCGATGCTGCTCGTCAAGACCGGCGATCCCGTCGCTTGCACGCGCCAATCAATGCCGTCGAACTTGTCGGTGCCGGTCTGTGCGAATCGCGTGCTCAAATCAGCTTGCGTGCTTTTCAGGAAATTCACGCAAAAGGCGTGTGAGCGCGCGATGCTCGGCCAACTGTCGCTTGAGTTCGCAGGGCATACGGCGACGAGTTCCGGTTCGAGCGACAAGGCCACGAATGACTGCGCGGTGAAGCCCCAGGGTGCGCCGTCCAAGCAGCCGGTCACAATCGTGACGCCCGTGCAGAAGTGCCCCATCAGATCTCTGAATTCGCGGCTATTGGCTTGTCGATCCGGCATGGGTCAGCGGCTCGAAAGGCGAGAGGTGGAACTATACAGAAGGCGATGACGGATATAATCCCGATTCCTACCGAATTGACACGCTTCATGTCGGCAATTGATACCTTTCGTGCGCAGACGCGCGCTTGGCTCGAAGAAAACTGTCCGCAATCCATGCGCGGCGCGCAGGTTGGCGACGATGTCACTTGGGGTGGGCGCAACGCGAGATTCAAGAATCCCGATGCCAAGCTGTGGCTTGAGCGCATGGCTGCGCGCGGATGGACAGCGCCCACCTGGCCGCGCGAGTACGCCGGCGGTGGTCTCGCCGCCGACGAAGCTGTCGTCTTGCAGCAGGAAATGCGGCGCATTCAAGCGGTGCCGCCGCTCGCAAGCTTTGGCCTTTGGATGCTCGGGCCGGCACTGCTCGAATACGCGAGCGAGGCGCAGAAGGCCGAGCACCTGCCGAAGATCGTGCGCGGCGAGATTCGCTGGTGCCAAGGCTATTCGGAGCCCGGGGCTGGCTCGGATCTCGCAGGGCTACAGACGCGCGCGGAAGACAAGGGTGATCACTATCTGGTGAACGGCTCGAAGATCTGGACCTCCTATGCCAACTATGCGGACTGGATCTTCTGCTTGGTGCGCACCGATTTCGAGGCGCCGAAGCATCAGGGCATCAGCTTCCTGCTATTCGACATGGCATCACGTGGCGTCAGCACCAAGCCAATCCGACTCATTAGCGGCGCTTCGCCCTTCTGCGAGACCTTTTTTGACGACGTGAAGGTGCCGAAAGAGAATCTCGTCGGTGCGCTCGGCGGCGGCTGGGAGATTGCCAAGCGCCTCCTGCAGCACGAGCGCAACATGATTGCATCGATGGGCGGCGTGAGCGCCGATGGCGTGTCGGGCGATTCGTTGGAAGCGCGCGTCAAGCAGTTTGCAGGGACGCGCGACGGGTGCATCGCAGATGCCTCTTTACGCGAGCGCGTCGCGCGTCACAAGATGAACGATCACGCCTTTGCCTTGACACTGAAGCGCGCGCGCGAGCAGGCCGAAACCGGCGCAGGCAACGCCGCCTTGAGTTCGATGTTCAAGTATTACGGCAGCGAGCAGAACAAGCGCAAGTACGAACTCTTGCTTGATGCGGGCGGCATGGCGGCGCTCGGCTGGCGCGGCGGGGGCTTTAGCGATCGCGAGCTTGCGACGACGCGCTCGTGGCTGCGCTCGAAAGCCAATTCCATCGAGGGCGGCACTAGTGAGGTGCAACTCAATGTCATTGCCAAGCGTGTGCTCGGGTTGCCGGACTAAGCAAGCCACCGTCTGACATCCGACGTCTCATGACGACCGATCAGTCAGACTGGTTCGCAGCCATTGATCTTGGCTCGAACAGTTTTCATCTGCTTGTTGTCCGCCACCATGAAGGTCGCTTGCAGGTGCGCGACCGGCACCGGGAAATGGTGCGGCTCGCCGCTGGCCTCGACTCCGATGGAAACCTAAGCGAGGAGAGCCAGGAGCGTGCGCTTGCATGCCTGTCCCGCTTTGGCGAGCGCATTCGCAACCTGCCTCGATACAACGTGCGGATCGTCGGCACCAACGCCTTGCGGCGCGCGCGCAACGCTTCGGATTTCGCCCTGCGGGCGAGCGCCTTGCTCGGCCGCGAGATCGAGATTATTTCCGGGCGCGAGGAAGCGCGCCTCATATTCTCCGGTGTCTCCTACGCGCTCGAAGACGATGAAGAGCGGCGCTTGGTGGTCGATATCGGCGGCGGCAGCACAGAGCTGATTCTTGGCTATCGTGCACGGCCGCGGCTGACCGAGAGCCTGCATATGGGCTGCGTCACCATGTCGCAAGCCTATTTTGACGATGGCGGCATCTCGAAGGCGCGGATGCGCGAAGCACGTCTTGCCGCCATGCAGGAACTCGCGCCGATCAAAGCCGTATTTCGCGGTCTTGCGTGGGAGAGCGTCGTCGGTGCTTCCGGGACGATGCTCGCAATCGCCGATATTCTCGCCGCCGAAGGCTGGAGCCAGGAGGGGATTAGCGCGGACGGCTTGGCACGTTTGGTGCGGGCCCTCATTGAGGCAGGACATGTTGACCGATTGATGCTCGAAGGGCTCTCGCCAGAGCGTCGGGCGGTCTTTCCGGGCGGCGTCGCCATCTTGCAGGCGCTGATGCGGTCATTTGAGCTAGAGAGAATCCAAGTATCGAGTGGCGCGCTGCGCGAAGGCGTTGTCATTGACCTGCTCGGACGCTTTGAGCACAACGATATTCGCAACGACTCCGCTCGTGACCTCGCGACGCGTTTTCATGTTGACGAAGCGCACGCGGCGCGCGTGAAACACACAGCGCTCCGGCTCTTTGACGGCGTTGCAAGCGAATTCGCCGGCAACACGTCGATGTTTCGCAATATTCTCGGATGGGCGGCGCAGGTACATGAGATTGGTCTCGATATTGCCCATACCCAGTATCACAAGCACGGCGGCTATCTCTTGAGCCATATGGATCTGCCCGGATTCTCTCAAGGGGAGCAGCGCCGCATGTCACTCCTCGTGCGCGCCCATCGGCGCAAGTTTCCGGTGCAGGAATTTTCGCTCCTCGATGCGACTGAGCGCCAAGTCATGCTCAAGCTGGCCTGCATTCTGCGCCTTGCCGTGCTCTTGCACCGTGGCCGCACCGAGGCGGCGAGCGCGCCGGTCAGCCTTGATATTGCAGGGAAGCGGATTGCGCTGAAGTTCTTAAGCGACTGGCTGGAACACCACCCGCTCACGCGCCTTGATCTTGAACAGGAATGTGCGTTCTTGGCGGACGCTGGGATAGGTCTCGAAATTCGTGATGGATCAGTTGAGGAAGCGGCCAAGTAGCGCCGACTGGCGACGCCGGTGTGATTCATGCCGCTGACGAATCTCTACGTGAGTTCCCAGCGCTGGTCGACTGCTTGCTACTTTCGTGATGAAAGAGTCGGCTGATCGCCTTCAATGCTGCACGGCCGTTTTGGCTGCTCAGCACTTCAGCAGGCTTGACATAGCGCGAGCCGTTCGGCCTTACATGTATTTTTGTCTTGGTAGGTGGCTCGCCAGTTCGCTCAGATCTCATACAGATTCTCCAATTGCCTTGAGGAAGGTCTCATCACGTGGGGCCTGCCACGCTGCTTCGTCACTCCTTACCAGCACACGCCACATTATTGCAGGCGCAAGAATGCACGGCAGAGCCGCCCGCAGGCGTGGGCACATTGAGGTGCCCAATGAGATGGCCTCCGAGCTTTGCAGACTTAATCAGACCTGCCTTCACTGCACTGGTTGCCGAATATCACGAATATCGGTGCGATTGGTCAAGCCTACTTGTTGCCGACAGCCCACAGGAAAAAAGTTGATTCATGTTGTGTTGTGGTGCATGATGATGGCGTATTGTAGCGGTCGATGAGAGCGCAAGAGCGACGGAGGGAAGAGCGCGATGACAATGCCTGCAACCTGCTACAAAGGTCCGCTCGGATCGACCTTTTATGCGCTGCGAGCGGACAGTGAAACCGTTGTGCGCCTTGCTTCAGTTGACTGGAGCCGCGAATTTTCGCGTGTCTGCCTCGATCATGTGCGAGGGATCATCGTCTGCATGTCGCCCTCGTGGCATCACGAGAAGCTTGGCAAGCTGATCGAAGATGTCGTTGACCAGACCGCCGATCTGTTCGGTCAGGTTTCCGAGGGCTTTCAATCAACCCGCTATCGAGCGCCGGGCGATCCGCCCGGAACCGGCTTGGAGCCGGACTGTTCATTCATTGTGGGTGAAAAGGTTGAAGGCTATGCCCAAGCGTTGAAGGAGGGCGAGGCCGCAGTTGATGACTATCTAGAACGCACACCGCCCGATTTAGTGGTTGAGGTGGAGTTGACGCATTTTGATCGCGGCAAAGCCAAGCGCTACGGGCAAATCGGTGTGCGTGAGTTGTGGCAAGTGCGGGTAGTCGGCGCGCCTGCGGAAATCTCGGTTGAAATGCTGAAGCTTTATCGAAGAAAGGACCCCAAACCGATGCGGACTTCTCAAATCTTGCCCGGCTTGATGCCAAAGCAGGTGGCAGAAGCGGTCGAGGTAGTTTCAACCGCGCACACGCTGTCCGCGCGAACCGAGGCTATTTCCAACGTTATTCTGAGAAAAGGCGCGACACGTGTTCAAGACGAGCCGGGGTGCTATAGCGCCCATCGTTCAAAGCAGCCCGATGCTGACATGCACGCAGCGTAGCGTTTTCTCGGCCACGTCAAATTTTCCAGTGGCAATAGTGCGAGTCGATGCCCTACGACATTTCTGAATCGAAAAGAGACTGGTATCGGCAGGTCTCGCAACGATCACGCCTTCGCAAGCAAGCTGCCGCTCGGGGCGAGCTGGGTCGATGCCAAACTGTGCCGAGCCGCCCGGCGCTGCGTCCAGAGACATTGATGCCGATACGCGAGCCAAGCGGACTAACGGCGCTATCGCTATTCTCCGGTGGCGGTGGTTTGGACTTGGGTTTTGAACGCGCTGGATTTCAACACGTGGCGAGCTTCGACGTGCTTGATGTATGCGGAGCCACACTTCTCCACAACCGGCCACAGTGGAAGGTTTTTTCCGGCGCAACGGGTGATGTCAACGAAATGGATTGGTCTCTCCATGCGAACGTCGTTGATGTACTCCATGGTGGGCCGCCCTGCCAGCCATTCTCAGTTGCTGGCAAGCTGTTCGGCGCAGCCGATGATCGCGACATGTGGCCGGCATTCACGCGCGCTGTGCTCGCCATTCGGCCGAAGGCATTTGTCGCTGAAAACGTGCCAGGCTTGCTCGGTCGGCGATTTGCCAGTTATGTGGACAAGACTATTTATTCGCCCTTGTCCCACGACTATCACATGGTTGCTTTTCGCCTAGTGTCCTGTCCCATAAATAAGTGTGATTCAGAGTGGGCACAATCGCCGAGGGCAAGGCGCAGTCCGCAGGGAATATCGGGCATATTGCCAAGGGCTGCAACGCAGCCTTCGGCGATTGTGCCCACTCCCGAAGGGCGCGCAGGAGAAGGGCTGTGGCCACGTT
>JAPOTJ010000105.1 GCA_026709225.1 Gammaproteobacteria bacterium | reverse complement strand
CCCACAGCGCTCGCTCGGCCTTGTCTGGCGGAAAACGGGTCTCGGCAGCGTCAGCGGGCATAGTGTGAACACGCCCTAATGCGAATTGGCATACAAATACTCACTGGCGAAGAGCAAGATCAACACGACTTCCATCAAGAAACCGAGATTTGCAACGTCACCGAGCAAACAAAGTCGTGGTGCACGCTTGAAAACGTTGCTTGTTGGGGACGTCACTACCCTGCGCCGTATGACGACGAGGCCGATCATGAAACAGCAATCTCAAACGAAGCCGAGTCTGAACTAGGCAACTGTATGTTCGTTGCGGGTGAGAAAACATGTTGGTCTTGGTTGAACACAAATCCAATCCGCACAAAAGTCGGAGTTGAGGGAGGCTTGTCCGAGCATGAGTTGGTAAATGGAACGTTGTCTGGACACATATTGCACGATCCGAACAGCCCAAGTGATTGTCCAAAGCCACTTAATAAAGATAAGGATTGGATGACCAGCACCCCCAATGGCTGCTCGCAAACACATCGCGTCCCACATCTTGAAAACGGCAAGATCACTATGCGGACGCGAGGCTTCGGTTCGGGCCCCTATGCTGATTTCAACGATGAGCAAGGCCCACTCATATTCAAAGATTTGGATGGGGCAATGAAGAAAGCTATGAGTTCAAAGACCGATAAATTATGCCCTTCCTTGCCGGATGAAGATTAGCTTGATCACTGTGACCCGCCTTGCCTGATCGACTTATAGTGGGCATAAGCCGACATTGTCGACTGAATACAGAGCGATAACCCTGAAGCCTCTTAGGAAGTGCGAATGCACCGCCAACTGTTTCGGCTTCCACTTGCTACTATGCTGCTTCCGAGGCAAGGCGCTGAAGGCCAGCGTGTCCGTCATGACTATCGGCTGTTCTGACAATTCATCACTGCAAGTGGACTGGCCAAAAACCTTTGCAGCTTGGTGCACAACCGTCTCGCTTACTTTCATTGTGCTGCTGCTGTTCGATGACCAAGATAGGAACTCTGCCATCCTAGGGATTCTCGTAATCGGCATTCCAGCGACACTGGTGGCCACGCTCTTCATGGCGGTCACTCATCTAACGCTGCACAAGATTGGCTGCGTAAGATTGAGCCACTATGTCTTTGGCTATTTGGTCATCGTGCTGCCTATGTTGCTGAATGCCCACTTTCACTACACTTTTCCTTCGTCAGGGTGGATGCTGCGAGCATCGATAGTGCTTTCGCCCGCCCTCCTTGTCTTTTGGTTTCTGTACTTCCATGTCTTTCATAAGCACTCCGAAACGTCGCGCCAAGCTGGCAGCATCGCACAGCCTGTTGGGTACGCATGGTCAAGCGAGGTTATCTTCGGAGGACTGCTGTCAGCGGGCATCGCAGCGTTGATTGTGTTTGTGCTTTGCTTTGTCTTCCGCAATTTGCTGGGCGTGTTTACTTCGCTCGGGGATCATCATCCTGTTGCGCTATGGAATGGCTGGTTGGCTTCCTTGGTTGTAGTGGTCTGGGGAACGTTCGCCCACTTCTTCCTCTTGAAATTGGGTCGAACGCAGTTGATCAACTACGCATGGGCATTTGCAGCGTTTGCCGTCTCCTTCGCGAGCCTTGATGTTGGCGTGCGTGTGGCAGCAACGTTCATCCTCGCATTGTCGCTCATTCTCCCGGGTGGAGAGGTCGCTTTTGCCGAGTCAGTCACCGCCGTTGCCGAGAGCTTTGTCCGCCTGTTCAAAGCTGGCCTGTTCCCTACATTGGTATTTCTCGCCGGACCAGTTCTCTGGTGGAGCTATCATGTCGCGGTACCCCGAATATTTCCAGCACGCCCGAACGCTTGAAACGTCCGTGCGAAAGCGACGAAATGCTGGCTTCTCGGGTCGCCTCGCATGAACCAAGGCTTTTCAAGGAGGATGAGAGTTCACTCACATAACGCGCCAAGCCTTATCAAGGGCGAAACGAAATGCACAAGTTCATAGCAGCGACGCAGTTCAAGGCCAAGTGCCTCCGGCTCATTTCCGAAGTAGCTGAAGGTGGGGAACCCATCATGATCACAAAAAGAGGCATTCCGCTAGCCATGCTGATTCCCACACCCAAGAACAAAAGTGCTGGCTCCGCACTCGGAGCGCTGAAAGGCAGCGTCTAGTCTATGAAGACCCCGACAAGCCAGCCGCCGAGCCGTCGGATTGGATCGCCAATAGATGATTTTGCTTGACACCAACGCGTTCATTTGGGCAATGGAAGATGCCCCGAAGCTTGGAGTCAAATCCCGTCAACGAATCAAAGAAGCCAACATCGAGAACCCCTTGGGAGTGTCTGCCATCTTGACCTATGCCCAATCAGGCAATGTTCAGACGATCAATGCACTGCTGTAGGCGAATGGCCTCGACCGGCTTTACAGCGCCCGTGCGAACGCGGCGAAGTGCTGGCTTCTCGGGTCGCTTCGCCGCCATACCAGCGCAATGGTGCGGCCCGTGCCTTCTTGCGCGAGAGGCCGCACACTCACGCCGCTCCCTGCGCGTGCCTCAACCTCCACGGCCGATGCTGGCAGGAGCGTGACGCCGACACCACCCGCGACCATCTGCACAAGTGTCGACAGGCTCGCATGGTGGACTTCGCGATGGGCCACTCCATCAAGCTGCGTGCATACCGACTGAACCTGATCACGCAGGCAATGGCCTTCTTCAAGCAAAAGAACAGGTACCTGCTGAAGCACGGATAGTCCCACCGGCGAGGTGCCCGCAAGATCATGGCCATCGGCGCAGGCGAGCACGAACGGGTCGTCTTGCAGCACCTCCACGTGCAAATCGCCTGTGTCGAATGGGAGCGCAATGAGCCCCATGTCAATATCGCCTTGCTTCACACCTCGAAGGAGTTCGGCGGTGCGCATCTCAAAGAGCACAAGTTCCACAAACGGCCAGCTCGTCTTGAGCTGCTCTCTTAGAGCAGGCAACAAGTACGGCCCCATGGTCGGTATGGCCGCAAGCCGAAAGCGTCCCTGCACCTTGCCCGCCATCATCGACGCGTCAAGCAGAAGCTCATCAACGAGACGCAAGATCTCATTCGCTCGCGTCACGAGCGCTTCGCCGCAGGGTGTGATGTGGACATTTCGGCGGTCACGCTCAAACAGTTCGACACCGAGCCGCTCTTCAAGCTCCTTGATCTGGCTTGAGAGTCCAGGCTGACTCACGTGCACGGCATCGGCAGTCCTGCCAAAATGCCGATGCTCGGCGAGCGCGACCGCAAATTCGAGTTGCCGAAGCGTGGGTCGATACATGACAATCAGAGCTAATCAAAAATAGAATTCTAATCGATTTGAGGAATATATGGACACATACAACCACTTCATCAACGGCAAAAGCGTCGCGCCTGCCGACGGCAACACCTTGGAAGTCACTTCCCCTGCAGACCGCACGCCGGTCGCGAAGATCGCGCTCGGCACGGCAGCCGACGTTGCAGCAGCCGTCGCCGCGGCGCGCTCGGCCTTGGACGAATGGCGCAGTCGTAAGCCGATCGAGCGTGGGCGAGTGCTGCTCGCAATCGCCGCCAAACTGCGCGAAGACAATGCACACTTCGCCCGCATTGAGAGCGCGCAGTCGGGCAAGCCAGCGTTTCAATCGCCACTCGAAGTCGAAGGCGCCGCCGCGTACTTTGAGTTCTACGGCGGACTCGTCAACCTGCCGGCGGGCGAAGTCTTGGATCTCGGGCCCGGCTTCCACACCTACACGCGACGCGAACCCTTTGGCATTGTCGGCGTCATCACGCCATGGAACGCGCCTATCAACCAGGCTGCGCGCGGCATCGCGCCAGCGCTCGCAGCCGGCAATGTGATCGTCGCCAAGCCCAGCGAATTCACTTCCGGCACCACCGTTGAGCTTGCCCGCATCGCCGTCGAATGCGGACTACCGGTAGGTGTCCTCAATGTGGTGCTTGGCACAGGCGAACAAGCGGGCGCCGAGATCGTCAAGCACAAGGACGTGCGCAAGGTCGCGTTCACAGGTTCGCTTCGCGCTGGCAAAGAAGTGGGCGCGATCGCCGCCGAACGGATCATTCCCGTCACTCTCGAACTTGGCGGCAAGTCCGCGAATCTCGTGTTTGAGGACGCCGACCTGTCGCAAGCCGTTCCGGGATCGCTACGCGCGTTTGTCGGCAATGCCGGGCAAGTGTGCTCAGCGGGCACGCGGCTGCTCGTTCACGAGTCCGTGATTGATTCCGTGCTGCAGGGGCTGAAGATAGGTGCCGAGAAAGTCGAGCCGGGCCAAGCAATTGGCCCCATGACCACAGCCATGCAGTACGCCAAGGTATGCGAGTACTTCGACATCGCCAAGCAGGAAGGTCTGACGCCGGTGGTCGGCGGCACGCCGGTGCCGAGCAACAGCGGCGGCTACTTCGTGCCGCCGACGATCTATCGGATCGAATCGCCCGAATCAAGGCTCTTCAAGGAAGAGATTTTCGGACCGGTGCTCGCCGTCATGGCCTTCAAGGACGAGGCGCACGCCATCGAACTCGCCAACAGTTCCGACTACGGCCTCGCCGCAGGTCTATGGACAACAGACCTCGCGCGTGCGCACCGCGTCGCCGCCGCGCTTGAAGCAGGCCAGGTGTATGTAAACGATTGGATAGCCGGCGCTATCGAAATCCCCTTCGGCGGCTACAAGGCGAGCGGCATCGGACGCGAGAAGGGTATTGAAGCCCTGCATCACTACACGCAGCTGAAGACAGTAGTGGTGAAGATTTGAAGCAAGGGCGTTCACAGCATCATTCAATCAGACAGGCCTATCGGATTAACTGCTCCACACAACGCCGCGCGTCTATATTGCCATCAAGGAGCGCCTGCACGGTGGTGACGAACTGGGCACTGCGTCCTTCGTTCATAGCGCGCGCCGCAAACATGCGGGTGGCGCGCACGCCTTCAGAGACCATCACGGTGCTTTCAAGGGCCTCATTGAGACGTTGGCCGGCACCGAGGCGCTGGCCTGTTTGACGATTGCGACCATGAGGCGAGGTGGCGGTGACGTACAAGTCGCCGATGCCAGCGGGGCTGGTGGCCGTCTCTGGTTTCGCACCGAACTCGACCAGAAGACGACAAGCCTCGCGGTAGCCCGCGGTAAAGACGGCGGCCTTGAGGTTGTCGCCGCCTGCGCCGTCGGTGGCGAGTCCGTCGCAGACGCCACAGGCAAGGGCAATGACGTTCTTGAACGCCCCCCAGAGTTCGACGCCGAGCGCATCGTTCGCGTGGCGCAGATGCAGCGTTTTGGTGGACAGGCGCTCGGCGATAGACTTCGCGATCGCTTCGTTTTCGCTGGCGACAAGTGCGGTGGTGAGCACGCCCGCGGCGAGCTCGGGCGCGATGGTCGGGCCGGTCATCACGGCAAGCGCGTTGTTGCGGCCTGCAGCCTGGAGCTTCTCTTGGATGGCTTCGGAAATCAGTCGTTCGCTGGGGGCGAGGCCTTTGGCGAGGTCGAGCAGGGCCTGTCCCTCCTCTACGAAGGAGACCGCTTCATCGAACACGTCAAGAATGACGTGAGATGGGAGGGCCATGACGACAATCTCGGCGCCATCGAGTGCGGTTTTGAGTTCCATCGACACGGCTGCGCCCGGCAGTTCGACGCCGGGAAGGTATTTGGCGTTGATTGCGGTGTCGCGGATGCTTGTGAACACGTCCTCCTCCACTGTCCAGCCTTGCACGCGATGGCCATGCAGGGACCAGACGCGCGCGAGCGCCGTGCCGAAGTTTCCGAGTCCGAGGATGGCGATTGTTGTCTTGGCGGTGGTCATCGTTGCGTGTCCTATATCTAAAGGCTGATAGCGTACATGTTTCTCACCTCGTCACCGAGCGCTTCCTTGAGCGGCGCGAGCCACGGCTCAAAGGGTTTCCACGCTGCGAGCGCATCTCGGTAGATGGGCTGCCGAACCTGCTCGGAGCTTGGGGTGCGGATGCTGCGCTCGGTTCGGTGGTATTCGAGGCATTGGGGTTCGAATTCCAAGCCGCAGAAGTCGAGCATGCGTCTGACCTCGCCTTCGAGTTCGTCGACCACGTCCTCGTGCCGGACGAGCAGGACAAAGCCCGGCAGCACCTTATTCCAATGCGCCATGAGCTCGATGTACTCGCGGTAGTAGTTGCCGATTTCCTTGAGGCCGTATGAAAACTCATACCCTTGGCCGAAGAGCTGCTTGAAGCCGCTGAAGCAGCAGGACATCGGGTTGCGGCGGGCGTCGATGACCTTGGCGTTCGGGAGGATCAGCTTGATCAGGCCGATGTGGGCGAAGTTGTTGGGGTTCTTGTCGATGAAGAAAGGGGCGCGCCCGCGATGCACCTGCGTGTCCTGTATGTACTGCTCGCCGAAGCGTCGGAAATAGTCGAGATCGAGGGTATCCAAGATATGCGGATAGCCGATGCCTTCGGCGTGCCGCTTGCCGCGATCAAGGCGATTCGCAAGCGCGATGAGGTTGGGGAGCTCGAGCGTTCCGTCGATTTGCGAGTGAGATGCGAGGATTTGTTCGAGGAGGGTGGAGCCTGAACGCGGCAGGCCGACGATGAAGATGGGATCGGGGGCGCCGCTGCCAGTACCTGCCCTTTTTTTGAAGAAGGCTTCGGTGAAGACGTCGCGCTGCGCGCCGAGTCGCTTTGCAAAGTTGTCCGGGTCATACTTGACTGATGCTTGTTTGAGGGCGTTGCCGCGCTCGTAGTAGTCGAACGACTGTCGGTGGTCTTGCGCGTCCTCGAACGCCTTGCCGAGCGCAAAGCACAGGTGAATGCAGTCTTCGAGCGCGGTGTCCGCGCTACGCTCACGCTCGCGCATATGGCGAATTTCTTGGTCTGTGAACCGATAGGTCTTGGTGTTGGCGAGCGACCAGAAGGCGTCTCCGTAGTCCGGGGCAATCTCGTAAGCGCACCGGTACGAGGCGGTGGCGGCATCAAGCTTGCCGATGGCTTTTTCGGCATGACCGCGCTGCAGGTGCAGCCGGTGCTGGCTCTTGGTCTGGCTGATGACCTGGTTGTAGAGCTTGATGGCTTGCTCGTACTCGCCGATGCCAGCCTTGGCGCTCGCGTGCATTGAGAGGTAGGCAAAATTATCCGGCCATTGCGCCGTGAGCCGTTCGGTGTGCGCATGGGCGAGTTCGAACTTCTGCATCTTCAAGGTCAAGCTAGCAAGGTCGCTGCGGCAGCGCTCGTTGTCGGGGTCGAGTTCAAGGGCGGTGGTGAGCAGGAACTCGGCTTCACCGAACATGTCAAGCTTGTCGCGGATTTCGGCCAGCAAGCGCATGCCTTCGACATGGGTTTTTCTCGTCTGCAGGAAATGCCGGCAGAGGCGGTCCGCTCGCTGCAATCGACCTTCTTGGAGATAGCTGCTGACGCTTTGCAGTTCTTTTGGCAGGGATTCGAGGTATTCGACTTCCGATTGGGACGCAGAGCGACGCTCGCTCATGCCCGCGATCTCATAGAGGTTCACGAGCGCCCTCCAAGAGGCGAGGAGCGCGGGGTTTCGTTTCACGGCGTCTTCGTAGCTCTCGCGAGCAGGGTTGAGCTGGTTGTCTGAGAGCAATGCGTGTCCACGCTCCTGATAGGCGCGAGCGAAATCAGCATTCACCGCGATGAGTTCGTCGAGCGTGGCAAGTGCTTCAGGCAGATTGCCTGCATAGCGCTCGGCGACGGCGAGGGTGTACATCGCTTCGAAGCGCACGTCTTCGTCAGCCTTGCGGCCTGTGCGATCAAGCGATTTCTTTAAGTTCTGTGCGGCTTCTTCGAACTTGGCGTTGGCGATGAGCGCGCGCGCGGCCCGAACTTCGCTTTGCTGCATGGGTCTTGGCCGCTCTTTCCAGAGCGGTTATTCCATGTCGTAGGTAAACCGGAGGCCGACGGTGCGAGGTCGATTGGTCGTCACCGAAGGCGTGTAGTCGATGACGTTAACGTTGAGCTCGGCGTTCTCGTCCAAAACATTATCAATGAAGAGCTCCGCGCCCCAGGTATCTGTTCGCAGGCCGACCGCGAAGTTGACGAAGGTGTAGGCTTGCTGGACGTAGCGTGCGGCCTTCCATCTGGTATCGCCGTTCGCATCCACGCCGACGAAGCTTGGGTCGGTGACGATGGCAAGGTCGTCTCCCACGAGCGGCGCGCCGAAGAATCCACCTTCCTCTTGGATTTCGAGGCCGCTGTTGCGTCCGAACACGAGGCGCGTGACATCTTCTGCGAGATAGGCGTCGCCGCTCAGTTCCGCAGGGCTCTCGCCGGTATAGGTGACGCTTGCCCGCACATAGGCATCGGCGCGCAGGTTCATGACGTTGATATCTGGGAAGTCGTAGTTCGCCCGCAAGTTGAAGCGGTACTCGGGCGTCCAAGGGAGGCGGCTGCCGACGGGCACGACGACTCCTTCAAGCTGAGGGTTGACGCGCGTGAGTTCGTTGTCCACGTAGCTGAACCCGCCGTCGAGGCTGAGTCTCGGCGTTGCGAGCCAAGTGAAGTCCAAGTCCACGCCGTTGGCCTCGGCGTCGCCGGCGTTCTCGATGAAGACGAGAAAGGCAACGTTGGCTGGGTCAAAGCGGGACACTTGCAGGTTGGTGATGTCGGACCAATAGGCGGTGGCGTTGATGCGCAAGGTGCTGTCCAGAAAGGTGCTCTTGAGGCCGATCTCGAAGTTTTCGAGCTCGTCGGTTTGGACGATGGCAGGCACGAGGTAGCCTTCATAGGGACCGCTTTGGTTGCCGGAAGGTGTTCCGGCGTTACGATTCGCGGTTTGCGGGCGGAAGCCTTCGGAAAAGGCTGTGAACAGCATGACATCGTCATTGATGTCCCAATCGATGGTGGCTCGGAAGATGGTGTCGGACTGGTTGATGACACCGTCGTTGTCGAGCCCGCCTAGGAAGAAGCTGCCGTTCGCTGCGCCATCTGCGATGAGCCCTGCATTGGATTCGGAGAAAAAGGCCTGAAGATCTGCCTGATTCGCGGAACCGGCGAAGGCGCCGAGGGCTTCAAGCCGCCTGGAAACGCGATTGTCGAACGACTGCCCGTCGCATGGCGTGGCGGCGCCCTTGCAGCCGAACGATGAGCCCGTTGACCCTGTGAACTCAAAGTCCATGTCGTAGTCGCGCGCGCCCAAGCTTGCCGAAACCTGATCGGTGATATCAAAGCTGAACTCGCCAAAGAAGGCGATCTGGTCTTCGTTGCGGGTAAAGTTGTTAACAAATATGGTGCTCGGGCCGCGGCCGAAGGGATTGCTCACGCCGTCCACCGTGCTGACGATGTTGGTGGCTGCGGGTGGCGAATTTGCCGGGTCGGTCTGTGTGCCGGGCGCCGAGCTGACGTTGAACCCCGCATCGACCGCGCCGCTGTACATGAATTCGCCGTTGGAGACGGTTTCCTGCTCATCAATGAACATGCCGGCGGTGATGCGCCAGCGACGGTCTGGATCGGTGTTGAAACGAAACTCGTGGGTGATGCGCTCGTTGGTGGTGTTTTCGAGGTACTGCTTGGTGGGATCGAAGCATTTGCTGGCATTGGAATAACCGCCTGTGCAGATGTAATAGGCTTGGTAGCCGCCGCCGATGGTGTAGCCGGTGTAGTCCTGCACATAGAAGACCTCGCGGTCGAGGTAGCCGCCAGTGTAGATGACATCGAGTTCGAGTAGGCGACCGGAGAGCGTCCAGGTGGTGAGACCAAATTCGTCCTCGTTTTTGCTCGGCGCGAAGCGGTTTACGCTTTCTTCGTCAAGGATCGGATCGTATTCAAACACGCCCTCGGCGTTGATGGTTTGTTGCGTGTGCTGGATGAGCAGGTCCCAATTGTCATTGATCACATACGATGCACCGAAACGAGCGCCAAGATAGGACGCATCGTTGAAGTCTTCCTCGGCAAGATGGGCGTTGTTGGCGCTGACGACTTCGGCGCGCTTGGTGCAATTGGCGTTGTCCACCTCTGGCTTGCCTGTGCAGATAGCAGCCGATGACGAGATCTGGTTGCGATTGACGACTTCAATGTTGGTGGTGAAGTCGCCTTGCTTGTTGTCTATCCAGCCGCCGGCTCGGTCGCTGTAGGCGGCCATGCGGAAGGCGAGCTTCTCGGAGAGCGGCATGTTGAGAAAGGCGCGCACGGCGGCGCTCGGCTCGCCGCCTCTCGTGCTGCTGAACGTCGCATCGACACCGACATCAAAAGCGTCGTGCTGCGGCTTGTTGGTGATGAGCCTCAATGTTCCCGTTTGTGAACTGGCGCCGTAAAGCGTGCCTTGCGGACCGGGCAGGACTTCGACGCGCGCGAGGTCTGTGGCGTAAATGTCAAGATTTCGAGCGGCGAAGGAGACTGGCTGCTCGTCCTGATAGAGGGCGACCGTTGGCGATGTGCCTTGAATCGAGGAGACGGTGAGCGCTGACTGCTCGCTTGCGGCGCCGCGCATGAACACTTCGGAGCGGCCCGGGCCGCGACCTGAAAAGACAACATTCGAGAGGTACTGCACATAGTCGTCGAAGTTGTCGATGCCGAGCGCCTGCATTTCGCCGCCGGTGATTGCATTGACCGACAGCGGAATGTCCTGCATGGATTCGGAGCGCTTGGTCGCGGTGACGACGATTTCCTCGATGCTCGGAGGTTCGATGCCTGATTGTGCGGCGACGCTGGTCGCAGCGCCTGCGGCGACTGCTGAAATGACTGCTGGATGTATTTGCTTGGCTCTGTACTTCATGGTGTTCTCGTTCGACGGTGCTTTTCAATTGCAGAGCGAACAGAGCACGATAGAAAGCTGAGCTTTAGGAGACCAAGCCTATACACCGCACTCGCGTTCCCTTAGCTTGGTTCGCAAACAGGATATGGCGAGGCGCACGGAGAGTCAAGTTGGAGAGCTTTCCAACGCGACATGATGCTGAACGGGAGGGCTGAATCCAAGGCGAAATGATGCTGAAGCGGCGGTATCAAGGAGCATTGGAGGAGGAGGATCGTGACACTTCAGAGCCAACGGCTGCAGACAATGGCGCAGGTGCGGCTGCGCTACGCGACGCTGGGCCGGCGGAACATGGGTGCGGTTGGATGGCCGTCGGGGACAGACAGGTTCCTCTCAAATTGGAGGTTTTGACGCCGAAAGTGGTCGTTGAGCCGGATAAATAATCGACTTACAAATCTTTAGCGAGCATCATCCATTTCTCTCGGATAACTCTCTCGCAAGTAGCTGAGTTTTCGAACTTCAATTGAGCTGTTCTCGTTCTCACTCTCAACATCGCGCAAATATCCTACAAAGCCAAGTCGCTTCAATGGGTGAGAATACGCTGTAGACCCACCCGACTCGGAACCCTCGTATGAGCAAGACGGAAATGAATCGCGACGATGAGGCGCAAGTTCGCACGCGAGCATGGGGGGAGTCGGATACGGAGATGTCCGCCTTCGCTGCGTGCTGGGGCCTCGTAAAGCTTGCGTGGGAGTTTGTGAACTATCTGATCGTCAGATTCCTGTATCTTGTTTTGCGAGCCCTGTGGGTGATGTTTCGACCGAAAAAGCCGATCACCGCTGAGGCGACTCCGCAGTCCGAGCCGTCTCGCAAGAGTTGCGAGTTCGGGCGAGAACGCCCATAGCAGCAACTCAGAGGCGTATCAGAAAAGGAAGTCGCGGCTGCAAATCCGCAGCGCCGATAACGCTCAAAATCGAGTGTTGCACCCTAGGGAGGGTCTGATTAAGTCTGCAAAGCTCAGAGGCCATGTGGGGTGTGCTGACAAGGAGTGACGAAGCAGTGTGGCAGGCTCCACATAATGAGGAATGACGCAGGCGGCGCACTCCACATGGCCTCCCGAAGGGCGCTTCACGGGGCAACGGGTAGTGATTTCCTTGGTTTTCTCGTTCGGGCGCGTGACAGCAAACCGCTCTTGGTCTGGCAACAAGTGAAGCGCTGAGCGAAGTAGACTTGATCAGACCCTCCCTAGTGCTCCATCAAACTAATAATGCCGGATCAGCGCACCCACAAGCGCCCAGATGCAAGGCGCGGCCCGCAGGGAATA
>JAPOTJ010000061.1 GCA_026709225.1 Gammaproteobacteria bacterium | reverse complement strand
CTCCGTTGCAGCCCTTGGCAATATGCCCGATATTCCCTGCGGACTGCGCCTTGCCGTCGGCGATTGTGCCCACTCTGAACCACACTTATTTATGGGACAGGACACTAGGTCAAAGCGCCAAAAATCTACATCAAGGACTCTGGAATTCTTCACAACTTACTCGATCTCGGTTCAGAGAGAGCCGTTGCCGGGCATCCGAAAGCGGGCGCGTCATTTGAAGGATTTGCGATCGAGCAACTGCTGACAGCGATGGAACGTCCAAACGCATATTATTGGGCAACCCACGCAGGCGCAGAAATTGACCTTGTCGTATTTCGCGGTGCGAAGCGTTTCGGCTTTGAATGCACGATGTCCGATGCGCCCGGCACGACCCGCTCAATGCGCGCGGCGCTCGATTCCTTGCGGCTCGACCACATCTGGATTCTCTATCGGGGAGATCAGGCCTACGCCTTGGACGCTCGAATCTCCGCACTGCCTATTTCGCGGATTCCGGAGGTCATCGACGAAATGGAGGATCGAGACACACATTAGGCGCCTGCGCTACAGGAAGTCGTGACAGCAAAATTCGATCCTGTCGCTCGGCATCCTGACGGCCCGCCGCGAAGTCGCTTTCGCAAACTTGCAGACTGAAGTTATGTTATATTTCATGTATGAAAGCTTCTCGCAATTGATTTCCGGCGGGACGCTTCCGACAGAAAACTTCTAGCAAATGGCCCCAGTTATGGATAACTCCAAGGAAATGGCGCATCCGGCAATAGCCAAAATTGGCTCGGAGCGCACCCTCAATTCCCTCCCCTGCCCTAGTGCTCCGTCAAAGCGTCTCGTGCGTCAGTGGCTGAGCTTTACTCATATGCCGGCCGCGGCGTTCGTCTTGGCAGCCTTGGTCGCGGCGCCGAGCTCATTTGCGCAAGTCCCGCCCCGCTGCGAGGCGGGCAGCCTGCCAGAAGCGACCACCCCGAACGCCGAGAAGGTCGAGGGCGAAATTCTCACCTTCAACGCGCAGCTGAGTTGTCTGCCGCCTGAGGGCTCCGAATCCTCGTTCCGATACCGCGTGAAGGGGATCACCGCCACCAAAGACATCGACTTCGTACCAGTCGGGAGAAACCAGAACGTGAACGACCTGCGAGCAGTCTTTCCAAGCAGTGGATTGTGGGGGAGGCGTGTTCTTCAGAAGATTCAAATGCGCACCAGAACGGACTCTCTGAACGAAGGCGATGAAACCTTCCAAGTGGAGTTCTATGATCCCGTCGGACTGACACTCGCGAACACGAGCGCGACCGGCACCATCAGGGACAAGCCAGTGAAACCCACCATCATGCTGGTTACGCCACTCGCTGCAAACCCCCAAGACAGACCGGTCAGAAACGAAGGCGGGGACATTATCTTTCGTCTCTATGCCACGCCGGACCCAGCGAAGCCGCTTGATGTGCATGTCACGATCTCGCAAACCGGCGCATTCGCACCCGCGCGATTCGTCGGCCGCAAGACCTTCACGCTCAATGACCGAGGTGAGTACAGGATCATCATCCCGACCACCGACAACGCAACCAACGACCTTGACGGCGTCATCACCGCCACGTTGGAACCGAGTTCGAACTACAACATCGACAGCCGTGCCGCATCGGCAAGTGTCGGCGTGATCGACAATGACCCGCCTGCGGTGGGCATCAGTGCAGGCGCATCAACCAGCGCAGGCATGGATGCCACCTTCACGTTCACCGCCAACCCGAAGCCCGCAGATGACTTGCGGGTGGATGTCGATGTGAGCGCGACTGGCGGCGCCGCCGCGAGCGGAGAGAGCGGGCGGCGAGTCGTGACCATCGGCAGGAACGGACAAGGCACGTTGCGCGTTGGCACCGTCGATGCGGGCAATGGCGCGGGCGGCGTGATCACAGCGACGCTCGTCCGAGGCACGCGCTACACATTGCAAGGGTCGGGTGTGGCTCAAGTGGACGTATCGGGTGTCGGTGGCACGCCAACCCCGAAAGTGGAGATCACGGCGAGCGGCGGCATTGACGAAGGCGAGACCGCACGGTTTTCGCTGAGTGCGAACCCGCCCCCGGCATCGAGCCTCGTGGTGTGGGTCGATGTCGTCGAGAACGGACGCTTCGCCGCAAGCGGACAGACTGGCAGACGTAGCGTCACGATCGGTACCGACGGCACGGGCACGCTGAGCGTGAATACCGTCATCGACGACCGCGACGAGGCCGATGGCGACATTACCGCACGGGTGGTCAGCGGTGATGGCTATGCGCCCGGCACCGCTGCCTCTGCGACTGTGCGGGTCACCGATGGCGGTGCGCCGACCTCTATCGTCACGATTTCCGCGGCAACGCTCAGGATCGGAGAGGGCGATCTTGCCACCTTCGATCTCGAGGCGGTGCCAGCGCCGCAGAGCAATTTGCGGGTAGCGGTCGATATCGCGTCGAGAGGTGGGTTTGCAGACCCGAATCAAACTGGCCGGCGCTTTGTCACCATCCACACCGATGGCCACGGATCGGTCAGCGTGCTCACTGTGTCGAACGGCGAGGACGATCCCGACGGATACATCACCGCGACCCTCGCCAAGGTCGGTGAGCGTTATTCGCTCGGCTCGTCCAAAAGCGCCCGCGTCGATGTGACCGATGGCGGCGCGCCAATTCCAACCGTCACGGTCGCGCCTGCTTCCACCTCACCGCTGCAAGAGGGCGATACAGCCGTCTTCACCTTGCGCGCGAACCCGGCGCCAGCAGCTGCGATCAATGTGCGGGTAGGCATCAGCGAGACTGGCGACTACACCGCCGCAGGGCAGACCGGCTCTCGACTCGTGACCATCGGCACCGACGGCACCGGCACGCTCAATATCGCCACCGAGCGCGACAACGTGAACGAGCGCGATGGCACCATCAGCATCCGCCTTGAAGTGGGCGACGCGTATCAACTCGGCGTCGCGTCTAGGGCGAGTATTGATGTGAGCGACGGCGACGCGCCAATACCGGCGGTCGGTATCAGCGCTGGTGCCGCCATCGTTGAAGGCGGCAGCGCACGCTTCACGCTAAGTGCCGAGCCAGCCCCGCAACGCGCGTTTGAGGTGACTGTCGATGTCTCCGACCTCGGCGACGTGCTCAATACCGCTGACACCGGCGCGAAAGTCGTGACCATCGACGCCGACGGCACGGCAACGCTGCGCTTCGACACGCTGACCGATGGCGACCACGATGGCGGGTCGATCAGCGTCCGCGTGCAGAGCGGCCTCGGCTATACGCTCGTTTCGCCGGGGGTGGCCACCGTCAATGTGAGTGACGCCGACAATCCCGAGGACGGCGGTCTGCCCGTGCCGATCATCAGCATCTGGACACCCTCCGACATCCTGGAGGGCGACAGCGCCACCTTTATCCTCACTGCGAATCCGCTGCCGTCCGCCGCGCTCGATGTGCGCGTCCAGGTGACGGAGTCGGGTCAGTATGCCGCTTCCGGGCAAACGGGCTCACGCCAGTTGACGATCGGCACGGATGGCGTCGGCACCTTGCGCGTGATGACCGAACGGGACGGCGTGGACGAGGAGGACGGCGAGATCAGCGTCGTGCTAGCCGCTGGCGACGGCTATCAGTTCGGTGATTCTTCAGAGGCCAGCGTGAACGTCAGCGACGGGGCGCCGTTCAGGCCGCGCGTGCGCGTCGTTCCCGGTGCCAATGTATTCGAGGGCGAGCGCGCAAGCTTCACGCTGCAAGCGATCCCGACACCGCAAACCAGCCTTGATGTAACCGTTGATATCAGCGAGATTGGCGGCGCGGTCGAAGCTGGCGAAACCGGCGAACGGGTAGTGACCATCGGTGCGGACGGCACCGCAACCCTGCTGTTCGAAACACTACCGGATGCCGATTCCAAGCACGGATGGATCACCGTGCGTGTGGCATCCGGTACGGGCTACGCCCCCGGCGCGGCGGCATCGGCCGTGTTGAAGGTCATTGATGACGATACGCCGCCGCTGCTGGTCGACATCACGCCCGGCTCGACAATCATTGAAGGCGAACTTGCGCTCTTCACGCTGACTGCGTACCCAGCGCCGGCAGCCGACTTGCTGGTCGACCTCGCCGTCACCGAAATCGGCGAATTCCTGACCGACGCGCAGTCCTATTCCGCCACCATCAAGGCTGGCGAAACCACTGGCCTGCTTCAGGTCGCCACCATTGACGATCAGCAGGATGAGTCGGATGGTCTCATCCTCGTCGAAGTGATAGACGGCAAGACGCACGAGGGCACCGCATACGGAACAGTCGGGTTGCGTGTGAGGGACAATGACGTTGCCGAGGGCGGATTGTCGGTGTCGATCGCCGATGCGTCGCTCGCTGAAGGCGGCCGAGATAGCGATGGCCGCATGCGTTTTGAGATCACCCTCAGCAGCCCGTCGGAAGAGACTGTGACGCTGCGCTACAACCTGTATGAGACGCCCGATGGCGCAGGCACTGCGAGCGCGGATGTCGGCGCGGACGTGACCCTGTGGAGCACGGACCGGGTCGAGTTTGCGCCCGGCGAAACTGTTGCGTATGCCGATGTTCGCATCGTCGATGACGGCGAGGAAGAGAAGACGCCTGAGACCTTTGGCGTCAGGATCACCGAAGTGAGAGGCGCCGAAATCCTCGACGGCCTCGCGATTGGCACGATACTGCCCGACCCCTTGGATGTGACACTTGACACGCCAGTGATCACTGTGTTCGCGCCGGCGGCCGTCACCGAAGGCGAAGACGCCACCTTCAAGCTCTTGGCCACGCCCCCATCGCGCGAAGACTTTGAGGTGACTATCAGCGTTGTCGATGCCGCGCAGTCCGGAGAGCCAGGCGCCGATGGCGATTTTCTGGACGCGGCCGTTGAAGGCGTGCAAACGGTCGTCATTCAGGGCATCGGCAGTCAAGCCGCCACCGCCGAGGATTGGGTGCAGAACTTTGTCCTCAAGACTGTTGATGACGACATCGATGAAGTTTCAGGGCCGGTCACGCTCGTGGTGCAGTCTGGCACCGGAGAAAGCTACTTGGCAGGCACGCCGAGCAGCGCATCGGTGATCGTGTACGACGACGACGGCGCGCCCGATCCTCTCCCCGCCGTGTCGGTGTCGGACGCGACCGCGAGTGAGTCGGACGGAGAGATCATCTTTGACGTGACCCTCAACAAGCCAGTGCCGCCTAAGGGCACGGCAAAAGTGAACTTCAGCACTATGAGTGGCACCGCGAGAGCGAGGGAGGATTACGTCATCGCATACGGCACGCTCACTTTTAGTGCGGGAGAGACCAGCAAGCAGATCACGGTGCAGCTGATCGACGATGACCACGACGATCCGGGCGAAACGTTCCGGTTGTTGCTCACGCGGCCGCAGGGGTTGACCTTCGCCGACCGTTTGGCGGTCGGCACGATCACAAATTCCGACCCCATGCCGCAAGCCTGGCTGGCGCGCTTCGGGCAGGCGGTTGCCGATCAGTCGTTGTCCGCGATCACAAGCCGCATCGACGCCAAACGAACGGCGGGTGTGGACGGCGTGGTGGCGGGCGGACCGTCACAGCGCGATCAAGGCGGACATGCGAGTACTTTCAGCGTGGGTGCCTTCGGTAGCGGCGCACCGCAGCAGTTCGGACACGCGCATTGGCTTGACCAGCCAGATCAGGCGCGACGGCCACGCTATCAAGGCGCATCGGGCGACTTCTCGCTCACCAGCGACAAAGGCGCGTCCGGGGGCAGCCTCGCCATCTGGAGCCGCGCCGCACACAATCGCTTTCAATCCGGTGGGCAAGATGCCGCGCTCAAAGGCGAAGTCACCACCGGAATGCTCGGCGCCGACTACGCGCGCGGCAAATGGCTGCTCGGTGTGGCGCTGACGCACAGCCGCGGCGAAGGCAGCTATGAGCGTGGACAGTCACTTTCCGTCGAATCGTCGCTCGGCGCGGCGATCCCTTATGCGGCCTACGAGTATTCCAACCGTTTGTCATTCTGGGGCGCGTTTGGCTACGGACGCGGCGACCTTGCGCTCACACAGCAATCAGCATCAGAGCGGACGATGCGCACCGACACCGATTGGACGATGCAGGCGGCAGGCCTCAAGAGCGATGTGTTCTCGCCTGCAGGGCAACACACCGGGCCGAGCCTGTCGGTTGTCGCCGATGCGCTGCGCACCACTACCAACTCTGACGACAGCATGGATCTCGCCGCCTCCGAAGCGGTAACGCAACGCATGCGACTCGGCCTTGAAGGCAGCTGGCACATGGCGATGCCGGGCGGCGGTCAACTGACGCCCGCACTCGAACTCGGTGTGCGCCGCGACCAAGGCGACGCACAGGAAGGGTTCGGTGTTGAAGTCGGCGCGGGTCTCGCATGGTCCGATCCGCTTCGCGGAATAGAGGTGAATGTGGAAGGTCGTCGACTCGTGAACCACGAATCGGATTCGGAAGCCGATCAGGGCATTTCCGCTGCCCTGTCATTCGACCCGAACCCGGCTTCGCAGCGCGGCCCTGTGTTCACCTTGCGACAGGACTTCGGCGGACGCGCATCCGGCGGACTCGACGCGATGTTCGCGGGCGAACCGATGGTGGCGCTTGCAGGCGCGCCGGCGACGAGCCGCTGGCAAGCTGAAGCGGCCTACGGCTTCCCTGTGTTCGGCGGTCGTTTTATCGGCAGCCCGCACATCGACTATGGATTCTCCGAGCTGGCGCGTGATTACAGCGTCGGCTGGCGCTTAGCGGCGGCGCAAGACGCGAACGCGCCTGACCTGTCGCTGCGCTTGCTCGCGAACCGCCATGAGCGGGCGCGCGAAGCGCCCGACCACGGCGTCGCTGTGGAACTCAGCCTACGCTGGTAGCTGATCATCGCTCACCAAAGGGCTTGGAGCGCATCTCCGACGAGCCTGAGGTCAATGCTGTCATCCACACTCACTGCCTGCACCCAGCAGCGCGTGAACGCAAGCTCCTTGTTGCGGCTGTGGAATATGCCGTAGGCATTGGCCGTGCTCGGATCGCCCGGATACGCGCCTTGCGCATCGGAGAAGAGATCAACGCCTGCGACCGTGATATGGCGCGGCTTGAGCGCGCGCGCGAGGATCAGCATGACGGTGCCGTTGGTCGGTGCGAAACTGCCGAAGCCGTCGGCTTCAAGCTGCGTCCAGTCATCGAGAATGCCGAGTTCCTCGGCGACCACCAAAGAGCGACCCGCGCTTAAGTGCAGGCATGCTCGGCGCACCTTTTCTGCCCGCTGAGCGTCCTGCACACAAAAGATGCACGGCGGCGCGATGCGTCGCACCGGTTTTGAGCCTGCGGCAAATACCATGTGCGGGCGCGTGAAGAGTCCTCGCTCCAGCCAGCGATGATTGACGCGAAACACGGCGTCGAAGTCGCTATCAACAAGCGCCTTGACCTCTTCGGATTCAGACGACGGGCCGTTGCCGAGACACAGAATCCGCTGCGGAAAGCGAAGCGCACTCGCGAGCGAATCAAGATCGGCTACTGGCACCAAGCTTCGCTCAGAGAGCCTGCGAATGCCGGGGACGCTGAGCATGGACCTTCGCATACCAGCGTGCTTCCTCTTCGTATTCAGAATCGAGGCTTTCACGTCGGCCTTGAACTGCGCCGCGTCATCACCGTATTCATCATCGATGAGGTGGACTCGAATATCATGCCGCCGGGCGGTTTTCTCGATCGCCCGGTGTCTGACAGAGGCAGCAATCAAAATCGCCTGCGGCCGCGTGCGCGAGAAGAACAGAGCAAGCACGAAGCGAAAGGCGATCGGTGCGCGCAATACTTGGCGAACACCGTCCGGGAGCGCAAACGCGCCGGACTCGCTGACAACGAGAAAATTCACGCGCGGATGCTCGCGGGCGAGCTCGGCAACCAGGCCGCGAACGGGCGCGAGATCTTCTTCACCCTGCACCCAGATGATCACCGCTCGCCCTTTCCGCCGCGGTGCCCAGCCTAGCCGCTCAGCAAGCCCAGGACGTTTCACGCGGCGGCAGTTGTGCCTTCAAACCAGCGCGACCTGATGCCGGGCCGAAACGATCTCTTCTCTCGCGTACACAGCGTCCAGTGCAGACACGCCTCAGGCGAGGTCGCCATTCGACGCCTGGCCGCCGCTTCGACTTGTCCGTGCCACCAGGCAGGCAGCATGACGGTGCAGCGCGCGTTCTGACTATCGGGCAGGTGCTTGCGCGCCGGGAAGCATGCCGCGACCAAGTACAAGAAACCGCCGCACAACGAAAAGATCTCGTCGAGCACCCAAGGCACATCCTCTTCCGGCACATGCTCAAGCACGTCGGTAGCGATGACAGCATCATATGTCCCGGAAACAGGCACCGCACACGACGCGTTCCCGGGGTCGTAGCAGGTGACGGCAACGCCCGGCCACTGTTGCACGATTTTGTGACGACCGCCGGACTCGTGTTCAGGACTGTCCTGATAGACAAGTTCCGTGCTTGATCCATAGTCAAGCAGCGTCGATGGCCGGTAGCGCTCCACTAATGCGCCGATGCGAGCGATCTCGGCTTCCAGCGAGCCGCCGCCGGTCGCGGCTTTTTGCAACTGCAGCACGCATGGCTGCGCCTTGCTCCAGGGGGTGAACCCCGCGGCGTCGGCCTCGGCCTCAAGCGTGTGCCAGACGTCCCCGACTTCGTTGGCCTCGTACTTGAGTTCGCGCGGAAAGGGATGCCACGGCTGCTTATGCAGGGTGGTGAAATGCAGCAGCCCCGATTGGCCAGCGACGTAATCGGTGTCGCGCGCATGCCAGCGCGGCGGCAATGGCCCCCACAGATCGCGCGCTTTCGCCCTACGCCGGAAGACCTTGTGTTGCTGTTCGGTTTTTGCGTCGGCTTCGCGCCACACATCGGCCATGCGTTCGCAATCGATGAGCATCACCGACGAATCGCGGTCGTCGATGCACAGCACGCCGTGCCCGTCCATATCGAGGTCGAACAGCTCGCTTGGGTCGTGCAGGTAGATCTGATCGACATCGTTGTAGATCGCTCTGCCCTGGTTGCCCGCAAGCGACGGCACAGCGTAGCGGTAGGTCTTGAACGCGGTCTTCCAGCCGTTGCGCGCAAAGCCGATGAGATCCTTCATCAAATAGACCTGATACTCGCGAGCGGGATCGCGGACTTTTTCGAGCGACCACAGGAGCACGCGCTCGGCACGGTGCTGCAGCGGCTCGCTGCCGACATAGATGCGCACCGGCGCAGCGGAAGCCTTGCCCGGCTCTGCCGGCATGCGAAACAACACCGGCTCTGCCCGGTGGCCGGGCGGACGCTTGGTTGAACGCAGCAAGCCTCGGTACTTCCAATGCTTGCGCTTAGTGGCGAAGCGGGACATTTAGTGTGCCCGCTCAATATTGATGGTGAGCGACTTTCGCAAGGCGTCCGCGGGTGCGTGAATCGGGCGCACCGAATGCAGCGAGTTAAACGTCTTCACGAAGATCACGCACTGATTCGGCTCGAAATCATAGGTGTGAAGGATCTCGACATCCGAAAACTCAAGCGAGCGATTGGCGTAATTGTAGGCATTGCGAACATCGAGCGCTCGATTGACATCGGTGCCGCCGCCATATTCGAGTGGCCATTCGCCCTCCCCGATCATTGAAATCACGAGGGTGATGAATTTTTTCGGTGTGTCCGTGTGCGGCTTCAAGTAGCCACCGTTGCCGTGCACAACGGAGAACTCGAATCGCGCGCTGAGTCGTGTCAAGTCGTAGGGCGGTTGGCCCTGAAGGAGAGAAGCAAGTACGCGCGCCCAAGCGCCGCTTGTGGTGGTTGCTGCGCGCTTCAGGTTCAGGTCGATATGCCGTTCGCGCAGCATCTTGAGTATGTCGCCGATGAATCCGCGCCGCTTAATGTAGTCATGAAAGTCGCGCCACAGGGGATTTGACCGCACGAAGCTGCGATAGCGGAGCGTATTGTTCTTCTCGGAGAGCGAGAGCTTGTTGATGTTGCCGTCCATGCGCTTCATGAGCGCGATGTCGGGGAAGGCCGCCACCAGCTCACGATAGTGGTCCGGCGCGAGCACCTCCTTGGTGAGACCGATCGGGAACGGCTCGTAGCGAAACTCGGCTTGGTCAAAGGAGAGCATGTGAACAATCACTCTGAGGGCGGAAACAAGTAATCCTATAGCGGGACATCGCGCTGGGAAGCTGGCAGCAAAGTGAGGATTTCTGCGACATAGTAGCGGGTCTCTTTCTTGCCTGTTCGGCCAACCTGTATGAGCCTGTCCAATAACACCGGCCCAATCGTGCGCCGCACTCGACAAGTGTCGTAATCGACAAAAACGATCAGCACACTCTCGGCGTGTTGGATTGATGACTTGGACAATGTGATGTAGGTAGCAGAAGCGGAATGGGCACCATGCTTCTTCGACTTGACTTCCAGAGTGCAACCATCCGGCAAGACACCATCATAACCAGCGTTGCCTCTCTCGGCCTTCTTCATCCCCAAATTCTCTTCCGCCCAGATTTCGGCGACGGCGGTCACGGTCGAGCCGTCATAGTCCTTCAGTAGATGATGCGCTTTTTCTATTTCTTGTAGCCGTGTTGAAGTCACTTTGTTCTCTGTTCCGTGGGATGGCGCAGTCGAAACTGTATCTCCTACCCGAAGTGAGTGTTACGCCTTCACGTATATCACGTTCGCAGGATATGGCCTGCCGAGGTCATGGATCTTCTGACCTTGGGAAGAAAAGTGACGAGCGCTTTCGCGGTAGCCAAAACGTCCCAAGAAATCCCTGATCGCTTTGTCAAGTGACGGGTCGCTTTCGACTTGCATGCTGCGGATTGATCCAGCGCTCAGTACTTTTTCCATGCCGCGGAGTATGTTCAATTCATTCCCATCCACATCGATTTTCACCAGGTTGGGAAGCGAAAAAGCCGGCTGTTCAATCAACGAATCAATGCACTCGCAAAATTTTAGTTCATATAGGATGCTTTCAGTGACCGCCATTGGGCTAGCTTCGACTTGCGAGCCGCTAGAGCCGCTGACAAGGCTAGAATAGTAAAAAGGCTGCAGTTCGGACCGTGCTCCAAGTGCCAATGAGAGCGGTCGTATCACCCCGGCGAGACCATTCAAAGCGATCGTTTCCGTAAGAAGGGTGAAGTTCTGGGCATGAGGCTCAAACGCATATACGACACCATCGCCGATCCGAGACGCCGCAAATGCCGAGTAGATGCCCATGTTCGCGCCAATATCGAAGAAGACATCGCCTTCTTGCAGTGACGCATCCAGCCATTTGATTGTTCCAGGCTCCTTGGTAGCGAACTTTTTCGCTCGTTTGTAGCTGCGCTTGGAGGACGTTGGAAAGTAATATGAAACGTCGGCCTTCACCGGATCGGGCACACGCCGAAAACGCAGAAACGCAGCAAATACGATGCGCTCCACATATGCTCGTAGCCGAATCTTTGAGAGAGCCCTGAAGCCAAATTCAGGCCGCGCATCTGTGAAGGCGGTAGGATGTCGGGGCGCACGCGCGCCGCTATCCGTCTGCATCACTGTCTCCTGCAACAATATGCTCAGTATACCCACATAGCCATGTACACACCCTTCTCAAAAACTCAATTTTTTCGAATGTGATCGTGAGGCGCGTGCATGATGACGCGCATTCGATCGGAAATCTCTGTTGCCGCAAGCAGCCTGCCGTGCAAGAGCGTTTTTTCGAGCGCCCGCAGGAACTGCACGTAGTAGCCTTCTTCGGGACGTTCGCTGATTTCGTCAACGAGCTTCGCGCGAAAATCATCCCACGCGAATTCTCCGCGATCGCTCAGATGAACCGCCATGGAAAGCACTCGGCCCTGCCAAGGCTCATCGAACACGAGTTCGCCATTCGCGCTCGGCGCACCAAACGCTTCCGCCTGCGCTGTCAGGTCGCCCTGCACCGCTCAAGCCACGCCAATCATAGCGTCGCGTGTCACAAGGGCTTCTCGTTCCTTTTCGCTCAAGGCTTCTGCCCCGTCAGGTCGTTGCGGCAAGACCATGTAGCGAATTTCGGCGCTCGAATCCCAGACGCGAATGCGCTTGGATGCCGGCACCTCGAGCCCCATCTCCGCCAGCACAGATCGCGGCTCGCGCACGATCCGAGAGCGGTAGGCGGGGTCCTTGTACCAGCGCGGTGGAAGTCCCAACAGCGCCCACGGATAGCAGGAGCAGAGCGTGCACACCACCACGTTGTGTTCGACGTGCGTATTTTCGACGACCACGAGCCGCTCCACTTGGCCGCCCGAAAACCTGAACTCGCGAATGGCATCCGTGCCGTCTGCGAGCAAGCGCAGCTTGAATTCCGCGTCTGTCCAAGCACGAGCCACTACTTTGGCACCATTGACCGGCCCCACCCGCTGCTCGAACTGCGCAATCACTTGGTCGATATCGCTTTCCATGAGGAGCCCCCGTTCAACAAGCAAGGATTCGAGCGCTTCAGCGCGCAGTCGCACCTGTCGCATATCTGTTGGCGTGTCGTCCATGCGTCAAGCGCGTTTGAGATAGGGCTCGAAGAGATCAATGCAGACTTCAGCATCCGACTCGCCGGCGCCACCCCAGAGTTCGCTACCCTCAAATGCCACCGTGTAGAGGCTGCATGGCTGCTCGCCGAGCCCGTGCGCATTGGTGTCCGGAAACACCCACGCGCCGTGCGATGCGACGATGCGCCCAATCTTGTCGCGCGCATAGGCTGGCAGTCTCGTATGGCCATCGCTGCCGTGCCGGCTCGTCCGCACCGTGTCGCCGACAACGAATCGAGGCGGCGCATGCGTCTCTCTTTGTGCGCCGCGGATAGCATCTTCGGACAATGGCTTCGTTTCGAAATAGAGGCGTGGACGCGCCGCCCTTGTCAGTCTCTCCTGCTGATCGAGATTGCTCATCTTGCGCACGCGCGCATCGATCTCGCCACCGGTCAACTTCCCCGATTCCTCAAGAAGAGTCTCCAAACCAGCCAGCCAGCGACCATAGTAGGTGTGCGTCAAATACGCAGCAGGATCAATGCGTTCAATCGCATGACGAAACCGGTCGATGTTGCCGAGCCAGCCTTGCACGGCGATGGCGACCATGCTCGCATGGACACTCGCTTCCCAGCGCTCGTGAAAAGCAGGCTCCTGCCGCTCTCGGACAACCTTGCCGAAGCCCTGCTTGCCGCCTAGATCGTGAATTCCGTCCATAATGCTCTACTATGCACCGAATAGGCGGCGTGCGCAAAGCCATGTCGCATGTCTATTGGCAGAATCGGAACATTGCATGTCCCCGCAATCCATGCATATTGAAAACACGCTCACAGACGACAATAGGGCGGCACTCGCGTCCCTGATCGGTCGTGGCGAACGTGACGAACCATTTCTGTTTGTTGGACGAGAACGCATTTTCGAAGACATCGAGGAGCAACTCAGGCAAGTCAACGAAAAAGGCATGTCATTCGACAACGCAGCCATTATCCAAGGACCGCCAGGAAGTGGGAAAACATCCGTGCTCCGTGAGCTCGAACATCGATATGACGCCACCGCACAGGTCATTCCCGTTCACTTGGACGGGCATCAATTGTCCGATGGATTCTCGGTTGCCAAGACATTCCTCAAATCGAGCGGGTTCGAGCGCCTGCTTCAACAACAAGCGACGCAGAAGTGGATACATGGGCATTTGGGAGACAAACACATCGGCTTGAAGGCAGGTTATGAAACGACCACACACGCTTTTCGACAACGATTCAAGGACGGAGAATTTGTCTGGGATGTTTTAGAAGAATGTCTTGATGTGCCTCCTGGCACGACGTTTCTTGTGCTCATTGACGAGGCTCAGCAGGTCATGCCCGACACCTCTAGCGACATCAACCGGATTGCCATTACCTTGGCAAGGGGCAAAACAGAAAACTTACGAACCGTGACTGTGTTCGCTGGATTGCCCGATACAGGAAGCCGTCTCTCCGACGTCGGCGTGTCACCGAGATTGACAACAGATGTCAAACACTCGCTCGGCAGTCTGTCGGGTGAAATGACACGGATCATTCTTGATGCATTCTGGTCGCATCCCCCATTTGGCTTTCCAGATATGCCTCGGAGCACTCGTGAAACCTTCAACGACGCCATCGCTTGTGTGAGTGAAGGGTATCCGAGGCATCTTCAATCCTATCTTCGTGGCATCGCATCGGCTTTCCTGTGCGAAACACCGGCCGTCACGCTCAAGCATGTCTTGCATATCGGCCACACTCTTCGAATCGACTTCTACAAGGACGTGATTTCACGGGTAGATCATCTCGACTACATCAAATCAATAGGCGCATGCCTGCGAACGGGAAGGCCCTTGACCGTCCCGGAGGTTCAAATGATCGCAGTCGATGAATACGGGATGCCGCTTGCCGAAGCCCAAAGCGCTTTCAAGAAGGCACTTCACTGCGGACTTGTCGAAATCGACGATTCCAAGGATGAGGATGCTGAGCATCTGCGAGTGCCAATCCCCTCGCTGCAAACCTATTTCGAGCAGATGCGTGGACGAGACAGGACCATTGCAGTGCTCGAACGGAATGTCTGGGATCTCCTTGAATCCCGCGGGAACCGCGTTGATTGGAATTGCTGAGCAATTCTTGATACTGAATCCGAATGTCCTTGCAACCCATGGCCAATATCGCTTTGCGCGCCGCGCGCTTGGGCGCGCGCGTGCTCTTGAACTACATCGAGCGCCGGCATCAAATCAAGGTCGAGCATAAGGACGGCCAGGAAGAAGTCTCCGAAGTGGACAGGCGCGCGGAGCGTGCGATCAGCGAAGCGCTGCGGGAAGCCTATCCCGATCACGCCATCATTGGCGAGGAATTTGGCGGCGAGACTGGTTCGAGCGAATACGTCTGGTACATCGACCCGCTCGACGGCACCGTCAACTACTTGGCTGGCATCCCTCACTTTTGCGTCTCAGTGGGCGTGCTGCATCGCGGCGTGCCCGCGCACGGCGCGATTATTGACCCGATTCGTGGCGAGGAGTTTCATGCGAGCCGCGGCCATGGGGCCTACCTCAACAATCGACGCCTGCGGGTATCGGCGAACGAGCGCCTCGCGCAGTCGGTGCTGGCAACGGGTTCGCCGCACTTTCGAATCAAGCATCACTGGCCGAGCTATCTGAAGATTCACGCGCACATCGGCAGAAATTCGCGCAGCGAACGTCGCAGTGGCTCGGCGGCGCTCGACCTTGCCTATGTCGCCGCCGGGCGCATCGATGGATATTGGCAGCTTGGCCTCAAGCCATTTGATATTGCCGCGGGCGTGGTCATGGTTCGCGAGGCTGGCGGCATGGTGGCGGACATTGCTGGCGGAGAGCGCTTCCTCGAGACAGGCAACGTCATTGCCAGCAACAATCATCTCTTGAAGCCCATGCTGCAGTGCGTGCGCCCGAACCTCTCGGACGCCTTGCGCGAAGGTTGAATGTCAGACTTGGCTGTCTTTTTGCTCGGCAACCACGAGGCTCGAGCGATCAATCTTCAGAAGCAGCAGCGTTGTCGCAGCCACGTAGATAGATGAGTAGCTGCCTACCACCACGCCAATGGTGAGCGCCGCCGCGAAACCGCGCAGTTGCTCGCCACCCACGAGCAAGAGCGAGACGAGCACTAGCAAGGTCGTGAAGGATGTCACCAAGGTGCGTCCGAGCGTTTGATTGAGCGAGGTATTGACGACTTCGATTGGCGAGCTGCGCCGCAGCACGCGGAAGTTCTCTCTAATACGATCAGAAACGACAATCGTGTCATTGAGCGAATAGCCGATCACCGCCAGCATGGCCGCGAGCACTGAGAGGTCGAACGACCAGCCAAAGAGGGCAAAAGCGCCAACGGCGATGGCGATATCGTGAACGAGTGCCACCACCGCCCCCACCGAGAATTTGCCCGTGAACCGGAACATGATGTAGAGCATGACCACAGCGAGCGCGACGAGTACCGCAATACCGCCCTGCTCGCGAAGCTCCTCGCCGACAACCGGGCCAATAAAGTCGATGCGCCGAAGATCGGCGCTGCCGTGCTCGGCCTTGACCAGCGCGAGCAGCGCATTGCCGAGGCTCGCTTGATCGCGGCCTTCCTGGGTGGGCATGCGAACGAGCAGCGTTGAAGCGTCGCCGAAGTTTTGCACCACCGAATCTTCATAGCCGGCTCGTTCAAGCAATACGCGCACACCTTCAGGCTCCATGTCTTGATCGAATCCGATCTCGACGAGCACGCCGCCAGTAAAGTCAAGCCCAAAAGACAGGCCGCGCACTCCGATCGCAACGAGGCTCAAAAGCACCAGCGCAACGGACACCGCCATCGCCACGCGGCGATGCGCCATGAAATCGATTTGCGGGAGGCTGGGCATGTGTACCGCCTAGATCGCCAAGCGGCGCACGCTGCGGCGACCATAGACAAGATGAATGAGCGAGCGGGTGCCCACGACAGCGGTGAAGACGGATGTCAGGATGCCGATCGACAGCGTCACTGCGAAGCCTTTGATTGGCCCGCTGCCGATGGTCAGGAGGATGATCGCGACAAAGAATGTTGTGACGTTGGCGTCAAGAATGGTCAGGAGCGCGCGCTCGAAGCCTGCGCGGATGGCGAGCTGCGGTGGACTGCGGGCAAGCTCTTCCTTGATGCGCGAGAAGATCAGCACGTTGGCGTCCACCGCCATGCCGACCGTCAGCACCACGCCAGCAATGCCGGGCAGCGTCAGCGTCGCGCCGAGCACCGACATGATGGCTGTTAAGAGCGTCAGATTGAGTGATAGCGCAATGACCGCAGCGACGCCGAACACCTTGTAGAAGGCGAGCATGAAGACCACCACCAGCCCCATGCCGATCATCATTGAAAGCGCGCCGCGTTCGATGTTCTCCTGCCCAAGGCTTGCGCCGACGGTGCGCTCTTCCACGATGTACATGGGCACGGCCAGTGCCCCGGCACGCAGGAGCAACGCCAAATCGCGCGCTTCGCCGAGTCCGAGGCCGGTGATGCGAAAGCGATAGCCGAGCGCCGACTGAATGGTGGCGACGTTGATCACGCGCCGCTTTTCGACCGTCTCGAAACTGACCTCTTCTTCGCCGTCCACCATGCGGCGCGTCGCTTTCGGCTCGCGCTCGATAAAGATAATCCCCATCTGATTGCCGACGTTGTTGCGCGTCGCCTGATTCATCAGTTCGCCGCCGACGCCATCAAGGTCGATCGACACCTGCGGCGCGCTCGTTTCGGGATCAAAGTTCTGCACCGCGTTGGTCACGCGGTCGCCAGTGACGATATTGCTGCGCTCAAGCACAACTTCGCGCCCTTCGTATTCATAGCGCTCGGTGCGCGCCGCGCTCGCATCAGGCCCCGCCACCAGCCTGAACTCAAGGTTGGCGAACTTGTTGAGGATGCGCTTAGCATCGGCCGAATCCTGCACGCCCGGCAGGTCCACAATGATGCGCGAGCGACCTGCCGCCTGCACCAGCGGTTCGGACACGCCAAGTTCGTTGACGCGATTCCTGAGGCTCGCCAAATTCTGCGACATTGCATAGTCGCGAATCTCGTCGAGTTCTTCAGCGCGAAGGCGCATCTCAAGCCCGGGCAATCCGCGTACAGTCGCGGGCTGCACCTCATACTCTGACGACGTGTCAGTGAGCGCATCTTCAGCGGCGTCGCGCGTCGCATCATCCATGAACGCGACCTGCAGGCTGTCGTCCATGAGCCATTCTTCAGCGGCTTGATAGCGCAGGCGATTCTCGCGCAGGACTCTGCGGAAGTTCTCGGCGTCGGACTCAAGCCTGTCGCGCACTGCGCTGTCAAGGTCCACTTCCAAGAGGAAGTGGATGCCGCCGGAGAGGTCAAGCCCAAGCGACATGGGCTTGCCGCCGAGCCGTTCGAGCCACTCCGGCGTCGTCGAAGCCAGATTGAGCGCAATCACATAGCGCGTTTCGTCGCGATTCAACCAAGCTTCCAAGATGGACTTGGCGCGCAGCTGGTCTTCGCCGGACTCAAATCGCACGAGCAGTCGGTCGGGGACGTATTCGCTCGACTTGATGGCGATGCCGCGGCTCGTCAGCGCCTCGCTAACCCGCCCTTCGAGCTGCGGCGACAAGCGCCCGTCGGAGACCACCGAGCGCAGTTGCAGGGCGTAATCTGGGGCAAACAGGTTGGGCGCAGCGTAGATGACACCAAGCACCAACGCGATGATCAGTACCAGAAAGCGCAGCCGGAAATCCTCCGGCCCGTCGGAATCTGCCTCCCGACCCATGCGGATCAGGCGGTCTCCTATGAGATTGCCGAGCGCCATGAATGAACGACGGCGGCTTTGGTTAGCTCTGGTCGAGCGACTTAATGGTGTCCTTCGGCAGCGTCGCATTCACAGCGTGCTTCTGCACACGAAATTCGACGCTCTTGGCGACCTGCAAGCGCACATAGTCGTCCTCGACCTTGGTGATCTTGCCGAGCAGTCCGCCCATGGTGACCACCTCGTCGCCGATCGACAGGGACGAGACCAATGCTGCGTGCTCCTTGCGGCGCTTCGACTGCGGACGAATCAGCAGAAAATAAAACACCAGAATCATCAGCGCGAGAAAGCCGAAGGTGAAGAGCGGATTGCCCGCCGCTGGCGCCTGCGCCATAAATATCTCAAAGGGCGCAGATTCAGTCAATTGATGAGCACTCGATGTGGGCATAGATGAGGTTCCTGAAGCGGGTTCGATTGCGGCACGGCAATGTAACACAAGCGAGATTGGGGGATGCTGCTATTGAGTCGCTGGCGACCAAGGCGTTATTTCAGTCATCAGGTCGCTCAAGGCAACCGCCCGTATCTTGCCTGAAAGATCATAGGAATGTCGTCCAGCATGGACGACAAAGAAACGCGAAAGCCCGAGATCTTCAGCGGCAATACGCATGGACTTGGTGATGGCAGGCGCGGATGTGCGCTTAAACTCAAAGCCTTGGCGCTTCATGCCCCTCGTCACAAGTAAATCGAGTTCGGCGCCAGTATGCGTCGCCCAGAAGTAGCATTCATGCGGCCGCACGCCGAGTCGTTCAATGACTTGAGACATGGCAAAGCCTTCCCAGGACGCACCAAGCTTTGGATGCGCTTCAAGCTCCCGGAACTCCGTAATACCAAGCAGCGCGTGAAGCATGCCCGAATCCGAGAGATATATCTTTGGTGATTTGACCTGACGCTTCTTGAGGTTCTCGTGCCAAGGCTGTAGCTGCCTGACAACCAATGCAGAGGTCAGAATATCGAGATAGCGCCGAACACTGGCGTTGCTGACACCGAAATTACGCGCGAACTGCGCCGCGTTCCAAACTTGTCCGTGATAATGCGCGAGCATCGTGAAGAAGCGACGCATTGTGCTCGCTCCGACACGAATGCCGAGCTGCGGCAGATCTCTTTCAAGAAAGGTGTCGATAAAGTCCTCTCGCCAATCCCAACTCGCGCCATCGCTCGCAGCGAGATAGGCGCGCGGGAAACCTCCGCGCAGCCAGCGTCTGTTCTGGTTGGAAAAACCCACCTCGCGAAGAGAAAGGCCATTCAATACGTGCGTCGTCAAGCGACCAGCGAGCGTTTCGTTGCCTTGCCGCAACAGCTCGGGAGCAGCGCTGCCGAGCACGAGAAATCTTGCTGGCAGCGGGCGCCTGTCCGCGAGCACTCGGAGCAGCGCAAACAGGTCTGGCATGCGTTGTATCTCATCAAGAACCACAAGCCCTTTCAGGGGTTCGAGGGCAAGTTCCGCATCAGCGAGTCTGGCCAAATCGCTCTGCCGCTCCAGATCGAATTGATGAACCGGAGTCTGCCACGAGGCTTTTAGCTGGTCGGCAAGCGTTGTTTTGCCTACCTGCCTCGCTCCGAGAATAGCTGCCACCGGATACTCTGCGAGCAGCGCACGGAGGCGGGCTAGATGATCGAGTCGTTGAATCATAGGCGCATTCTACCTTGAAAATTGGAATGCTATGTATTATTTTTCAAGGAAGAAACATGGACGACACGACGCGACATCAGATTGTCCCATCGCAACTTCTATGCGATATTAGATGTGACCAGCCCCCCTTCGGAATACCCTGCTGATGATCAAAAGACTCGTCTCGACAATCTTGCTGCTCGTAGGCGTACACGCGCACGCGAGCGAACGCCCAAACGTCATCATCATGCTCGCCGACGACCTTGGCTGGGCCGATGTCGGCTATCGCGGCGGCGATATCGACACGCCGAGCCTCGACCGGCTTGCTTCGGAGGGCGTGGAACTCGGGCGCTTCTACACCACGCCAATTTGCTCGCCGACGCGCGCCGCCTTGATGACCGGACGCAACCCCATTCGCCTCGGCATCGCTTATGCGGTGATCATGCCCTGGAGCAACAACGGCGTGCATCCCGATGAGCGCTTCCTACCGGAAGCCTTCTTGGATGCGGGCTACCAGACAGCGATGGTCGGCAAATGGCATTTGGGACATGCGCAGCAAACTTATCATCCGAATGAGCGCGGCTTCGAGCATTTCTACGGTCATCTGCACACCGAGGTCGGCTACTTCCCGCCGTTTGCCAACCAAGGCGGCAAAGATTTTCAGCGAAACGGCGTGTCCATCGAGGACGACGGCTACGAAACAGATCTCATCGCGCGCGAGGCGAGCCGCTATATTCGTGAGCGCGACCCCGCACGTCCGTTCTTTCTCTACATGCCGTTCCTCGCGCCGCACACGCCCCTCGAAGCGCCGCCCGAACTGATTGAGAAATACAAGGACATCGAAACCGACCTGCCGCCTGCGAGAAGCTATTACACCGATGGCACGCGCCGTACTTCGGCGCTGATGATGCGGGAAAGCGCACGCCCCTTGTACGCCGCCGTGGTCGATGCCATGGACCAAGCGATCGGCCAAGTGCTCGACACCTTGGACGCCGAAGGCATCGCCAAGAACACCCTTGTGCTGTTTTTCAGCGACAACGGCGGCGCCGCCTACTCGGTCGGCGGCGCCAATAACGCCCCGCTTCGAGGCGGCAAAGGCGAGACCTTCGAAGGCGGCATTCGCGTCGTCGCCACCATGCGCTGGCCGGAACGCATCGCCAGCGGTGGCCGCATGGACGAGATCATGACGGTGATGGACGTGTTCCCGACGCTCATGGAAGCCGCCGATATCGAAGCGGGCGAGCATTTCCCGTGGGACGGCTCAAGCCTGTGGCCCGCAATCGAAACCGGTGCGAGCGCGCCGCGCAGCGACGATGTCTTTTTCGTCTCGGAAACGCCCATCTACGGGCAGTTCAACTTCACCGTGTTCGATGAGGAATGGAAACTCGTTCAGGAAGTCGAACAGGATCAATTGACGGTGTCGATCACCAATCATTTGTTCCGCATCGCCGATGATCCGAACGAATATCACAATCTCGCGGCGGAGCACCCTGACATCGTGCAAGCCTATGCGGACCGCGTGCGCCACTGGCGAGCCTTGCATCCGATTCAAGGCACGCGCTCGGCCCTTGTGCCGCCGCCGGGCTGGCGCGCGCCGAAGGACTGGGCGACATACCCGCAAGCCATTGAAGACCTGCAGCCTGACGCCGCCTTCGGCATGCCGCCATCCACGGTCATCAAGCACTTGCTGGACATGCAGCACGGCGAGCGCGGACGCCTTGTCTACGACTGCGAAACGCGCTGGTATCTCGCGGGGCTGTGTACCAAGAACTAGGGCGTGTTCACACTATGCCCGCCGATGCTGTTGTCCCCTGAGCAAGAGCCGAAAAAGGTGAATCACATGCCCCAAACGGGTCGCTCCGGCTCTTGCTCAGGCGAAAACCCTTCGGGCCGGCCCCGTTTTCCGCCAGCCTTCGTTCTCGCTCGCTCATGGGGGGTAAGCCCCACAGCGCTCGCTCGGTCTTGTCTGGCGGAAAACGGGCCTCGGCAGCATCGGCGGGCATAGTGTGAATACGCCCTAGCAAAAGCATGCACGAGACGCTGCGCGCCAGGAGAGCGGACAGAAATGGAGATCATCGAGTGACTCGCAACGTCCGGGATCTCGCTACGAAGCGCCACAATCCTTGCTCACGTCTGCGCACCTTCGCGGGCATGTGCCTGATGTTCGCTTTCGTCAGCCAAGGTGCCAATGCCAACAGGCTGGCACTTGAAGCCGACCCGAATCCGAGCACGACGGGCGACTACAGCCTGACCTGGACGCCCTTGGGCACCAACTACAAAACGTTCACCCTCTACGAATGCCAAGGCGATGCCGCATCGTGCACGTCTTTCGGGAGCTATAAGGCAAATGGAGTAAGGCTCTCAATAACGAATGGGAGGACTTTTTTGGGAAGGTAGACGACCCCACGCAAGAACAGATACTGAGGAAACTGGACGAACTGAGAGGTTCGCCAAGATTCCCGAGCACTCATCAATGACACAATTTTTTCAGATACACGACCGGTCTTGGTATGCGAGAGGCATGCCGCGGATCGCCGAGTTCACTCAAGGGGAGGCGGCGTTAGATCGATGCTCCACCTGCGGTGTGAAGAGGCATTTCCCACAAGGGGATATGCGAGCGTTGCTCGAACCAATCGGGACTCAATGGCCAGACTTGATAGGCGAAGGGAGCGTAGTTGGGCTGTTTGTGGCTTCAGGTCGATTCATTGATGCCTTGCGTTCTTGCGGTGTTAGAGTGGAACTCGGCGGCCGCGTCGAGTTCGACGAGCCGGGCCCAAAGCGCCTGTCGCTCGCGGACGCGCCGACGTACTACTGGGTGGATGGCGAACAGCACTTGGCTGCGAAGATGGATTTCAAGGCGAGTGGTTTCGTTGGGGTAAAGCACTGTGAAGCGTGTGGTGAACGTTCACATGACATCAAAGCATCGAGACGTAACGAAGAACTATATGTGTTTGACTATGAAGCAATTTAAGGGTTGGATTTGTTCTCCAACGACATGAATCCCGACGTATTCTTCTGCACCGAACGCGTGCTGGAATGCTGCCGCGAGCACCGGCCGACCAACGTGGCCATCAAGCCAGTGGAGGAAGGCTGGCGTGCGAAGTCGATTAAGTTCTGGTAGCGGAGAGACGTTGAGACCGGAAAGAGGCATCCATGACAAAGCCGGAGGCCCACCAAGACCTGCCGAGGAAGTTTAGGATGAATTTCGCATTAACATTGACGATCAGAAGTACGGGCGTTGCGCGGAGCGGCATCCACACCGACAGTGGAGCAAAGCGCTCAATGACGAATGGAAAAAGTTCTTTGATGCGGAATCTCCACGCTCTCGTGAAGAGATACTGGACAAGCTCCGGGATTTGTTAGACACAGGGAACTTCCCGTCGGGCTAAGAATGCGCAAGTGCTACAGAATCAAAGACCGTACATTCGATGCGCGCGGCATGCCGTGGATCCAGAGATTCACGGAAGGGGTAGTTCACAACGACAATTGCGCTGCCTGCGGGAAACCTGATTATTTCCCGCTAGGCGATATGCGGGCGTCCCTCATGGACGGGAAAGGAACTCAATGGCCCGACCTAATCGGCGATGGTGACTTGGTGGGGCTGTTTGTAGCATCTGAGCGCTTCGTGGAAGCGCTTCGATCATGTGGCGTGCGGGTGGAGGTGGGTGGCCGCGTGCAAATCAACCCGAAGGTCCCGAAGCGCCTGTCACTGGCGGATGCCCCTGAATACTACTGGGTGGATGGTGAGAAGCACTTGGCGGCGAAGATGGACTATGAAGCGAGCGGATTTGTGGGTACGAAGTATTGCGCAGCGTGTGGTGGGCGCTCATATGACATTAAAGCTACGAAAGACCTCAAGTTCGTATTCGACTACGATGCATCGTCAGGACTGGACCTCTTCACAACTGACATGAATCCGCGAGCATTCTTCTGCACTGAACGCGTCCTCGAATGCGCACGCGAATATCTGCCGACGAATGTTGCCATCACGCGCGTGGAGGACGGGCAATGGGCGAAGCCGATAAAGTTCTGGTAGCGAGATGAAATCCGGAAATGGCGCGTGTCACCGATTGCTCAACAACTCAACGGGACGATCTTGATCGAGTTCGGTCGGCAGCCAGCGACCAGGCGTCGCACCGATGTGCCACACAGCGGGCTGGGCGACAGCGCACAAGTTGAAAAGGCGCTCGCCGGACACGAGCATCTAGACTGCACCGGCTTCATGCACATGGGCGGGCGGCTCTACGACCCGCGCATCAGGCGCTTCTTGAGCCCCGACCCCATCGTCTCACACCCCCTCTTCGGGGCAGGGCTGGAACCTCTACGCCTATGTCGGCAACAGCCCCGTCAGCCGCGCCGACCCGTCGGGACTGTGCTTCACGGCGGGGCCGCACTGCCCGGGCGCGCACGGCGGCGGCGGGTTCACATCCATTTCGCCAGTGCTGACGGGCAGGCACTTCCAATGGCGCTACCATTTCACGACAGTCGTTTACTGGGTGCTCGGCGGGTTCGGCGGCTGGCCGTGGGACGGCGGGCACGGGGCGGGGTTCCTTGTGCCGGCGATCTCCTTCTTCATTGGCAGGGAACTCGAGTCCGTCCCCAGAAGCCGGGCGGTGTCGCTCAGCCAGGAGGCGACGCCCGCGGACGGCAGGATGTCGTCCCCGCTGCCACCGTGGCGAGTGTTCACGCCGGGCGAGGCCGCCAGCATCGGCATCGGGTTCATCCCCGTCTTCGGCACCGCGGCATCGGTGTACGAGGTGGCGACGGGGCGCGACCTTTTCACCGGGGAGGAAGTGCACCGGGGCATGGCGATGATCGGGGTCGTGCCGGGCGGGAAGCTGATCAGGGCGGCCGGGAACAGAGCGAGCGCGGCCAAGCCAATCGGCGAATACGGGCCGCGCGGAGGCCGGCTCACCCTGCGGCAGCCCATGATCAATCAGCACGGCCGCAGCCGTCGCACATGACTAAGCCGGAGGCCCACCACGACCTGCCGAGGAAGTTCCGGAGATTTCGAGAAAGCAGGTCTCGATATCGACGACCCGAAGTACGGGCGTTGGGTGGAGCAGCATCCACACCGCCGGTGGAGTAGGGCACTCAATGACGAATGGCAAAATTCTTTGATCGATACCAAAGTCGCCCTCCCACCCAAGCGGAGATACTTGACGAACTCAGTGAGTTGCGAGGATTGGACAAATTTCGGAGCACTGCACAATGAAAGGGTTCTATCGGATTAGACACCGGACGTTTCATGCCCGTGGCATGCCGTGGATCACCGAGTTCATGCACGGTCTGGTGTATACGGACCAGTGTACAGTCTGCACGGCACTAACGAGTTTCCCCAACGGTGATTTGCGCGCGCGACTCGAACCTATAGGCACCCAGTGGCCAGATCTCATCGGTTGCGGTCACGGCAGCTTATTTGTAGCGTCGAGTCGTTTTGTAGAAATGCTACGATCATGTGATGTGCTCGTGAGAATCGGTGGTCACGTCGAGTTTGACGAGCCAGCGCCGAAACGCCTGTCGCTCGCAGATGCGCCGGCGTACTACTGGTTGGACGGCGAACAGCACTTGGCAGCGAAGATGGACTTTGAGGCGAGCGGCTTCGTGGGCACGAAATACTGCCCGTCGTGCGGGAGTCGCTCGTATGACATTAGAGCCACAAAAGACATCCAGTTCGTGTTCGACTACGACGCGTCGTCGGGGCTGGACCTGTTTTCGACCGACATGAACTCGCAGGCGTTCTTCTGCACGGAGCGCGTGCTTGAGTGTGTCCGACAGCACCGTCCAACAAATGTCGCCATCACGCGCGTGGCGGACGGGGAATCGGCGAAGCCGATAAAATTCTGGTAGCTGCCGGTGAATGAACGAGATGCGGGGTTCGCCCAACTTCTGGAGCGTTCTTCTGCACCGAGCGCGTTTTGGAGTGCTGCCGCGAGCACCGGTCAGCGAACATCCGTATCAATCCAGCGGATGAGGATCGGCGCACGGACAGGTCCGGAAAGGTCCCGCGAACTCCAGACACAACGTAACGCCTCAATTGCCCAGAGCACCGGCTCTGTGTTCGCTTTCCGTCGAATCTCAGCCGATAGGTTCGCCGGCGATGGATGCCATACCCTCTACAATGGCGGCAATGAACCCTCCAAGCGAACACCTGCGCGTCCAAGTCATTCAGCGCCTCGCGGACGTGCCGCGCGAAGACTGGCAGGCTTGCGCACAGACTAGCGAATCGCACACGCCGGAGCCGTTCTTAAGCTGGGACTTCCTTGAAGCGCTCGAATCGAGCGGCAGCGCGACCGCGCACACCGGCTGGCAGCCGCTGCATCTCGGGGTGTTTTCAGAAACTGACGAGCTACTCGCCGCCATGCCGCTCTATCTCAAGAACCACTCGCAAGGCGAATATGTCTTCGATCATGCGTGGGCGGACGCCTTGCACCGCGCAGGCGGACGTTACTACCCAAAGCTGCAATGCAGCGTGCCGTTCACGCCCGCCACTGGCGCACGGCTGCTCGTTCGGGAAGGTGCCGACGCGGCGACGTTGCACGCGCTGATGGTGCGCGCCGCAATCGAGCTTGCCAGCAAAGTCGAGGCGTCGAGCCTGCACATCACCTTCCCCACCGAATCCGAATGGCAGGCGCTTGGGCGGCTCGGACTCTTGCAGCGCGTCGATCAGCAGTTTCACTGGCAGAACAACAGCTATGCCGGCTTTGACGATTTTCTCGCCGAGCTTTCTTCAAAGAAGCGCAAGAACATCCGCCGCGAACGGCGCTTGGTGCAGCAAGCCGGCATTTCTTTTGAGTGGGTCACCGGCAGCAACCTCAAGGAATCGCACTGGGACTTCTTTTATCGCTGCTATCTCGACACGGGCTCGCGCAAATGGGGCACGCCTTACTTGACAAGGCAGTTCTTTAGCTTGATTGGCGAGCGTATGGCAGAGCAAGTGCTGCTGATCTTGTGCCGTCGCGGCAATCGCGAAATCGCCGCCGCCATCAACTTTATCGGCGCGCACGCCCTCTTCGGGCGCAATTGGGGCTGCGTTGAAGACCATGAATTCCTGCACTTCGAAGCCTGCTACTACCAAGCAATCGAGTTCGCCATCGCGCACGGGCTAACGCGCGTTGAAGCCGGTGCGCAAGGGGCGCACAAGATCGCGCGCGGCTACGTGCCGAGCCTCACCTACAGCGCGCACTGGGTGGCGCACGAGGGGCTGCGGCGCGCTTTGCAAGACTACCTCGGACGCGAACGCGAGCATGTGGAGGCGCACTTGCACATGCTCCTTGAGCACGCCCCCTTTCGCAAAGATATTCACCTCGCGTCATGCTGAAATCGCTGCTACGGCTTCGCGAGTATGTCGTCAAGCAGCGAGGCTTGCTGATCCTCGGCATTTCGGCGTTCTTTGTCGCGCGCCTGCTCGAAGGCGCCGTGCCGCTCTTGCTCGCGCGGTCAATTGATCGGCTCGCCGCGGGCAACCCCGATGTGCTGCTGCTCGTCGTAGGCATCTTCGCCGCGGTCTTTAGTCGGTTCGGTGTGGTGAGCCTTGCGCGCATGACCGTGCGCCTTGTCGGGCTTCGCGTCGCTTTCGACCTTCGCGAGCGACTCTACCGAAGCCTGCAAAGCCAAGGCATGCACTTCTTCAACCGCCACACCATCGGCGACATGATGACGCGCGCGGTCGCCGACATCGCGCTCATTCAACGGCTCTTTTCCATGGGCACGATTCTGCTCGTCATCCTCGTGTTCGCAACGCTTGTCGGCTTCGGCTACATGCTCGCGCTGTCACCGATGCTGACCCTCGCGGTACTGCCACCCCTGCCCTTCGTGGTCGTCCACGCTTGGTATTGCTCGCGTCGCATGGGCATCGCGTCGGCGCACGTGCAAGAGCGGCTCTCGGATTTGGGCGCACACGTGCAGGAATCCCTCTCCGGCATCCGCACCATCCAAGCGATGGTGCAAGAAGAACATGAACTCAAGCGCTTCGGCCGTACCAACCAAATTTACGCCGACGCCTTCTACGATCAAGCCGCCATCAACTCGCACATGACCGCCTGGATGCCGAGCCTCGCGGCCATTTCGACGCTCATTATTCTTGGCTTCGGCGGCACGCTCGCGCTCAATGGCGAGATCACTGTCGGCACCCTGCTCGCGTTTGTCATGTATCTGAATATGGTGGTGCAGCCGTTTCGCGTAGCCGGCTTTATTGTCAATCTCATTCAGCGCGGCGCGGTGGCTTCAACACGGCTCTTTGAGGTCTTCGACCTTGATCCCGAAATTCCTGATACGCCGAAGCCGCACGTGCCAGCACACATTGCCGGCGACATCAGCCTCGACAGTCTCTCATATCGTTATCCTGGAACCGATGCCAAAGCGCTTGACGGCGTGTCGCTTGACATCAAATGCGGCGAGACCATTGCCATTATGGGCAGGGTCGGCAGCGGCAAGTCCACGCTGCTCAACTTGATCGTGCGGCTCTTGGATTCGCCCGGAGACGATGTCAGGCTCGACGGACATCCGATTCGCGATTTTTCGTTGGCGCAGCTTCGAAGCCAAGTCGCACTCGTGCCGCAAGATGCCTTCCTGTTCAGCGAGCCCATGCGCAGCAATCTCACCTACGACGATCTCGGGCGCGAAGACGACCGCATTTGGCTCGCTTCCGAAGCCGCCACGCTCAGTGAGACCATCCGGACGCTCCCAGCGCAGCTTGACACGGTGATTGGCGAGCGCGGCACAACGCTCTCAGGCGGTCAGAAGCAGCGCGCAACCCTCGCGCGCGGCTTCATTCGCGATGCGCCGGTGCTGCTGCTCGACGATTGCTTTGCCAGCGTCGATACACAAACCGAGGACAGCATCCTCACTGGCCTGCGCACGCTCAGGCAAGGCAAGACGACGCTCATGGTCTCGCATCGCGTCTCAACTGCGCGGCACGCGAATCGCGTCGTGATCTTCGACCAAGGCCGCATCGTCGAGCAAGGCACGCCGAGCGAGCTGCTCGCGCAAGGCGGCCTGTTTGCCGCCCTTGAGATGCTACAGCGCGAGGGGCGCCGCGACGTTGATTCTGTGTGGGACGCCGTGGAGGCGCGCGCATGACGGGCCAAGCCAAGCAAGCACCCCGCGACCACTCGATGTTCGATGCGGACCTCTCCGGCGAAATCCTCAACATGCGCCTCCTGCAAAGGCTGTGGGCATGGCTGAAGCCCTATCGAAAGACGCTGCTCGTGAGCGCCGCGCTCGTTCTGCTCGCGTCCTTCTTCGCCGTACTGATGCCAATCGTGTTCACGGTGGTGGTCATTGACCACATCATTCTCGGCACGCAAGAAACGCCTTCGCTCGGCATGGTCGCGGTGCAGGAATGGGTGTCAAGCGCACTTGATTTCTCGCCGATTGCCGCCGCCTGCGTCATCTATGGCGCACTGCAGCTTGCTTGGGCGCTGCTTCGCCATCAGCACACGCTCACACTCACGAGCGCAGTATTGAATGGACTGCGCGACCTCAGGCGTGACCTGTTCAAGCACTTGCTGACGCGCCCATCTTCGTTCTATGACCGCGTCGCGGTGGGGCGCGTCATGACGCGCGTCACCAATGACATCGAGGCACTATTCGAATCCTTTCGGGGCTTGGGGAGTCTCGTCGGCGAGTTTGTGCCATTCATAGTCGCGCTCGCCATTATTGTCTCGATCGACATCAAGCTGAGCGTGCTGCTTCTGTGCATTCTGCCGCTCGTCGGCCTCGTCACCGCGCTCTTTCGCAAGGCGTCGCGAGAACTTTTCCGCCAAGTGAGGCAAAGCGTTTCAACGCTCAACCAGAACTTGCAGGAAAACCTCGCCGGACTTGGCGTCGTGCAGCTCTCCGGTCGAGAAACCGCCAATCTCGCACGCTACCAAGGCGTCAACGAAGAGAATCTTGCGGCCGAGACGCGCTCGATGCGCATCGAGACCCTCTATCACGCTTTTATCGATTCGCTCACCGCCGCCGCGGTTGGCATCGTCGTCTGGTACGGCGGCGGCGCCGTGATTCAGGAGCAGATCTCGCTCGGGGCGCTCATTTTGTTCACGCGCTACCTCGACATGCTCTTCTATCCCATCGTCATGCTCGGCGAACAGACCAATCTGCTGTTTCGCGCCATGGCGAGCGGCGAGCGGATATTTCAAGCCCTCGACTGGGACGAGCGAATCCACGAGCCTTCGCATCCCGTCGCGCTCACAGAGCGGCTCGCGGGCGACGTTGAATTCCGGCATCTCGACTTCGCCTACGAGCCCGGCAATCCGGTGCTGCACGATGTGTCATTCTCGATTGCAGCGGGCGAATCGCTCGCCATCGTCGGACCGACGGGATCGGGCAAGAGCACGCTGATTCGCTTGCTCGCACGCTTCTATGACTTTGACGACGGCCAGGTTTTCTTGGACGGTATCGACATCAACCAGATTCACACGCGGGATTTGCGCACGCGAATCGGCGTCGTGCTGCAAGACTTTCACGTCTTCGCCGGCAGCATCCATCACAACATCGCGCTGTCGAACCCGAAGATCAGCCGCGAGCAGGCGATTGAGGCCGCACGCAAAGTCGGCGCAGACGCTTTCATTCGCGAACTCCCCAAGGGCTACGATACTGAACTCTCTGAACGCGGCCGCAATCTCTCGCAAGGGCAACGACAGCTTCTTGCTTTCGCGCGCGTCCTCGCCGCCGACCCGGAAATTCTTGTGCTCGACGAGGCCACCGCCAACATCGACACGCAAACCGAAGGGCTGATTCAGACCGCGCTTCGCGAAATCACCAAGGATCGAACGTCAATCATCATCGCGCACCGGCTACAAACGATTCAGGAAGCGAACCGCGTGCTGGTGCTGCATCACGGGCGCGTGGAAGAGATCGGCTCGCACGAGGCGCTGCTAGAACAAGACGGCCTCTACGCGACTTTGCACAAGCTACAGTTTGTTGATCAGGAGACTGATCCGGATGTGATCGAGCGCGCGGTATCGCGGCACGGACAGGCATAGCAAGGCTGTTTGCTAAATGGACTTATCGGGAATATACTTCTGTTTAGTCTGACTAATCAGGAATTTATTTCCGATGAGTTTCAATCGAACACTGCGTTTTGAACTGCCGGGCGGACAGTCCGCTTTTCTTTGGGGCGCGCGTCAAACTGGCAAATCAACGCTCTTGCGCACGAGGTTTCCGAATGCGCCATTGTTCGACCTGCTCGATTTTGACCTCAGGTTCCGCTTCGCGGCGCGCCCTTCGAGACTCGCCGAAGAATTGGCCTCGAAGTCCTCGCAAAACTTTGCTGGCCCTGTGATCATTGATGAAATCCAAAAGGTCCCGGCGCTTCTCGACGAAGTTCACAGACTCATCGAGACTCGCGGCTTGTCATTCGTGCTGTGCGGGTCGAGCGCGGTGAAGCTCAAGAGAGCGGGCGTGAACCTACTCGGTGGACGTGCTTGGCGCTACGAGCTCTTCCCGCTCACCTATCCCGAAGTACCCAATATCAATCTTCTGCAGGCGATGAATCGCGGACTATTGCCAGATATCTACACCAAGACTCAATACCGCCGTTCGCTTTCCGCCTACACTCGCGACTACCTCGCCCAAGAAGTCATGGGAGAAGGACTCACGCGCAATGTCGAGGCCTTCAGCAGGTTCTTTGAAGCGCTCAAATTCTGCCACGGCGAATTGCTCAACTATGCCGCGATCGCACGAGACTGCGGCGTATCGGCCAAAACAGTGCGGACCTATTTCGAGATACTCCAAGACACCTTGATTGCTCATCTCATATACCCGTTTCGTCGTCACGAAGGTCGGCAGAGCATCATCGCAGCGCCAAAGTTCTACCTGTTCGACCTTGGTGTCGCGAATCAGGTCTGCAAGCGCAGTATTACGAGCGCTACTGGTAGCGAGTTTGGCAAGGCATTTGAGCATTTCCTGCTACTTGAGATCATTGCGGCGCGCAGCTATCAAGAAAAGGACTACCCCATTCAATTCTGGCGAACAAAGAGCGGCCTTGAAGTGGATTTTGTGCTTGCCAAGGGTGAAGTCGCAGTGGAAGCCAAGTCCAGAGTGCGCGCGAATGACCTGCGCTCGATGAGAGCCTTTGTGGAAGAATACGCACCAAGGCGCGCCATCGTGGTGAGTGCCGAAGAGGATAGGCGCATGGTGGATGGCATTGAAATCATGCCCCACAGTCATTTTCTTGAGTTATTGCATGAAGGTGAGATTCTGTAAATGAATGACGCTTCTTCGCCCTTTGGTTGCGGGGAGTGGTCATAATGGCCGATGTAGGGAACGCGAGCTGGTGAGTTTCGCCCAAGCGAAAGAGAGGATATTCATTATGAAAAAGCGACCACACACTGTTCTCGCTGCGAGGCAACCGATCTCCGAGCAGATGGTCATTGATGCGCAAACAGCCTGGGGCGACGGCATTGTTGCGATTGCCAAGGCGCATGCCGATGGCGGTGACTTCACTGCCCGTGCGATGGAACATATCAGTGACCTCTATGCGTATGGCGAGACCCACGTCATGTTTAAGCCAACCCTTGCGTCGGAAAATCAGTTCCGTGGAACATTCGACGAAGCGTTGAGCTATTTCGTCGGCAAGGACGGAACAGAGGATAACGGGTTCGCCATTTCGGGCTGGACAAACGTTCGGTGGGAGCGCAACGGCATCTACACCAACGACGTCTCGGCAATGGCAATGGGCAACTACTACTTCACCGGCCCGGACGGCGACGAAACCAAGGTCGAGTACTCCTTTGGCTACATCCTTGTTGACGGCGGTTTGAAGATCAATCTTCATCACTCGTCTTTGCCGTACAGCCCCGAATAATGGCTGATCGTTGTATGGGAGCCGGATTCCCACGCGGGGACGCTCGTCCTTAGCGCACCTGCATCGCCTTCAAAATACGCTCAGCCGTTCGTAACAATTCACCTTGGTACTGTAGGAGCGCCGCAACGTTCGGCGCGTGCGCCTGCGTGCGGGCATCGACATGCCTTTGAAAGCAGCCAGCGATCTCCTCGAAGGCTTGCCTTGCGCGAGCAACGCAATATGCTTGTTCTGATTCAGATACGGCCTCCGGCAGTGATCGAATGACCGTGTCATACAGGTTCATCACACTGACGAAGCGCTTTGCTGCATTCTCGCAGCGATCAATCGCGCCGTCATCAAACTCGTAGTGCGCGACATGATCGGCCTCCACATGACCGTTCAACGCCCGAATCATGGCGGCTTCGCCGCCATAGCCCGCATCTTCGGCTTGGTGTGCGAGCGACATCATGTCATGCGTTTTCACCGCGTCTATGCCGAGCGAAATCAACATAGCTTTCGCTAATCGCTCGGCGCAATCAGCGCTGTGGCTTACGAATTCACTGCAGTCAGCATCATCCACAAACGATGGGCGCCCGTCCGTTCCGATCAGACGATATGCTTGCGCGCCACTCACCATCCGCTTACGCGCAGCTTCAAGATTCCTTAGGAAGGTCATTTTGTCCATCAGCAAACGCTCTCCTTTGTTCTGATTCTGCCACTCGCCGGCGATGACCACGCCATCACGCACAACAGCACGCCAAAATCCGCCCAAGTACCGACGCTTGTCGGCAAACTTCGCCTCTGGCAAGACGAGGCAGTTGACTTCACAGCCATGCTGCCTCGCAGCATCAAAAGCGCCGTGGTCTTTGAGCACCTCTGGACGCTCGCCGATCGAGGTAATAATCGCGATGTCCCAATCGCTGTCTTCGCGCCAATCGTCACGCGCACGCGAACCGTACAGCACGACAGCTTTCGCACCATCGATTTGTTCAAGCGCTTCCCTAGCGCTCTCAATCACGTATTGGGGTGCAACGTTTGCGCGCATTGTAGAGATTGCAATTCAGTCCGGTCAGACCCCTAGCGCTACTATAGCTTTACATTCAAGGGCTGTGAACTCTATTGGTCAGGACGCTGCTGCTTGGGCGCATCTATGCATCTTCCTTCCAGCTACGCGATTTAGCACATCGTCCCAGTCGATGATATTCGCTTTATCCAACCAACCGCGCGCCTTCATGAATTTCACCTGCTCGGAACGGTTCACACTATCCAGATTGTCGGCGACAATAAAAGGAATAATCTTCTTCTTCTCTTTCTTTACCCTCATCAATAAGCTCGCGGCGACATACTGACGGATCAGTTGATGGACGAGCACAAGCTTTCCGTCCCGTCCAAACCCACTTAGACTTTTCGCTTCTCCGATAAACAGGTGGTCGGGTGTTTCGAATACGATGTCAATTTCAGTGCCTTTGAGATTGCTCAAAAGCTTGCTCTTGTGACAGCAATCTGTAGCATAATTCCATTTATTAGGCAGCTGTAGTCGGAAAGTTGAGCTTTTAATACAGTTACGAAGGCCGCGAAACATGTCAGAGTATTCGCTCCAGAACTCTTTATCCGTATCAGACTCGTGAACGTGGTCGCACACGCCTTTCCAGAACAACTCCATCTTGACACTGGTTGCAGACACCTCGGTCCGAGGGCACAGAGACGCAACGAACCTAGCCCTTTGACACTTTGAAAGCGGGGCAAATATGCGGGCTGTCTTCCAGTTTTCAGTTCTATTTTCTATACCCAAAATACCGTCGTTCATGGCGCCTCAATTCGTCAAGGATGACCATACATTTCCGTCAATTTTCCAAGAAAATGACAGTGGACGCAAACGAAGCAGTCACAAAGTATTCCTAAATGTGTACCATGCATTCGTTCCGTGAACTGTCACGCTCTGACGCCCTCGAAAAGCGCCTGCAACGAGAGTATTCCTAATATCGCTAATGAGCCCCAGTTCTGATGCTTGGAATCAGGTGAAAGAGCATTGGCCTGATCGTTCCCATATCATGAACGACCATATGGCGTTTGTCGCGGAGCCCGGCATCGGCACCGCAACGGAAATCAAAAAGACCCTCGGCATTTCTACAGAAATAGAAGCCACGCTGCCGCACCTTGCTACAAAGGCAGATATCAAAGATGTCAAAATCTGGGTGCTTGCCGGTGTGCTATCAGCGTTCGCGATTGCGATTGGGCTGGCGGTCTGGCTCGCACGACTATTTCCAGCAGGCGGATAGAACCTCATCCCGCTACCCCTTCTTCACAAAAAGGATAGAGGGGCACAGCGTATCTTGCTAAGCTTCGCGCAAACGTGCGCCTGAGATCAGCACCTTGGCGAACAGCTTCCACCACACCCTCAACCAAATTCGTGCCATCGCGAGCAGCGAGGTCGAGAAAGGGCGCATGTTCGAGCGCCTGATGAAGACCTACTTCACCGAAGACCCGCTCTATGAGACGCGCTTCGTGCAGGTGCAGCGCTGGGAAGAATGGGCCGCCGCCCAAGATGGTTTTGACGGTCAAGACACCGGCATTGACCTCGTGGCGAGGCAGCAGGACGGCGGATTCTGCGCGATTCAGTGCAAGTGCTACGCGCCGACCACGCACCTTGAGAAGAAACACGTCGATTCGTTCATCTCCGCTTCGGCGCGGCAGCCCTTCACGGCGCGCATATTCGTCGATACCGGCGGCAGTTGGAACAGAAACGCCAAGAAAATGGTCACCGGCGCCGAACCGTCGTGTCAAATCCTTCGCTTCGACGACCTCGCAAGTGCGCAATTCGACTGGCCGGATCTCGTTCGAGCAGCGCCCGAAGACCTCAAAGCACGCCGTAAGCCCTTTTCGCTCCGCCCGCATCAGCAAGCTGCGTTTGACGATGTCATCAAGGGATTCGAGCACAATGACCGCGGCCAACTCATCATGGCCTGCGGCACAGGCAAGACCTTCACAGCACTCAGAATCGCCGAGGCAGTGGCTGGCACCAACGGCCGCGTGCTGTATCTCGTACCCTCGATCTCGCTCCTGCAGCAATCCATGCGCGAATGGGCCGGGCAGCGGGGCTGCACGCATCGCTACATCGGCATCTGCTCGGATACCCGCGCTGGCAACGACGATGAAGATGCACCCATTGAGGAACTTGAGATTCCTGTTACCACGGATCCGCCCGCGATTGCCAAGGCGCTTGCCGAATCCTCGCATGACGCCATGACCGTCGCCTTCTGCACCTATCAGTCGCTACCGCTGATCGAGCGGTCGCAAGCGGCGGGCGCACCGGGCTTCGATTTGATCCTCTGCGACGAAGCGCATCGCACCACTGGCATCGACAGTCTCGCCGAGGATGGCATGTCTCCGTTTGTGCTGGTACATGACAGCACGCGCATTCGAGGCACAAAGCGCCTGTACATGACAGCAACGCCGCGCCTCTACACGCAAAGCGCCAAGACCAAGGCAGCGAGTCGCGACATCGAAGTCTTTTCCATGGACGAGGCATCGACCTACGGCCCGGAATTGCATCGCCTGCCCTTCTCGCGTGCGATTGACGAAAAACTGCTTTCCGACTACAAGGTCGTTGTGTTCGCCCTCTCCGAAGCGCATGTGGACACGGCGCTGCAAGCCTATCTTGCGACCGCCGATGGCGCCATCAACTTGACTGATGCCGCCAAGATCATTGGCTGCTGGCGCGCCTTGCAAAACCCTGAGAACGCGCCACCAGGGATGAGCAACGTCAATCCCCTCGGTCGCGCCATCGCCTTCACCAACCGAATCTCCTCTTCCGAGCGGCTCGCCAAGCACTGGCCTGGCTTGATTGAGCAGGCGTGCGCACTCCTGCCGGAGAACGAACGGGACAGCGCGCTGAAATGCGAAACCGAGCATGTGGACGGAAACAAGAATGCCTTGGAGCGCAAGGCCAAAATCGAATGGCTCAAAGGCTCGACAGCGGGAAGCTGCCGCATCCTCTCCAACGCACGGTGCCTCTCGGAGGGCATCGATGTCCCCGCGCTCGACGCAGTGCTCTTCATGACCGAACGCAAAAGCATGGTCGATATTGTGCAAGCGGTCGGGCGCGTCATGCGCAAAGCGAAGAACAAGGAATACGGTTACATCGTCCTGCCGGTCGCCGTCACGGCGGACAAGGACCCGGCAGAAGCGCTTAATTCGGGCAAGGAATTCGATGTCGTCTGGAGCGTGCTGCAAGCGCTGCGCTCCCACGATGATCGGCTCGATGCCGAGATCAACCAGATTGACCTCAACAAGAAGAGAACCAGCAGCATCATCTTTAGCGGCGATGCCGTGACTATTCCATCGGCGCAGGAAGAAATACCCTTTCCGCCGATGACGCTACCGCCAGGCGCTATCTACGCCAAGATCGTGGACAAGTGCGGCGACCGCAAGTATTGGGAGAACTGGGCACAGGATGTTGCCGACATCTTTGCGCGCCTTGTGCTTCGCATCGGCAATCTTCTTGCCGACCCCAAGAACATCGACCTCAAGGAATGGTTCGATGCGTTCCGCCAAGAATTGCGCATCTCCATCAACGAGTCGATCACAGACGCAAGCGCGATCGACATGATGGCGCAGCACATCCTCACGCAGCCGGTGTTCGATGCGCTCTTTGATGGCTACGACTTCGCCGCTGGCAATCCGGTCGCGAGGGCGCTCGATGAGCTTCGCAGCGATTTTGGCGAGTTCGGCATGGAGAACGAAGTGCGCGATTTGGAAGGCTTCTATGAGAGCGTTCGGCTGCGCGCGCGCGGCCTCGACAACGCCGAAGCGCGGCAAAGCGTGTTGATGGAGCTCTACCAGAAATTCTTCTCAACCGCGCTCAAGAAGGACACCGAGCGCCTAGGGATTGTCTATACGCCGACCGAAGTCGTCGATTTCATCCTTAACAGCGCCGATGATGTTTTGCGAAACGAGTTTGGGCGCGGACTCTCCGATGAGGGCGTGCATGTGCTCGACCCCTTCACTGGCACGGGCATCTTCATTGTGCGGCTCTTGCAGTCGGCGCTTATTTCGGATGCGGACGTTGCCCGCAAGTTCAAGGAAGAGCTGCACGCCAACGAGATTGTGCTGCTCGCCTACTACATTGCCGCGATTCATATCGAAGAGGCGTATCGCGGGCGAGTCAACAGTGACTACGAAGCGTACGGAGGCATCGTCCTCACTGACACCTTCAACTTGCACACCAACCGCACGAGCTTCCCGAAAGAATGGCTGCCTGGGAATAGTCAGCGCGCTGAGCGTCAACAAAAGATGCCGATTCAGGTGATTGTCGGGAATCCGCCTTGGAGCGTGGGACAGGCGAGTTCAGCGGATGACAATCCGAACGTGGACTACCCCGAGCTTGAGAGCCGGGTGGCGGAGACCTACGCCGCAAGGTCGAGTGCGACGCTCAAGAACAGCCTCTATGATACTTACAAGATGGCGATTCGCTGGGCGTCCGACCGTATTGGGGAAAAGGGCGTGGTGGCGTTTGTCACCAACGGCTCGTGGATTGACGGCAATGTGGATTCCGGCGTGCGCGCATGCCTTGCCGCGGAATTCAGTTCGATTTGGGTGGTGAATTTGCGCGGCAACCAGCGCACCCAAGGCGAACGCTCACGAAGAGAGGGTGGCAAGATATTCGGACAAGGCTCGCGGGCACCGGTCGCGATCTCAATATTCGTGCGCAATCCAGACGCGACACACGAAGGCTGCCGGATTCTCTACCGAGACATCGGCGACTACCTGAAGCGCGACGAGAAGTTGAAAACGCTGCGAGATTGGGCATCGATCAACGGCGTTGAAGACTGGCAGGAGATCGAGCCGAATCAGCAGCACGACTGGATCAACCAACGAGATGAGGAATTCCAGAACTTTTACCCAATGGGATCCAAAGAGGCGAAGGCTGGCAAGAGCGGAGCGGCTATTTTTGAGTTATTCAGCAACGGATACAAGACCGGACGAGACGATTATCTCTACAACTTTTCTAAAACTCAGTGCGCTGAGATTGCGAGCAGAATGGTTGACGCTTATCAATCTGATGAAGCAGCTTCGCCCAATATTCACTGGGATGAAAAACTCAAATCTTATAAAAGGAAAGGCATCGTAGCCGAGTTTTCCACCTCAAAGATACGAAGCGTCTTATACAGGCCGTTTGTAACTCTGCATCTCTACACCGACCACTTATTTGCGCAACGGCCTGCAAGAACTCATGACATCTTCCCCGCACCCGACAGCGAGAATCGTGCCATATCCGTGACGGGCGTCGGCTCGACAAAACCATTCTCGGCACTCATGGTCGATGCCATGCCTGACCTTGAACTGATTTCCAAGGGCCAGTGCTTCCCTCGCTACCGCTTCGAACAACGCGCCGATGCGCAAGGCGATCTCTTCGACGACGGCGCCGACCTCGTGCGCATCGACAACATCACCGACCACGCGCTGCGCACCTTCCGCGCCCACTACGGTCGCAATGACATCACCAAGGACGACATCTTCGACTACGTCTACGGCATACTCAACGCCCCCGCCTACCGAGCACGCTTCGAGAACAGCCTCTCCAAGGAACTGCCGCGCATTCCGTTCGCGCCCGACTTCGATGCGTTCGCGAAAGCAGGGTCGCGGCTCGCCGAGCTGCACGTCGGTTTTGAATCCTGCGAGGAATGGCCGCTGAAAATCGAGTTTGCTAGCAGCGGCTCGCCCGAACCACATCACTTCCGCCTCGGCAGCAGGGCGATGCGCTTCGTCGATGAAGCACGCACGGCGCTGGCCATCAATGAACATATCCAGCTCACGCAGATTCCAGCCGCGGCGCATCTGTACCGAGTGAATGGCCGCACGCCGCTAGAATGGTTCATTGATCGGTATCGCGTGACCAAGGACAGGCACAGCGGCATCGTGAATGACCCCAATCATTGGTTCGAGCAACCGAAGGAACTGGCATTTGCCATTGCCAGGATCGTGTACTTGAGCGTTCAAAGTGCCGAATGGCAGCACGCCTTGCCTGAAGCCATCTCAGACGAGGATCCCGAGGCGGAAAAAACGAGAGCGTTCTTCGAATCGATGCGTAAAGAAGCTGGCAATGCCGTCTCGGGGAAGCCGGGCGAAGCCTACGAGCAAGCCTTCATTGATTCGATCACTGACTGGGATCGGATGTTTGAAGAGGATGACGAGGCCGACGAGCAGTGAAGCGTGGCGAAGTATGGACGGTTTCGGGCGGTGCGGAATATGCCGGGAAGCCGCGGCCTGCGGTCATTCTGCAAAGCGATAAGTTCGTGAATACAGACTCCATCACACTTTGCCTGATGACATCTCAGTGTGAAGACGAATACGAAATCAGGATAGACATACGCCCAAATGGGACAAATGGTCTCTCCAGACCATCGCAAATCATGGTTGACAAAATGTCTACAGTGCCAAGAACCAAGCTCGGTGAGCACATCGGATTTCTTGGGGAAGAAAAAATGTCGCAATTGGAATCCGCGATGATGAAGTTTCTCGGACTTCCGCGCACCGGACAAGCCTCGTGACGAATTGGGTATGCTTGCTCCTCACACTGTTCGCGAGGCATCGACATCGTGAGACTCGTACTCGCCAGCGGTTCGCCCGCACGGCAAATGCTATTGCAGCGACTTGGCCGCCCCTTCACCACGCTTGTTCCCGACATCAGCGAACGCGAGCGACGAGGGGAGACAGCGGCGGGTCTCGCAGGCCGGCTCGCCGAAGCCAAAGCCGAATGGGGTGCGAGCAACTTTTCGGAAAACACCTTGGTCGAAGAGGACGACCTAGAGAATGCGCCTTCACAGGTGCTCGTCATCGGCTCCGACCAAACCGCCGAACTTGACGGCGAACTCTTGCGCAAGCCCGGCAATGCCAGAGCCGCCGCAGCGCAGCTCAAACGCACCTCTGGCCGCGAGGTGCGCTTTCACACCGGACTTGCCCTCTTAAATGCCACCACAGGCTCGCTGCGCGTCTCAGTCGAGCCGTTCTCAGTGGTATTCCGAGACCTCGACAAGGACGAGATCAGGCGCTATGTGCAGGCCGATCGCCCTTTTTCGCAGGTCGGTGCGTTCAAGGCCGAATCGCTTGGCATTAGCCTCTTTACGCGCGTAAGCGGCCTCGATCCAACGGCGCTCATCGGCCTGCCACTTATTCGACTCACGGAATTTCTGCGTGCTGAAGGTGTGCGCGTGCCGTGAATCACACTCTGTTCAATGCGACTTCAAATATGTCACCATATAACTATATTTATCGAGCGATGAGCCGACCATGATCAAGCGTTTGCGGGCGGAGCGGATAGGGCCGATACATCATGCCGACATCGTATTTGGCGACCTGACCGTATTCGTGGGACCGCAAGCGACGGGGAAGAGCATCTTCCTACAAATCGCTAAACTCCTTGCGGACAAGTCCGCCGTTCACAGCACGATGCAGCGCCTCGTATGCGTCAGGAAAGAAGGCGCTGGAAAGAAAACATCGCCGGCTCGTCAATTGCGTAGAGCCTCGGAGAATTACAGGCAGCATCAATCTTGACGCGACATTATCAAAAATTCCAGCGTACGCAAGCCAGCCGCGATGGGACTATGGCTTGGGCTATCAGGCCGAAGGTCGTGCTGAGTGTGCGATTTGGGTTGAAGTACATCCTGCGACCACTTACGAAGGGCGATCGGTCCTCAAAAGCTTGACTGGTTACAAGGTTGGATGAGATCAGATGCGAATGAACTCCAAAGGATGACGGAAATAGCCGACGCCACGAACCGGTATGTTTGGATAGCCACCAACGGCGTTCACATTCCCCGAAACTCAAAGGAGTACAGAGCGCTCAATGAGAAGGGAATCGACAGAGTGAGAAGGGTTCTGCACCTGCCGTGAGCTCCTATCTCGATGTGCTCCCGCCATGTCCATGTGAACTAAAAAGCCTTGTCGCACTGCACCGATGCTACGGTTGCTTGACAAGGCGGTTGCGCCCTACCCGACTATAATGAGCCCATCGCCCACACAAACGTATCATGGCATGTCGAGCGAGAAGCACACAGATTGGCGAAGGGTGCTGATGACGCCCGAAGAACGCGCCGCATATATTGATCGTCACTATGAAGTGAATGAAGAGACAGGGGAAATCATCGCCCCCAAAAAAACGCTATATCAGGAAGCGGTCGCCCGAGGCAAGGATTGGCGCGAAGGACATATAGACATTGACGAGTTTGAAAGCAGGCTCACGCTAGAACTTCCCGCAAGCTTCCTCGCCGAGCAAAGCGATCTGGATATTGAGCGGTGATCGCCCGTTAGGCAGGCGAATGCAGGGTTTCGCGCTTGACACAAACCTCCTACGCTATCCAACGGCGCGACGCCTGCTGCACGGCATCGCACTTGAGACAGGAATGCGGATTTTCGTGCTCCCTGAAGTTCACCGAGCAATGTTTGATCGACAAGGCATTGCGAGAAGCGAGATTGGGCGGTGGCAACGGAAAGAGAAAAAGCAGAAAGGCACTTTCCTCGAAAGCACCGAAGTGAACAGCGCAATAGAAGCCGCCGCGTTGTCTTGGTATTCAGACCTCATCAATAGCGACAATGTGTTCGCGCTACTGCCAGATTCTCAAAGTATTTCGGGCTGGCACCGCATCGCCGAATCGATACCAGAAGAGGTTTTCAAGTCTGGCCTCGCGCGTGACCCTCTTGAAGGCGACCCTTTGATCATTGCACAAGCTGTGCACTTCAATGTCGATCTATTGAGTTCGAACAATCTTCAGACAATTGAGCACGACGCTTGCAATAGATGGCTTTTACAGAAGGGTTGGAATCATCCGCTGATTCATACACCAAGTGAAACGATCAGCACACTCGCAAATGGCGATGTAGACGTTGCCTACACGTGGTTTATGGCGCATGCGACCAATCGTGCCCACGAGTCGGACGATGACAACAGACAAGAGTTCGCAAATGCGCTTGGTATTTTGTCCCGAGGCGGTTTCAGAACAACGGATACGCGCCGAGAGGAGGATTCAGATGCGTTTAGAACCATCGTGTATCGCATAGCGCGACGCTTTGAGTCGGATGAACATTTCGGAGCACGTTTCAAAAAAGCTTTGATTGAACACAGGTGCCACAGAGAAGTTGCTATTACCATCGAGATACAGCTCAATGAACGTGTGAATGCGGCTGCCGAGAAAGCCCTTGAGCAAGCGACGGGCATGTGACCGCCTTCAAGGAAGCGCCGTGCAGCGCGGTCGATCAAAAGCTGAGATAGCCGGCGTATCTCCAATACCCTCATCCGGGAGAGTTTCCCTCTTGATGAACTTGCCTTAAGGAAGGTCTGATCAAGTCTACTTCGCTCAGCGCTTCACTTACTGGCACATCGAAATCGACTCGCTTACACTATCGTGACCGAAAAAATCAACGAAATCCCCTCCACAACCACGTGAAGCGCCCTTCGGGAGGCCCTCAGGCGTGCGCTGGCTGCGTCATTCCTCATCACGTGGGGCCTGCCACGCTTCTTCGTCACTCCTTGCCAGCACACGCCTGATGGCCTCTGAGCTTTGCAGACTTAATCAGACCTTCCTTAACGACTCAAAGGCATCGGCAAACTCGGCATCCAAGTTCGACTCAAATCGCATCGCCTCTCCCCCAAGCCGGAACTCGAGCCTGCACGCATGCAGCCAAAGCCTTCGTGGACGCAGTGCTGAACTGAAAGCGAGCTGCGCTCGCGTCGCGTAGCGCTCATCGCCCACCACGGCATGGCCGGATGCCGAAGCGTGGACGCGAATCTGATGGGTGCGCCCGGTCTTCGGCGCGGCGCGCAGCCAGCTGCAGGCGTGGCTTTCTTTGCGCCGCTCGAACACCGTTGCGGCCGGTTTGCCCGTTTCATCAGCCACAACAAGACGCCGCGCACCCTCACCTGAACGTCGTGCGAGCGGCAATTGCACTTCTCGCGCGCGATGTGCCCAGCGTCCGTAGACAAGCAGGTCGTAGCGCTTTTCGACGTTGCCATCTCGAAAGGCATGATGCAGCGAGAGCAAGGTTCGCCGATTGCACGCGATGAGCAGCAAGCCCGACGTGTCGCGATCAAGTCGATGCGCGAGTTCCAGAAAACCGCGCTCAGGAAACAACAGGCGCAGCCCCTCTATCACGCCCGAACGCACGCCGCTGCCGCCGTGCACTGCCATGCCGTAGGGCTTGTTCACGCAAATGAGGTCATCGTCCGTGTGCAGGATCGACGTGCGCAATGTCTCCAAGAAATCAGCGCCCGCGCGCGGCGCCTTCGACTCGCTCGTGAAGGCTGGCGGCAATCGAAGCTCATCGCCAATAGCGAGCCGCGTGCCTGCTTTCGCTCGGCGCCCATTGATTCGCACTTCGCCGCGCCTGACCATTTGATAGATGCGGCGCCTCGGCACACCTTTGAGTTCTCTGAACAGAAAGTTGTCGAGCCGCTGTCCGTCGGCGTGTTCGACTCTGACCTTGCGCACATCGCTTCTGCTCATGCAGCGCTCCAAGTCGCTCGGCGAGACCGCGCGTATTCTTCAAAACGCCTTTCCGCGATGGCTTCGCGCGCACCTTTCACGAGCGCTTGATAGTAGGCAATGTTGTGCAAGGTGCCGAGCACCGAGGCGAGAATCTCGTTGCAGGCGTAGAGATGATGCAGATAGCCGCGCGAGAAATTGCGGCAGGTGTAGCAGTCGCAGTGAGCATCTAGAGGGCTGGCGTCGCGGCGATGCGCGGCGTTACCCATCTTGACCACACCCGAATGCGTGAACAGATAGCCGTTGCGCGCATTTCTCGTTGGCAGCACACAATCGAACAAGTCGATACCGAGCGCAATGCCTTGCAGCAGGTCATCAGGCGTGCCGACACCCATGAGGTATCTGATTTGATCTTCCGGCATATGCGGAGCAAGGCTCGACACCACCCGCCACATGTCGTCTTTCGACTCCCCGACTGAGAGACCGCCGATCGCGTAGCCGTCAAAGCCGATGTCGAGAAGGCCGGCAAGAGACTCAAGACGCAAATCCTCGTACATGCCGCCTTGAACAATGGCGAACTGCGCCGCATCGCTGTCTTCGTGCGCCGCTTTCGCGCGCTTCGCCCAACGCGCCGTCAGTTCAAGGGACGCAAGCGCGCGCTCCCGCTCCGCCGGATGCTCGGTGCACTCATCGAGCACCATATGGATGTCCGAACCCAAGTTCTCCTGCACGCTTTCTGCCGACTCGGGCGTCAGGTGCACGAGCGCCCCGTCAACAGGCGCACGAAATTTGACGCCGTCCTCGCTGACTTTCCTGAGTTCCCCGAGGCTCCATACCTGAAAGCCGCCCGAGTCCGTCAAGATGGCACCGTCAAATTGCATGAAGCCGTGCAATCCACCGAGTTCGCGCACAACGCCCGCGCTTGGTCGCTGCATCAAGTGAAACGTGTTGGCAACCAGCACCTCAGCGCCGGTTTCGCCGAGTTGCCTCGGGGTGAGCGCCTTGACCGTGCCGTAGGTGCCGACCGGCATGAAGGCCGGCGTTTCGAAGCGCTTGCCGCGAACGCTCGCGACGCCAGTGCGTGCAGCACCGTCCTGCGAGTGAATCGAGAACTCAAGATTCATGTCGATTGAGGACGAGCATGGCATCGCCGTAGCTAAAGAAGCGATATTCTCGTTCAATTGCGTGCACATAGGCGGCGCGCATGCGCGCTGTGCCGCCGAAGGCGTAGACCAGCGCGAGCAAGGATGAGCGCGGCAGGTGGAAGTTGGTGAGCAGCATATCGATGGCTCGGAAGGCGAACCCGGGGCGAATGAAGAGGTCGGTTTCGCCTTCGAATCCCTCGTCCGTTGATCGTGCGATGGCGGTTTCGAGTGCGCGCGTGACCGTCGTTCCGACGGCGATGACACGGCCACCTGCGCTTTGCGTCTCGCGCACCGCGCGCATGGTCTCATCGGGCACCTGCATCCACTCTGCGTGCAGGCGATTGTCGCCGAGCCGGTGCGCGCGGAGTGGACTGAAAGTGCCCGCTCCGATATGCAAGGTGAGCGATGCGGTGCGGACGCCGCTTTGCCGCAATTCGGCAAGCAGCGCCTGATCAAAATGCAGCCCAGCCGTTGGCGCTGCGACCGCGCCTTCGCGCTTGGCGTAGACCGTCTGATAGCGAGAGACATCTTCTGTGTCCGCTGCGCGCTTGATGTATGGCGGCAGCGGCGTTTCACCGAGCTTCGCGAGCACTTGCGCGACCGGTTGTTCGAATTCGATGGTGTAGAAGTCGCCTTCGCGAGCAATCACGCGAGCGGGTTGGCTTCCCGGCTGAAGCCGCAGAACGGACCCTGGCGCCGGTGGCCGGCTCGCACCGACTTGGGCCAAGACACGGCGCTCGCTCAGCACGCGCTCGACGAGTATCTCCGCCGCGCCGCCGGAGGACTTCATAGCCGCGATTCGAGCGAGGATGACCTTGGTGTCGTTGAGCACCAGAAGGTCGCCTTCGCGCAGATAGTCGCCTATGTCACGAAAGACTCGATCTTCAACCTGTGCAGGTCCGACCACCAACAGGCGGCTTCGTGTTCGCGAACCGATCGGGCGCCGCGCGATGAGATGCGCCGGCAAATCGAATTCGAGGTCGTCAAGTGACGCTATTTCGGTGTCCATCGTGGTAGCCTTATAGAACCTGCCTGGGTGGCGAAATTGGCAGACGCGCCAGACTCAAAATCTGGTTCGGGCAACCGAGTGAGAGTTCGAGTCTCTCCCCAGGCACCAATAGCTTTCGACAACATCGAAGCAGCATCGCTCTCTGAGGATGGGCTAGTGCGATGCTGGAAATCTAGATACCCGGATTCTAGACCCGCGAACCGTGATTATCCCGCCCTGTTCGAGCGCCTCCGGAAACCGCTCTATGAGTTGAGCCATCAAGCTAATGCGGCGCTCTGCAGGCACATCTGGAAGCCGGACTAGTCCCGCATGTCGCATCTCCCTCAAGAAAACAAGTTCACCAAAATCCGTATCAATCGTGACCAACACTCGATCTTCGTCTGCGGCCCGCTCAAGTATGGCTGCGTCGCCCGGGTCCACGCCGATTTCCTTGGCGTCCAATACATCGAATCCATTCTGACGCAACCACACTGAAAGATGCTTCCCAGCACATCGATCCACAAGAAATTTCATAGCCCACTAATCGCAACAGCAGACAGGCTGTCACTCGAAATGACTGCATGCGCGTAGGCTGTGCAGGCCCGTATATCATCGGCCTCCAAATCAGGGTAGTCATTAAGTATCTCTTCTTGCGACAAACCTTGCGATAACAAACTTAGAATCAACTCAACTGATATGCGCATATCACGAATAATCGGCTTACCGCCAAACACGTCTGGTCGAGCCGTAATCCTGTTAAGAAGCGTAACTTGTCCCATATCCAAACTCCTGAGCGGACACCTACAGTCTACTCGACGAATCCACTGCGCAGGGCAAACGGACTCGTGAGTCTGACGGTCGCAATTCTGAAGCTCTACGCCTCCCGAAGCTCATCAATCGATTCAACCTGATACAGCGGGACCTCCTCAATGCGGCTTCCATGCTTGGCGATCTTTTCGGCGACCACTCGCACCTCGCCGCACGGTGGGCTCGGGTTGTATTCGGGGGAGGACACGGTTGGAATTCCGACAGGCAGGCGAGTATACAATGGACCGTAGTTGCAAAGGCACAGTCAGCCGGAACTGCTTAAAGCTTGAAAACTCGCTATAAGAACCTTTATTGCTCGCCATAAGTGCCTTTATAATTCGCTATAAACACATTGCGGACTATTCATCCGTCGCCATATGCAGGCACAATCGTATAGTCGCCACCTCGAGCCGGTCGTTGCAGAGCTCATGCAGGCATTCCGCATCGTCTATCTGAGCGGGCCGCGACAGTCCGGCAAGACCACGCTTGCCCGGTAAATAGGACAGCAACTTGACCTGCGCTATTTCAGCCTTGATGATCAAGCACTGTTGAGCGCGGTTCGTAACGATCCGCACGGATTCATTCACTCCACAAAAGGACAGCCGATCATATTGGATGAATTTCAATACGTGCCTGAACTCATACCCGCCATCAAGCAAGCATCGGACAACTTGAAGATGGGCGAAAAGGGACGGTTCCTGTTGACCGGTTCCGCCGATATTTTCCGCTCGGCCAGGACGCAAGAGGCGCTGCCGGGCCATATGGCTCGCTTGGAGCTCTATCCTCTCTCCATCGCAGAGATCTCATCTTCGCGGCGAAATCTCGTGGACTGCCTAATCGCGGGTGACTTCCGCACTGCTGCCGAGCCGTCTTGGAGCCGAGAGACGATCGCGCAGAGGATTCTTGTCGGTGGCTATCCAGAAACGCAGCAAATGAGCATGCGAGCGCGGGGCATCTGGTTTCAATCCTATCTCGAAGGGCGCCTGTTCAAGGATTTCGAGAGCCTTCATTCGGCGCGCGGAGACTACTACTCGAAACTGCGCGCGCTTAGCTCCTACCTTGCAGGACTCTCATCCGGCCTTCTTAAGTACGCCACACTTGCGAGGAACTTGCAAATCGATGACCGACTCGCGAGGCGCTATATCAACGTTCTCGAATGGCTCTACATCGTCAAGCGCGTGCCCGCATATCGGAAGAATCGGGGAAAGCGCATTGCCACCGGCATGCCGAAGCTGCATCTTGTCGATACCGGACTCGCGTGTCATCTGCTGCGAGTCAATTCGCCAGATCAACTGTTGCGCAGCGGTCACTACGGCGCGCTGCTTGAAAGTCTCGTGTACTCAGAACTCATCAAGCACGCGACTCACGCCTCGCGACCCTGCGATCTGTTTCATTTCAGGGACACCAATCAGCGCGAAGTTAACCTCGTGCTTGAGCACAGCGGAACGAAAATCATCGGCATCGAGGTGAAAGCTTCGTCAACGCTGCGAGCGGACGATTTCAGGCACCTGTCGCGACTCGCAGAGTTGCTTGGTGACGACTTTGATCGCGGCGTTATCATTTATACCGGAGACAAGGTCTTGCAGTTCCGCTTCGGTCAGCACAGGTTTCTTGCCCTGCCGATCAGCATCTTCGGCAACGGTTCAGCTGTGCAGCAGTGAGCCTCATGGTTGCTATCGGCATCATGCGTTCCACTGAGCCGCAACCTCTTGCGTACCGGCTCGTGTTTCGATTCATCCTCATCTCACTTTTTCCCCTGCTTGCTTGCGGCGCGTGCGCAGGCGAGCCACGTGAGCCGCTGTGCGTACATACCTTGCAAGGGGACGTGCATCAATTTCAAGTTGAAATTGCTCGCAGTGATGAACAGCGACGCACAGGGCTCATGCACAGGACCACACTCGCCGAGGACGCAGGCATGCTGTTCGACTTCGAACGGGAACAACCCATCATCATGTGGATGAAGAACACGCCGCTCTCGCTCGACATGCTGTTCATTGGCGATGATGGGCGCATAGTGCGCATCGCCAAGGACACCGAACCCTACTCACTCAAACGTATCCCGTCCGGCCGACCAGCGCGTGCGGTGCTCGAAGTCCGCGCCGGCACCAGCGCACGGCTGGGCATCGGGGTTGGGGATCACATCGTCCACGCTATGTTTGGCGACCGAAACTGCGAGGCAGTGTCCGCTGCAAGTCACTGAAACGCCGCCATCGGCGGGATGTCGATCATTGTCTTCAGACCCGGCGGCGCACTCACGACTCGGGGCACCGCATTGACAATCGCGGATGCCGTCGCCAAATCCCCGTGCACACCGCCCGGTATCACCACGTCCAAGTCGGGCGATCCCTTGATGTGGACAGCGTCCTGGGGATCGTCCGCGCCAATGTAGGCACTGAATTCGAGCCGTATCACTGCGGCGCCGTCGATCACGCCGTTCGCCACTTGCTTGACGCCAGCCACCTGCCCCGCCGCCACCGACAGCGCTTCGCTGCGCACATCTGTTTTGGCGACGACTGGTTCAATCGTCTCGTGGACATCATCGAGCTGCAGGCCAAGGCCCGCGGCGATCATCGCCACCGACTCGGGCAGCCCGACATGCCGTATCTGGCCATCTTCAACGCGCTGTCGAAACGCATCAACGCTCAGCCCGGCGCCAATCTTCCTTTGAAACGGAAGCCGGCGATGCGCCGCGTTCTGCCGTCGGATACAGACAACCGAATCGACATCCTGAGAGATACCAGTCATAAAGACCGGCCAAGCATCCATCAGGAACCCGGGATTCACGCCGCTCGCAAGCACGGTCGCGTCACGCTGCACGGCAAGGCGATCGATCTTTTCCGATAGCTTTGGTTGATGGAAATGGGGGTATGACATCTCCTCGCAGGTAGACACGACATTGACGCCAAACTCAAGCACTTCCTCGAGCTGCGGCAACACTTGGGCAAGCGATGAACTCGTTGCCTGCAGCACAACATCAGGACGCGTTCGCTCCAACGTCGATCGCGCATCGCCTGTGATCGTCAACCCGTTTAGACTTCGGTCATCCAGAAGCTCACCCAAGTCGCCTCCCGCAAAAGCCGGATCCACAGCGCCGACGATGTCGATCCTTGATTTTGACGCGGCCAATTTGGCGATGCTGCAGCCGATTGGCCCGCAGCCAAGCTGCACAGCTTTGATGGGTTCATTCATGGTATGAGTTCCAGTTGTTCTGAAACTGTCAGCATGCCTGCTCGCGCTGTCATGAGCAAATTCCAATCGCAAGTCAAGACAGAAAGACGCGAATACGCAACCAATGCTTGACGGGCGCACCACATATCGGCATGATGCGCCGCTTTGCCTAAGAGGGGGGAAGCCAGTGGCACTTCATTACATTCCGCGCAAGACAAGAACCGAACAGGTCGCCGATCTCGCCAAGGAATGGCGCACAAATCCACGTTGGGCCGATGTCAAGCGTGGCTATTCCGCCGAAGATGTCGTCAATCTGCGCGGCACCATTCCGCATCGCAGCCTGCTCGCTGCGCACGGGGCCGACAAGCTCTGGGAGTCATTGCAGGAGAACGACTTTATCAACGCGCTCGGCGCGCTCACTGGCGGCCAGGCGATGCAGCAGGTCAAGGCCGGCATCAAAGCGATCTATGTGTCGGGCTGGCAGGTGGCCGCGGACAACAATACTTCCGAAACCATGTATCCCGACCAGTCGCTCTACGCGGTCAATTCGGTGCCGTCGGTCGTCAACCGCATCAACAATGCCTTTCGCCGCGCCGACGAGATTCAATGGAGCAAGGGGGTTGATGACGGCACCGACTTCTATGTGCCGATCGTCGCCGATGCCGAAGCTGGATTTGGCGGCGTGCTCAATGCATTTGAGCTTATGAAAGGCATGATTTCCGCAGGCGCTTCCGGCGTGCACTTTGAAGATCAGCTCGCATCAGTCAAGAAGTGCGGACACATGGGCGGCAAGGTGCTTGTGCCAACTTCGGAAGCCGTGCAGAAACTCATCGCGGCGCGCCTCGCCGCCGATGTCTGCGATGTCCCAACGCTGGTGATGGCACGGACTGATGCCAACGCGGCTGATATGGTCACTTCGGATGTGGACGAGTACGACGCGCCGTTCGTCACCGGCGAGCGAACCCAGGAAGGCTTCTATCGCACACGCGCCGGCCTCGACCAAGCCATTGCGCGCGGCCTCGCCTATGCGCCCTACGCCGATTTGCTGTGGTGCGAAACTGCCGTGCCCGACCTCGACGAAGCCAAGCGCTTCGCCGAAGCCATCAAGCGTGAACATCCGAACAAGATGCTCTCCTACAACTGCTCGCCTTCATTCAATTGGAAGGCGCATCTCGACGATGCCACCATTGCCAAGTTCCAAAAGGAACTTGCTGCCATGGGCTACAAGTTCCAATTCATCACCTTGGCCGGCATCCACAGCATGTGGTACAACATGTTCAGCCTCGCCAAGGGCTATGTCGAAAAGCAAATGACCGCCTATGTTGCGCTGCAGGAGCAGGAATTCGCAGCCGCCGACGAAGGCTACACCTTTGTCAGCCACCAGCAGGAGGTCGGCACTGGGTACTTCGATGAAGTTGCACGAGTCGTGCAAGGCGGTTCGTCCTCGGTGACGGCGCTCACGGGGTCTACTGAGGAAGCGCAGTTTTAGGGACACTCTTGAACACGGCGGTGGCGTAGACTCCCGTCAGGTGTTGCTGGCGTTGCGCAGATCAGTCGAAAATGTTGACTTCAGCAGAGCAAGATGCGGACTTCGCTGCGTTACTGCTACCGCCAATTTTCAGAATTTTCAGCCTTTGGCAGCTCACTGGCGCGCAACAAACCACCCTCTTGGGTCTTCGCGACGAGAGGACGCTATGCAACTGGAAAGGCCAGCCTCGAGAGGCCAAACTAGATCGGGAGGTCATCGAGAGAGCGAGCTACATCCTTGGTATATACAAGTCCCTACAGATTCTGTTGCCCGACCCTGTGCTTGCTGATCGGTGGTTGGTGACGCCGAATGGCAATTTGCTCTTCAATGGCGAAGCGCCGCTCGACCACCTCATGACTGGCAATGTGCTTGATATCGCTGCGGTGCGAAACCATCTTGACGCGGAGTGTGCATACTGCTGATTACAGAATAAGGTAATCACCAGTCGCGCGAACAGTCACGTCGCCGATGACCACGCCTTCGGGTTGGTTGATCGCATGAATGACCGCCTCGGCGATAAATGACGGCTCGAGCGAACTGTATTCACCGCTCTCAGGGTCAAGTTCTTCTTCTCGCAGCGTCCCGCCCATGCGCCGCTGGCTAAATTCCATAAATTCGCTGGCGTTGTGTCCGACGATTCCAACCGCCGCCGCCGGGTTGACGATGCCAGCCATGAGTCCGGTTGAAGTCACGGCTGTCGGTCGGACAACTGTGACCTTGATCTTGCCGCGCGCCTCGACGCGCAAGGATTCAGACAGATAGTTCACAGCGCTCTTTGTCGCCTGATAGACGCCGCCGCCCGCGACCGGATAATTGCTGTAGATCGACGAGATGTTGATGACGTGACCATGCCCTTGCGACATCATCTGATCAAAGGTGGCGACAATGCCGTTCAACACGCCCTTGATGTTGATATCGATGCAGCGATGCCATTTTTCGATAGCCGCTTCGTGGTCTGAATAGAACGCCAGCGGCATGACGCCAGCGTTATTGATCATGACGTCAATTCGGCCAAAGGCATCTATCACGCGGGCAGCTAAGGTGCGCATGTGGTCGATACTCGTGACATCCACGGCATGGCTGATCGCCTGACTGTCGCCGCTGACGATTTCGCTCACCGTTTCATCGAGGCCAGTTTCATTGATGTCCGCGCAGGCCACTTTCGCGCCTTGCGCAGCCGCTTTGGTCGCGATGAGTTTGCCGAAACCACTGGCCGCGCCGGTGACGATAATGACCTTGTCTTTCAGATAGTTGCTCATACGCTGAGAGACTAGCCGACGGCCTCAAGCAGCGTCCCGGTGCCCAATCCGCCGCCGCAGCACATGGAGACGAGACCGTAGCGCCCGCCGCTGCGTTTGGGTTCATGCGCGGCCTTGCCGAGCAGCACGCAGCCGGTTGCGCCGAGCGGATGCCCCAAGGCAATGGCGCCGCCATTGGGATTGACGCGCGCCATGTCCGGGCCGCACGCCTTCGCCCACGCGAGCACCACCGACGCAAAGGCTTCATTGATCTCGAAGACATCGACATCTTCAATGCCGATTCCCTCGTCGCGCAAGAGCTTCTTCGTCGCCGGAATCGGGCCTTCAAGCATCAACACCGGATCGCAGCCGACAAGCGCGGTGCGCCGAACTCTGGCGAGTGGCCGAAGGCCAAGCGACTCGGCTTTGTCCGCGCTCATCAGCAGCACTGCCGCGCCGCCGTCGGCAATTTGGGAAGAACTGCCCGCCGTGTGCACGCCGTTTTCGCGCGCGACCGGCTTCAAGCCTGCCAGCGCCTCAAGGCTCGTTTCGCGCGGCACTTCGTCGCGCAGAACTGTCTCTACCAGATCCGTCTTCTTGCCGGACTCATCGAGCACGGGTACTTCGACCGGCAGAATTTGACTGTCAAACCAGCCTGCTTCTATAGCTTGCGCCGCGCGGAATTGCGACGCCAAGCCAAACGCATCGGTTTCTTTGCGCGTAATCTGATAGTGCTCGGCGATGCGCTCGGCGCCTTCAAACTGACTGGTGAACTCGTAGTGCGCGAAGTAGCTGCGTGACACTGGCTTGCCGTAGCCGCACTTGACACCAGCGACGCTGTCCGCGCCAATTGGAATCAAGCTCATGTTCTCGACACCACAGGCCATCACCACGTCTTCTTGGCCCGAGAGAATCATATGCGCAGCGAGATTGGTCGCCTGCTGCGACGAGCCGCATTGGGAATCGACGGTGATCGCGGGGACTGATTCGGCGCCGCCGTGCGAGAGCCACGCGGTGCGCGTCGCGTTCATCGATTGCGCGCCGACCTTGTTGATGCAGCCGCCGATGACCTGCCCGACCTGATCTGACTCGAGGCCGTTTCGTCGCAACAGCCCCATCATGACTTGTCCAAGCACATCTGTTGGGTGCGCACTCGACAACGCACCATCGCGCTTGCCAATCGCTGAGCGCACCGCATCCACCACAACCACTTCCGCCACCAATTGCCTCCGAGACATCTCAATTCGAGCGCGCCAACATACCACTTCTGTCACCAGCAATTGTCACTATGGGTGTTTCAAAAACCTAAAATGGGGCGGCCGTCTGTGAGAGACGCCCCGAAACGAACGGAGGTTCAGGTGCTCAAAACAATCGATCCATTGCTTGGCCCTAAGTTGCTGGGCATTCTCAGGTCCATGGGGCACGGAGACGAGATTGCCATCGTCGATGCCAACTTTCCGGCGGAGTCCTGCGCACGCCGGATCGTCCGAATGGATGGCGTTTCGGCAATTGCGATGTTGAAGGCGGTGGTCTCCGTCTTGCCGCTTGATCAGTTTGTAGATGAGGCGGCGTTTTCTATGGAAGTTGTCGACGACCCCGCGGCGGTTCCGGATATTGTCCGGGAATTCAGGGAGATCATTCAGGCAGAGGATCCCCACGCCGGCTTCGGGGCACTGGAAAGATTCGCCTTTTATGATCGCAGCCGCGCTGCGTTTGCTGCGGTTGTGACGGGAGAACGCCGCTTGTACGGGAATCTGATTCTAAAGAAAGGTGTGCTCTACCCTTGATCTCCGCAGTCGCGCGGCATCACGTCACTCGCTGCCGCTGAATCCCAAGACCTTCAACACTTAATTCAATGATATCGCCGGCCTTCAGAAATACGGGTGGGTTCTGCCCCATGCCAACCCCGGCGGGCGTTCCCGTGGTAATCACATCTCCGGGTTGCAAACTCATGAATCGGCTGAGATAGCTGACAATTGCGGCTGGCGCGAAGATCATGGAGCCTGTATTGCCGCTCTGGTAGCGTTGGCCGTTCACTTCAAGCCACATGGCGAGATTGTTCGGGTCGGGAATTTCATCCCGAGTGACCAGCCATGGACCCATGGGACCAAAGGTGTCGCAACCCTTTCCCTTGTCCCATTGGCTGCCGCGTTCAAGCTGAAAGCCGCGCTCCGACACATCGTTGACTACACAATAACCGGCCACATGCTCCAAGGCGCTGGCTTGATCCACATAACTGCAATGCTTGCCGATCACCAAGCCGAGTTCGACCTCCCAGTCAAGCTTATTGCTGTCCAGCGGCTGGATGATGTTGTCATACGGCCCGCAGATAGCGCTCGTCGCCTTGGAGAATACCTCCGGTTCAGCCGGAATGGGCGCGCCAGATTCTTCCGCATGGTCTGCATAGTTCAGGCCGATGCCGAGAAACTTTCCGACATTGCCCACACAGGGGCCGAGCCGGACACCAGTTTCTACCAGCGGCAAGGTCGCCAAATTGATTGCCGCAAGCTGTTCTAGCATCGCCGGCGCGATGGCTTCGCCATTGACATCTTCAATGTGCGAAGCCAGACAGCGGATGTTCCCGTCACGATCAAGTAGTCCAGGTCTTTCACTGCCGTCTCTGCCATAGCGTAATAATTTCATGTTGGTCCTCTACTAGTTGCTCCAGCCGCCGTCGATGATGTGGATCTGGCCGGTTGAGAAAGCGGATTCGTCGCTGGCGAGATACAAGGCGAGATTGGCGATTTCCTCTGGCTCTCCGATGCGGCCCATGGGTTGGCGGGCGGTGAATTCACGATACGCGGCCTCGTAGTCGCCCGTTGCCGCAAGCCGCTGTTGCAGGGACGGGGAATGGACCGTGCCGGGGCAGATCGCGTTGCAGCGGATATTGCTCGTGACAAAGTCCGCCGCGAGCGACTTGGTCAATCCAATCACCGCCGCCTTGCTCGCGCTGTAGACGAAGCGGTTGGGTATGCCGCGAACCGAGCTGGCAACCGACGACATGTTGATGATATTGCCGCCACCGGCTTCGAGCATGAGCGGCAGGCATGCCTTGGCCATCCGGTACATCGATTTCACGTTCAAGTCGAATGAAAAGTCCCAATCGCTTTCTTCGCAATCGAGAATCGTCCCTGAGTGGACAAAGCCCGCGCAGTTGAAGAGCACGTCCACTGCGCCGATGCGCTCGACGAGCGCCTCGATAGCTGATTGATCGGTCACATCAAGCGTTTCGATGCGGCAGCCTACTAACTCGGCAAGCAGATCGCCGTTGATATCGGTGGCGATGACAGTCGCGCCTTCCCGAGCAAACAGTTCGGCGGTGGCTCTGCCGATGCCTTGAGCAGCGGCCGTGACCAGAATTTTCTTGTTGGCGACTCTCATGCCATCACGCCTCACAGGACTGTGAATGTGGGCATCTGCCGCTTCATGTTCGAGCCGCTGACCCTTTCAGCGCAAAAAGAAGGACCGCGCCAAAGCCGATCAGCGGAATAAGCAGCGCAAGCTGGATATCGTTGGTGACATCCGCCATATAGCCCATGATCGGTGGAAAAACGGCACCGCCTACGATTGCCATAATCATGAAGGATGATCCCAGTTTGGTCAGTGGCCCAAGGTTGCGAACACCGAGCGCGAAAATCGTCGGCCACATGATCGACATGAAGAAGGTGGTGAGCCAGAGCGCGCCAATGGCAGCCCAGCCTGATGCGGTCAGGGCGACGAGCAGCAGCGCGATAGTGGCCGCGGCGTAGCCCGCGAGCATTTTGCCAGGCGCAACGCGCCGCATGATCAGGCCGCCGGAAAATCGCCCCAACATCAAGGCGATAAATCCGAAGGACAATAGTTGTCCGGCGAACCGTTCGCTGGTCTCCGGGCTCAAGTCCTTGGTGAAATCGATGAAATACGACCAGATACACACCTGTGCGCCAACGTAGAAGAACTGCGTGACCGCGGCCACGACCAAGTGCCGGTGGCCGAGAAGCTCCCGCCAAGGCATATGGAATCCTACTTCGGCCTTGGCTTCGTCCGCCATGCGGGGGAACTTCGCGAATCCGATGAGCACCGCGATAAACGCGACGCAAGCGGCGAGCCACAGATAGGGGGCTTGCACCGCCTTCGCTTCGGTCGCGCGCCAGGCATCGACTTCCGCTTCGGGCATCAAGGCGATTTCCGCAGCGCTGTACTCGACACCGGAGAAAATGAAGATGCTGCCCAGAAAAGGCCCGAGAAAGGCGCCGATACCGTAGAAGCTCTGAGCGATATTGAGACGAGCAGGACCGGTTCGCTCATCGCCCATGACGGCCACATAGGGATTAGCTGCGGTTTCTAGGAAGGCGAGCCCGAATGCGATCAGATAGAGCGCCATCAGAAACAGGCCGAACACTCTCACTTCCGCCGCCGGATAGAAGATCAGCGCGCCGCCGCAGTAGAGCGCCAGACCAATCAGAATCCCGTTCTTGTAACCGAACCGGCGCATGGCCATGCCAGCGGGAATCGCGCCAAAGAAATAACCGAAATAGAAAGCGGTTTGTATCAGCCCTGCTTGACCCCGGGACAGCTCAAGCGCCTTTTGAAACTGCCGGATCAGAATATCGTTGAGTTGCGCTGCCAGCGCCCAGGAAAAAAACAGCGTAGTGACAAGCAGGAAGGGCAGCAGATACTGTCTTTCCAGCAGAACAGGGCCACGGCCGGGGGGGTCGAGCGGATTCGCAGCAAAGGGGTTCTTCATCGTTCGATCCGGTTCATCGTCTTGGAAGGCAAGCCGGGCCGATTGGCTCGAAAGTCTTGTACGTCAAGATAAACTCCTGGTGCCCGAGCGCTTCAGAACAAGTCTCATCGCCTCTCGCCACCGCCACCACCTGACGATGAATGTCCTCGCCGATATCTTGCGGTGTCTTGTCACCGAGCAGCACTTCACCGGCGTTGATGTCCATGTCCGCGCTGAGCATGGCAAAGGTTTCCGGGTTGGCGCAGATCTTAATGACCGGCGATATGGCTGAACCGACCACCGACCCCCGCCCCGTGGTGAACAGGATGATATGAGCACCGCAGGCGATCAGTTCAACAATTTCGGCGTTGTCAGATATATTGGGGAAGCCGAACCGAGGTTCGCCGTCCGGCACCACATCGAGCAGGTACAGTCCGCCTTTATCGGGCACATCCCCCGGTTTGATGAGTCCGTCGATTTGAGAACTGCCGGATTTGCAGTACGCCCCCATGGACTTTTCTTCCTGGGTGGTCAGCCCGCCGTCGGCGTTGCCTGGTGCGAAACTGCCGAATCCCAAAATGCTGTAATAGTTGGCGGCCTTGGTGAGGCTAGATTCGATTTCCAGCGCGAGTTCCGGCGTCCGCGCGCGTGCCATCATGACGTTTTCGCAGCCGATGAGCTCGCCAGTCTCCTCAAAAATACACGTAGCGCCTTCCGCGATGAGCTGGTCGAAACAGTGGCCAACAGCGGGATTGGCGGTAATTCCACTAGTGCCGTCGGAACCGCCGCAAACGGTCCCGACCACGAGATCGGGAATGTCGATTTCGCAGTCGGGCGAGCTGAGCTTCGTCCTGATCTCCGCGACCGCAGCCGAGCCCAAATCTATCGTGCGCCTCGTTCCGCCAGATTGCTGAATCACCAGCGTTTCCAAGTGTCTTCCGCTCCCGCGGACACACTCAGCAAGCGTCTCCCGATCAAAGCCTTCGCACCCCAAAGAGACCAGAACCACGCCTCCGACATTGGGGTGCGTGCATACTGAGGCCATGACTTTGAGCGCATAGTCGTTGGGGAAACATCCGGGAAAGCCGATCAACTGCACTTCGGTCGCATCGGCGTTCGTGACGATGGCGCGGGCGACATGGTGGGCGCATTCGACCAGATAGGCAACCAGTACCACATTGCGGATTCCCTTGCGCCCGTCTTTGCGCAGCCAGCCTTTCATGCGCGTGTTCCCGTCGCCCGCTTGCCACCTCGGTGGTGGCTCGCCACATAATCGCTTTTCAAGTTATGTAGGTGCACATGGTCGGCGAGTAGAATATCAACCCTCGCAGTCCCAATAGGCACACCGTATTTGATGACTTTTTCACCCTTGGAGATTGCACTGCTCGCGATTTTGTGACCTGTTTCCACTGTCGTCGGCAACTCGACTCGGACGCCTTCCACCGAGATGCGCTCTGCCTTCGCGAGGGATTGGCAACATACGAGAATATTGTCCTGCGGGTGCAATCGAAGCAGTCGTCGATCAGTCCGGCGACTTTCAAGCCGATAGAACTTCGCACAGTTCCCGCCCATGATCGAGGATTTGTCGGGCTCGCCAAGTCGAGACGTGAACTCTTTCACCATCGACAGCCAGCCACGGTAATCCCCCGCAAGCAGCAGCACAGGCCAATCACTCCCCCACATCAGCCGTTCGGGGCCGAAGCACTCAAGCAAATGCTCCACATAGGGCTTCAGCTCGGATATTCCGGCGGCGAAGCCAGCTTCCGTGAGCAAGCCGGAGAGCTTGCAGAACGCACCAGTCTCATTGGCGATGGCGGCGATGTCCCGGCTCCAGTCGTCGAACGCTCCGCTCGCGATATCCGGCTTCGCGCCATGATTGACGACAGACCTGAGCTTAGGGTAACGCTTGAGCAGGCGCAACAGATTCGGCAAGTGCCATGGTTTGACCAAAGCGTCAAAGCAGAGGCCATGCCGAATGAGCCGCTTGAGCGGCGCATCGAGTTCGGGCTTCAGCATCCACTCGTCATCGGCGATGTCTTGAATCATGGGCCTGACACCCTTGAACCACGGGTTTTCCGCCAAGCGGTCGATCTTGTCCGCGGCATCCTCGGCGTCTAGCGGCATCCAGCCGACAACGCCAGCGACAAATTCGGTGCGTTCGGCGAGTTCGAGCAGAAACGAGGTTTCGGCTTCGGTCGGTGCCGCCTGCACGAGCACGGTGCCTATGACTTCGGCATCGGTGAGGATCGGCCGCAGGTGGTCCGGCAGGAAGTCCTTGCGGATGCGCTCGGGCGAGTTGTCGAGCCAGTCGTAATCACCTCGAGAGAGTTGCCAGAAATGCTGATGGCTGTCGATATAGCCGTTCATGAAGCCGTGTCCGAGGCGGGCAGGGGTGCGTCTGTGCGCAGCAAGCCAGCATCTTGCAGGGACATCCAGAGATCCGCGGAAATATCGGTTTGTGCCCAACAGAGAAATGACTCGAGTTCGGCAACGCTGGCCATTCCTGGAATCACGCTCTCTACTGCCGGGTGCGCCAAGGGGAATTGCAGCGCGGCGGCGCCCAAGGGAACAGTAAATTCGGCGCAGATTCGCTCCAGCGCCCGCACCTTGCCGATGACTGTTGCGGGCGCTGGCCGGTAGTTATAGTGCGGCTCTCGCTCCGACTGCGAGCCAAGCGCGAGAACTCCAGAGTTGTAGGGCCCGCCGATGACAACGAAGCAGCCACGTTTCTCACATGTCGGCAAAAAGGAATCTAGCGCATCCTGTTCGAGCAGCGTGTATCTGCCAGCCAAGAGAAAACAGTCCCAGTCACCATAGGCAAGCGCTAATTCGCAAACCTCCGATTCATTCGCGCCCAAGCCGATCGCCTTGACCATATCTTGTTCGCGAAGCGAATGCATGGCTCGATAGCCGCCGTCCATGCCTGCGGAAAAATATCGCTCGTTGTCCGAGCCGTGTGTGAGTGCGCCAAGGTCGTGCATGAACAGCATGTCGATGCGGTCGAGGCCAAGACGTTGCAGGCTATCCTCAAATGAGCGCATGACACCATCGTAGCTGTAGTCGTAATGGATATCGAATGGCATTGCGGAACGAAAACCGTGCCGAGCTTCGGCGTATCCGGCGGGTTTTAGCAGCCGACCCACCTTGGTCGAAAGCACGTAGGGCTGCTCTGGATGTTGCCGCAGCAAGTCACCCACGCGGCGTTCCGACAAGCCTTGACCGTAGTGCGGCGCCGTATCGTAGTAACGTATTCCCGCACACCATGCGGATTGCAGGATGTCTTGAGCCGTGCTGTCGTCCATCGTGCGGTAGAGATTGCCTATTGGCGCGCCGCCGAATCCGAACTTTCCCATCCGCAATCCGCCAGCGACAGGCGGCAACGGAGCGGATCGATCACGCATAGCAGACGCGGCATCCCACCTCCGAGAAGCGGCGGATGGTTCCCCCGTTGCACATACACATTCCATATACGAAAAGTATTTTTTTCTGTGAGCGTTGTCAATCAAATTCTGATTGGGGTAGATTGATGCGCTACAGCAACACCAAAAGTGGGAATGTGACCGCAACGCCGGCTCGAAGGAAAACCTATTCGGCACCCGCGCTCGAAAAGGGTTTGAGCATGCTTGAGCTGCTTGCCGACGAACCGGCCGGCCTCAAGCTGTCGGACATCGCCAGACGTCTCGACCGGTCCGTCGGTGAAATCTTCCGCATGCTCGCTGTCCTCGAACAAAGGGGGTACGTGACCAGCCTGAACGGCACTGACACCTATCGGCTCACGCTCAAGATGTTCGATCTGTCTCACAGATATCCTCCCGTCAAGCGCCTGACTTCTATTGCCGCTCCGGTCATGGCGCAACTTGCGTTCGGCACCGGACAGTCGTGCCACCTCTCGATTTACTACGAAGGGAAAGGTCATGTGGTCGCGCAGCAGGATGCCTCGTCCGAGCGGATATTCAGCGTCCGCCTTGGCGCTCAGGCGCCGCTCCTGGACAGTTGCTCGGGACATGTGTTGCTCGCTTTCGCGGACGACGAAATGCGCGCGAGAATGATTGCGGAACTTCCCGATGGGGAGCGACCACGAACATCCGAACTGCCCAGACTGGTCAGCAAGGTCAGGAAGCAGGGGTTCGAGCGGGTCGCCAGCCGGCAGATACATGGCGTCGAGGACATTGGGTTTCCCGTGTTCGACTATACCGGCGTGATCGTGGCGGCGCTTGTCATGCCTTTTGTTTCCTATCTCGACGGTTCGCATCCGGTCGCCATTGATGAGGCGTTTCTGCGGGTGAAGGCAGCCGCGGAAACAATTTCCAGCTCCATGGGCATCTAGTGCTCCGTACCGAAGGCAACTCGCAACACCCAAGTGTGCCCTGCGGGGGCTTCTCCGAGTTCAACGGTCAAACGGCTATCCTCGACGCGCCAATCGATTCGCTCAGGTTTCCCCAGCAAGCGGACATCGGTCACATCGCTGCCCATGCTTCCGAGATCCAGTTCGATCGGGCTGTCGGGCCACTCAAAAAGTGAGGCGTACAGCAGATCTTCCTTCGCCGTGAAGCGAATCCCTTCCTGGCCGAATCGTACCCATGGGCGCGTCCCGTAAATGGCCTCGCCGTTGATGCTCAGCCACTCGCCAATGCCGAGCAGGCGGCTGCGCTGCCTTTCGGGGATCACGCCGTTCGCCATCGGCCCGATATCGAGCAGGAAATTGCCGTTCTTCGAGACGACATCAACGAGGATTTCCACCAATTCCTCAACCGACTTGTAGCTGTCCTGCTCGTCTTCAGTGCGGTCATAGCCGTAGGAATGATCCATGCCTCCGCTTGAATGCCAAGGGATCTCGCTGATGGCATCGATTCGTAGGTAGTCCTTTTCGTCCACGCCCACTCCCGGCGGGTAATTCGACCGCTGCCAGCGCTTGTTGTTGAAATACACGGGCTTGCCCCAAGTGTTGGCAAGGTTCATATAGTCAACGAGCATCTCCAAGTGATACTTGTTGATGAAGCGCTCGACGGCAGGGGCGTTCGGATGGAGGCTGTTGGCGGGGGAATCGTCTATCCAGAGAAAGTCCGGCCGGTAACTCGAGACCAGTTCAAGCGCCCGCTCTTTGTAGCCGATCATAAAGGCTTCGCTCAGCCCGAACAGGCCGTACAGGCTTGCCGCCTCGGGCGTGCGCTCGATTTCCAAGCGTATCTCCTCAAGCGGCTGGGCATTTTCCAAATAGGTGTTGAGGCTGTCAGTCCAGAACCCCCAGTGCCGCTCGCGATGATAGGAAACCCCGAACTTCAGGCCCCGGGCACGCACGGCTTCGCCGAGACTGCCGATGAAATCGAACCGAGGCCCCATGTCCACCGAGTTCCACGGCGTGGATTCCGTATTCCACATAGCGAAGCCGTCATGGTGCTCCGCCACCGGAATGACATAGCGCGCGCCCGACGCCACGAACAGGTCGGACCATTCGCCGGCACTGAAGTGCTCGCCGCGAAACAGCGGGATAAAATCCTTGTAGCCGAATTCTCCCAGTTCTCCGTAATGTTCGCGGTGATACTCGATGAATGAGGGCTTGCGGTACATGCGGGTGGAATACCACTCAGCGTAATCCTCCCCATCGCTCCAGCCAGGCACCGAATAGGGTCCCCAGTGGATGAAGATGCCGAATTTGGCATCGCGAAACCATTCGGGCACTGGCGCTTCGCGCAAGGATTCCCAATCGTAGCGGTAGAGACCTTCCGGCGCCGGGGAGCTTGCCTGCAGCGCCGCTCCAGACAGCATCAAGGCGATGATCGCCAGGGAACCTCTGATTAAGTCTGCAAAGCTCAGAGGCCATCTGGCGTGTGCTGGCAAGGAGTGACGAAGCAGCGTGGCAGGCCCCACGTAATGAGGAATGACGC
>JAPOTJ010000077.1 GCA_026709225.1 Gammaproteobacteria bacterium | reverse complement strand
TCTTGTCCGATTGAATTATGCTGTGGGCGACCCCGAATTCGGGTCGCCCACAGCATAATTCAATCGGACAAGACCCTCCCTAGAGATCGATCTTATCGTCGATCTGCTGAAGCTCCATTTTGCGCCGCACGAGCTGCGGTTCGTTGCGAAGATGATTGGGCACGCGCTTCCACGCAGCATGGACATCCTTGGTGACCGGTGCGATGCCAGTTGACTTGGCTTCTGCCTCAACCGAGTCAAGGGATGCCTGCGCCTGCGCGATTTCGAGCGCACGGTAGGCATCCGGCGGAATAGCCTTTGACTTTTCAAGTGTCTTGATCGCGCCCTTCAGGCTCTCCCAGTCTTGAAGATCATGGAAAGCTTTTGCAAGAAGTAGCTGCTTACCCGCGGCGTTACGCGCACTTCCCGCATCATCGAGTTCGCGCAGCATCCTGACAGCTTGCGGCGCATCGCCGTCTTCAATATGCCAGCGAGCTTCCATGAGGGTCAGTTCAGGCGCATCACCGGTCAGACGCCGCGCCTCGCTGATCGCTTGACGCATCGACTCGGCATCGCCAGCTTTTCGGGCGGCCGCGGCGGCATTGAGCCAAATCGTCAGCGGCTCGGCGCTACCGACCGCTGCTTTTCCAAGTGCCTCGGCCGCTTGCTGCCAGTTGCCAGCGGCGAACTCCAAGATGCCGGCGCGCGCCTGCGCGAGCGCACGGCCGTGCTTGAAGCGCGTCCGCAGCCGCGCGAAGCTCGCACCGCTGCCTACCAACACCGAGAGAAGCCGCAGCAGCAGCCGCAGCACGAAATAGGCGAGCAACAGCGCGGAAACTGCCACAATGACATTCGATTCGACCACCCAGCCGAAGAATTCAAGGCGCACATAGCCTGCATCAAGTACAGCGACGCTACCGATGACGCCGCCGATAAGGAGCGCGAAGCATATGAGCACAAGCCCGCGGCGCATGGCTACTCGATCAACTCGCCGACACGCATCATGAGCGAATCAAACTCGTCGCGCTGTACGCCAAGGCGAACGCCATCGAGTGCGTGCAAGGCCGCCAAGAGTTCGCGCGTAAGCGCACTCTCCATCTCGGCATGTTGCTCAATCCAATCGATCGCCGATGCGCGTTCGCGCTCGAACGCCGCTTGCTTGCGGCGCAGCAAGGCGACCTGCATGCGTTCCAATCCCAGCAGAAGCGGCGCTCGCGTCACCATGCGCTGTTCGTCCGGCGATTCGAGCCGACGCACGCGCACAAGGCTTCCGAGGCTAGCCGCCAAGCGCTCAAGGAAGCCAGCGGAAGGGGCGGCCACTATATCGAATTGACTCTGGCCAAGCGGCACCTTGGCAGCGTCTTGCACGAGGTCGCGCAAGGCTACGGCAAGTTCGAGCTTATCCAAGGTCTTCGCCGCGGCGATATCCTCACCGAGTCGGGCGATGTCCACGCGCGCATCAAGCGCGCGCGGATGGTCACGAAGCAATGCTTGCACACGCGCAATCAGCGCCGCGAGTGCTTTCGAGTCGCCGAACAGCCTGTGTTCGATCTCCGCAAGTTCGAGTAATCGCAGCGCGAGCGCAGCTTGGGAATGCTCAAGTTCCAGCGTCTCGGGGAACGAACCCCGCATGGCACGAATCTCTTCGCGAAGAAGCGCGGCGCTTTGACGCACATCCTCTTTGCGTGCGAATTCGCCAAAAGATGCCATCGCCGCTTCATGTTCGACGCGCGCGGCTTCCAACAGAAGCGTTGCGGACTCCAATGCGCTCAAGCGAGTCTCAAGCGCTTGGATATCTATACCGACTGCATCTGTCGCTTGTGTTTCGGGCAACTTGGACGTCCGTCCTTCAGAGAGCAGTCCGCTGACACCAGCGTCACCAGCGAAATACCACCAGCCGACCAGGGCGAGCGGCAGCACAAGCGAGGCGACGATGAGCCATGGCGCAAATGACCGTTTCTTCGATGCCTGAGGTGCCTCAGCGGCTTGCTCGTCGCTCATGATGACTGCCTCAACCAGCCTGCAAACGTCTGTGCGCGACTCGCAACGCGCTCGGAATTCATACACAGAACAACCTGCTGACCGCCCCTATGCGCATTCCACCGCTCGGCGAAAACTAGCAATCCACTCAGGAAGGTCTGGTTAAGTCTGCAAAGCTCAGAGGCTAACGCAGTGGGCACATGGAGGTGCCCTATGACGGAATGAGGAATGACGCAGCCGGCACAGGGGATCGTTGGCTTCCCGAAGGTCGCTTTACGTGGTTGTGGAGGCGATTTCACTGGTTTATTCGTCAAGGGATTGTGCTGGAATGCCGCTCCCAATCTGGCAGAGAGTAAAGCGCTGAGCGCAGTAGACTTGATCAGACCTTTCCTAACGCTCGACACGATTACCGCACTCAGCTTGGCGAAGTGTGCATAGTAGTCTGACTTTCGCTTCAACGGAAGCCTGCGACATATCCCAATTCTCGGTTCTCCCATGTAGTAAGCTAGACGGGCAGAGACGTGGAAGGGCAGCTACATGGGCCTGTCGGTTCGAGAATTGTGCGAGTGCTTTGATGCGTGTGACCGCATCTCAGAGGCAGCCGCAGTGCTAAAAGAGATCGGCGAGAAGATCGACCTGCCCTACCCTGCCGTCATTGCCGACTATACGAGCGATACACTTGCCAAGGACGAGAACGGCGAACCGCTCGCGAAGCATTTCGGATGGGAGATTGACTTTCGCGAGGACTGGGAGGAGCGGCGACTACATCTCATTAGTCCGATCGCAGCCATGTGCAGGCTGTCATTGAAGCCGTTCGTCTGGAAGGCCGAAGATGTTGAACGGGCGTGCAATGAGCTGCCGCGCGCCGCCGACTGGCATCTGACTCCTGACCGAGGCATCTATGGCGCGCTCGCCGTGCCCATTCACATGCCGATGTGCCGCGTCGGCTCGGTGCAATGGATCAGCCGGGATGTATCCATCGACCTACCTGCAGTGCTCGCCAAATATGGCGCTGACTTGCGCGCTGCTGCGCATCTCTTCATGGAACTTGTGTACGACGAGCGAACTGACACCGAAATCTCAATTCACGGCGAGCATCCGGTCGAAAAAGGCCTCACGGAACTCAATCGAATGCGCCTCACCGAACGCGAGCTCGAGTGCCTCAATTGGGTGGCGCTCGGCAAAACGGATGTGCAAATCGGCGAGATCATTCATCGTGTCGCCACGACCTCGCGCTTTCATGTCGAGAACGCGATGACCAAGCTTGGCGCGAGTAACCGCGCGCAAGCAGTGGCGATTGCCATGCAGCTCGGCTTGATTCGCGCGCACGACAATATCCACCCCTTGGACATGGCGCAGCGCCAAGCGGAGCGGTGCTAGACAGTATGCATTGACCTTGCCCACCGGCCTGTGGCGGTAGGCAAGGTCAATGCATACTGTCTAGGAGACTGCGCCGTAGTGCCTCTGATGTCAAGTCGCGCGCCCTCTCTGAGAATCGCCAGGCAGCCGGAACGCAATCACGCGCGACGCTGCAACTCGGCCGCCATGCGCAGTTTCTTCTGAAAGCCCTTGCGCGAGAACTTTTGCGACGCTTTCTGCATCTGCTTGAATTCGCGCAGCACGATAGCAACATCTCGGACATCAACGCCGGCGCCTCTGGCGATGCGGTTCTTGCGCGAGCCACTGATCACTTGCGGAAACTGCCGCTCATGCGGAGTCATGGAATCAATCACGGCGATGTTGCGCTTCATGGCTTGCTGGTCAACCCGATGCTGGCTGCGCTCAAGGAGCTCCTTAGGCGCGGGAAGGAGCTCGCCAAGCGCTTCGACACCGCCCATCTTGCGCATGTTCGCCATCGAGTCGCGGAAATCCTGGAGATCGAAGCGCTTACCGCCGACGATTCGATTCGCAACGCGCGTCGCAGACTTCTGATCGACTTTGCGCGCCGCTTCTTCCATGAGCGTCGCGACATCGCCTTGGCCGAGGATTCTCGACACCATGCGCTCTGGATGAAACGGCTCCAAGGCATCGATCTTTTCGCCTACACCGATGAACTTGATCGGGCAATTCGTGAGCGCACGCACTGTAATCATGGCACCACCACGCGCATCGCCATCGGCCTTGGTGATGATGGTGCCCGTGAGCGCGAGCGTCTTGTGAAACGCCGCTGCAGTGCGTGCGGCGTCCTGACCTGCCATGGCGTCAAGCACAAAGAGCGTTTCGGTCGGGCTGATCGCCGCGTGCACCGATTCGATCTCGCACATCATCTCATCGTCGAGTTGCGAACGGCCTGCGCTATCCACAATGAGGACTTGGTCGCCACTGACGCGCGCTTCATGCACTGCGCGTTTGGCAATGTCAACGGGCTGCTCGCTGCTCGCCGCCGCGTGACAGACAACACCGACTTCGCGGCTCAAGATTGCGAGTTGCTCAAGCGCCGCAGGGCGGTAGACATCGGTGCTGACCAAGGACACCTGCTGACCATCGCGGGTCTTTAGAAGATGCGCGAGCTTGGCGGCTGTCGTTGTCTTGCCTGCCCCTTGAACACCAACGAGCAGCACCACTACCGGCGGCGCGGCGCGTAGGTTCAAGGCGTCGTTGGCACCGCCTAGGAGTTCAATCAACGACTCGCGCAGCACCTGCGCTAAGCCTTGCCCAGGGGTCATGCCGCTGCCGAGACTTGTGCCGACTGCCTTTTGTTGCACCTCCGCGACGAACTGGCGAACGACACCAAGCGACACATCAGCGTCAAGCAGCGCCATACGAACATCCTTCAAGGTATCCGCGACATTGCGCTCGGTGAGGGTGCGCTTGCGCCCGAGCGCACCAACGATACGGCTGAAGCGAGATGTCAGGTTTTCGAGCATGGGATCTCTGTCCGCAGTATGCGGGCGCGGATTATACGGCAGCGGCGAAGGACTACATAGTGAAACGGTACTGCAAGCTCAAGGCGCGGCCAAGCCGGGTGGTTACCGCTTGGTCAAGGCTGTTCGCACCTGTATCGTTGCAACTAGGGCGAGCCGCTGTTGAAGTTCGCGCAGCGCCTAGGCGTGGCGCCAGCGGTGATCGCATAGATCTCATCAGTCACGTTACGACCAATCAAATTGAACTGATGCCTGCCGTCTTCCGAATACAAGCTGATGGCCGCATCAACCACCTAGTGTTCCGTCAAACTAAAAATGAGGTGTCAGTGGCTGCGGGCAGTTTCCGTGCAAGGCGCGTCGCGCAGGGAATACCCCGCCGTATTTCCAAGCGGCGCAACGCCGCACGGGGACTGCCCGCAGCCACCCGAAGGGCGCGCCCACAAGCGCCCATCGACATTCTTGCGAGGGTGCCCCTCGCGCCTTTTGGCTGAGGGCTCCGTTGCGGCCCTTGGAAATACGGCCAGGTATTCCCTGCGGGCCGCGCCTTGCATCTGGGCGCTTGTGGGCGCGCTGATACCTCATTTTTAGTTTGACGGAGCACTAGAAGCTGTCCTGCATGTAGGGATCAAGGGTTTGCGTGTAGGCATACTCGCCCGAGTAGCGCGCATCTGCCGACAGGTTCCAACGCCAACCGCCAGCTACCGGCATATCGTAGGTGGCGCCGACATAGCCGGTCACGTCGGCGTTGCCGGGCGCATCCTCGCCCTTCAGGTTCTGGTCGGTGACATTGTTGGCAAGGCGCGCTTCGAGCGCCTGCAAATCGCTCGCCACATCATATAGTGTAGCGTTGAGGGCGGCGTATCGGGCAGGCGTGGCGGCCTCAGGGAGTTGCCTACCATGAAAAATCGTGACTGGCCCTGAAAATTGATGATTTTTGAATGCGTTCATGAATTTCGATTCCTATGACGCATATGACTTCAAAGAGCAATCATAGTGTGAAACATGGGGACAGTCTATGAAACCTGTTTGCCTTCATCAATATATCTAGCGTTCAACTACCGGCATCGCTCTACCATATGTGTGGTGTACCTAGACATCTCGCCACAACATATGCGTTCACGCGTTACCATTCTTCGGGTTGATTTTTCGCTCCACGGAAGTATGATAAGAAGTGATTTTTATCGCTCGACTACTTGATGAATCGACCAGTCGGAATTGATCTCTTCGCCGGTGCAGGAGGCTTGACCCTTGGCTTCGAACAAGCGGGCTTTGACATTGCTGCTTCTGTTGAACTCGATCCGATTCACGCATGCGTGCACGCATTCAACTTCCCAAACTGCCACATGCTGCCTCGCTCGGTCATCGGCCTCCATGGATCAGAGATACGCTCCGCCGCTGGTATTGGATCGAAATCCGTGGATGTGGTGTTCGGAGGAGCCCCATGCCAAGGCTTTTCGCTCATTGGACAGCGTCTGCTTGATGATCCGAGAAATCAGCTGGTCAAGGAATTTGTTCGAATCGTTGTCGAACTGGACGCAAAGTACTTCGTGTTTGAGAACGTGAAGGGACTCACCCTCGGCAAGCAGCGGCTCCTTCTCGAGGAACTCGTTGACGAGTTCTCGGATAATGGATACGTCATCAGCTCCCCATGGCAGGTTCTGAACGCCGCTTCGTTCGGGGTACCTCAGAACCGAGAGCGACTATTTCTGATCGGCGCGAGACGGGGACTGCCAGTGCCCAAGTACCCGCGACCTCAAACCAGCCCTGCAACGGATGACGTACTTGCGTTGGCTCAATCCCCAAGCTGTGAGGATGCGCTGCAAGACCTCCCGGAGGCTGAGGACTTCGCGCAGCTATGGGCTGGGGATTCGGTGACGACGGATGCGTGGGGCAAGGCTGGCAGCTATGCCAAGCAGATGCGTTGCGCGTCCGAGGATGCCTGGGGATTCGGCTATCGACGCAGATGGGAGCGGATACTACTCACGAGCAGCGCCCGCACCAATCACACCGCGACTTCTCGATCTCGGTTCTTGGAGGCGCAGCCCGGAACGACTGAGCCCGGCTCGCGGCTGTTCAAGCTATCGCGTCACGGCGTTGCCAATACGCTTAGGGCGGGAACCGACTCGGCCCGAGGTGCATTCACCAGTCCGCGTCCAATCCACTATGAACGACCTCGCTGCGTGACTGTTCGGGAAATGGCGAGGCTGCATGGCTTCCCGGATTGGTTCCGGTTTCATGTCACCAAATGGCATGGCGCTCGGCAGATTGGCAATTCTGTCCCACCGCCGCTTGCAAGAGCGGTTGCTGAAGAGGTAATTCTTGCGCTAGGCGCTGAGCCAAGTGTGCCTGCGCCACGCATTGAACTCGGGGATACAAACCTGCTACAGATGGATATGACGAGCGCGGCTGAGTATTGGCGCGTTCCCATTCCAATTGCGCAGCGAAAAAGGGGGCTTGGACGCAGGCGTGGACTCGGAAACTATAGACGCCCCGAGACAATTTCCCGGAGACGTCCAGCAGCCGCGCCCGATGAGAGCGCCTCCGTTGTCGCAAGGTGAGGATGCAGCGGGCATCCAGAAGTCCCGCTACGCCGCGCTAATCGAAAAGGTCTTCTTCGACCGCTATAAGGCACTGGCCGGGGCGGATACACGTTTCGCCTCGTCAAGTTTAATCGGATACTACCCAACCCAAGACTCGAAGCGATTTGGATTCCAGAATCAACACCGAGCATCGTCTCAGCCCACGCGCTATCGGACAAGCAAGCACTGCTTGCGAGGATTCGCTACAACAGGGTCATTGATGTATTTCTTGGCATCACAAGCTACTCTCTACAGAATCACTTGCGAACGACCGTTCAGGGAATTGGGCAAATTGAGATCGACGAACTCTATGTCGGAATCGACTCGAATGGCAGAGAATACATCATGCCTGTGCAGGCAAAGGGGCGAAAAGATCAATTGTCCTCCGTGCAGACGAGGCAGGATATTGAATTTTGCGCGGGCAAATTTCCCGATCACATCTGCCGTCCAATCTCGGCGCAATTTTTGGATGGCGGCCTTGTCGCTATGTTTGAGTTGTCCCAAGAAGATGATGAGATTCTCGTGGTGGCAGAAAAGCACTACCGGTTTGGGAAACCGATAGTGGACTAATGCCATTAAAGTGAAGCAAGGCTTTGTCGACTGTCCACCATCACTCTTCCGCCAGTTCAAAGACAGATACGGTCGCATTCTGCCAAAATCGGGTATCGAAACTGCACTGTACAAACCGTACAGATAAATCTGATTCATGCACAAGGCCGGAGCTGAAGAAGCCCGCAAAAGACTAGCGGAATTTATCGACCGTGCGGAACGCGACGGCACGGTCACCATAGTCACCAAACGCGGCCGACCCTGCGCAGCAATTGTCCCCCTATCTCATTCCAAGTGGGCAAAAGCACCGAAAATAACCGCACTGCGCAACTCAGCAAGAGGCTGTTACGGTAATGTTTCAGAGTACGTAGACAATAGCCGCCGAGAATGGTGATCCAGACATTAGCGATCTCCTTCAATAATCGATGGAGAAACCACCGTGTCAACTGTCAAGTTCAACGTTCCCGATGAGGTCAAGGCTACGTTTAATGCAACGCTCAATGGCCGTAACAAGAGCAGCGTCATTGCATCGCCTATGCTTGAGGCCATAAAGCGGGAGCACCGCAAACGCGAAAGTCAGCAAGCAATCAACCGCATTTAGCAGAGGTAGCGTCACGCGCCCGTTGCGATGACAAAATTCACGCCGCTCGAATCGAAGGGCCATCGTAAAAGTCAGGTTGAGGTCAATATACACGACAAACCCATGCAAACCCCTACACCCCAGCCTTCAAACTCGCCTCCATGAACTCGTCCAAGTCGCCGTCGAGCACCGCGTTCGGGTCGCCGCGCTCGATGCGGGTGCGGAGATCCTTGACGCGCGCTTGGTCGAGCACATAGTTGCGAATCTGGTTACCCCAGCCGATGTCCGACTTGCCTTCCTCGATCGCCTGCTGCTCGGCGCGGCGCTTCTGATCTTCAAGCTCATAGAGCTTGGAGCGAAGCTGACGCCATGCCCTATCGCGATTCTGATGCTGCGAGCGCTCGCTCTGGCACTGCACCGCGACGCCGGTTGGCAGGTGCGTCAGTCGCACCGCCGAGTCCGACTTGTTGACGTGCTGACCGCCCGCCCCGCTCGCTCGGTAGGTATCAACACGCACGTCCGACGGATCAATGTTGATCTCGATGGCATCATCGACTTCAGGTGTGACGATCACCGATGCAAAGGATGTGTGCCGACGATTGCCCGCATCGAACGGCGACAGCCGTACCAGTCGATGCACGCCCGTCTCGGTACGCAGCCAGCCGTAGGCATAGTCGCCTGCCACCTGAATTGTCGCGCTCTTGATGCCGGCCACCTCGCCTTCGGACACTTCCGTAAGCTGGCACTCAAAACCGCGCCGCTCGCCCCAGCGCAGATACATCCGCAGCAGCATCTCCGCCCAGTCCTGCGCTTCGGTGCCGCCAGAGCCTGACTGAATCTCGACAAAGGCATTGCCGTCGTCGAGTTCGCGCGAGAACATACGTTCGAATTCGAGTGCGGCGAGACGCGCTTCAAGTGCCTGCAAATCGCTCGCCACGTCATCTAGGAGCGACGGCTCGTCAACGCCGAGCTCCATAAATTCAAGGGTATCCTCAAGACCTTGAGCAATCTCACCACCTTCGGTGACGAGCCGCTCAAGGATGCGTTTCTCGCGACCGAGGGCGGCAACGCGCTCCCGGTCTTGCCAAATGTCTTCCGAGGCGAGCGCCTCGTCAATTTCGCTTAAGCGAGCAGCCTTGGCATCAAGGTCAAAGATACCCCCAGAGCACGCCCTTTCTCTCGGCGAGATGCTTGTGTTGCTCACGAAGAGACGTGATTTCGGCCATGGCGTGCGGGCTTCGGATAGTGGAAGGGCGCTAGTGTAACAGCAGCTACGAGAGACTTTGCACGAACGCCCAGGCGCCGTCCGCTCGCAGCCGACAGGCATCTGCATAGAGCGTCGCGCTGTCCGAACTCGCATTGCCGTCGAGACCCCGCTTGTAGACGCCTTGGATGATGGATGCCGAGCGGAACATGTTGTAGGCGATATAGAAGCCCCAGTTCTCGACGCCTTCGCGCCCGGCCACCCGGCAGTACTCATCGATCAACGCCTGCTCGCTCGGAACGCCCGGCACTTTCGCAATCGACCCCGAAATGGCGCTGTCACTCTCGTCGCCAACATGGTATTGCTGGCACACGTAGCTCAAGTCTGAAAGCGGGTTGCCGATGGTGGACAGCTCCCAATCGAGGACGGCGACCACGCGCGGCTCGTGCGGATGCACGATGACGTTACCAAGGCGATAGTCGCCGTGCACAACCGTAGCGAGCCCTTCATCGGCGTCCTCATCCGGAATCTGTTCTGGCAGCCACGCCATCAGTCGTTCCATGGATTCGATCTCTTCGGTCTTGGCGAGCACGTACTGCTTGCTCCAGCGCGAGATCTGGCGCGCAACGTAGTTGGCGGGGCGCCCGAAGCCGTCAAGACCGATTTCGCGGTAATCGACGCGATGAATAGTCGCCAGCACGCGCACCAGATCAAGATAGATCTCATGCCGATCATCCGCATCAACTCCGGGCAGCATAGGGTCTGAGAAGACACGGCCATCGACCGCGCCCATCACGTAGAAGTCGGTGCCGATGACCGACTTGTCGCGGCACAAGCTCAGCATGTCTGGTACCGGCGCGCTCACCTGCCCCAGCCCGTGCATCACGCGATATTCGCGATCAACCTGATGCGCGGACGGCAGCAGCTCGCCAGGCGGCTGTTTGCGAAGGACGTACTTACCGCTCGGTGATTCTAGGAGAAAGGTAGGATTGCTTTGACCGCCTTCGAACTGCTGAATCTTGAGCGGCCCTTCGAAACCTGAAATGTGCGCCTGCATGTATTCGAGCAGCGCGACTTCATCGAAGCGGTGCGCGCTTCGAACCGGTGTCAGCGGCGTCCGATCAGTCAATTCGCCCATGTCGCTTGGTCTTCTCTGGTTAGAATTCGCACTCTATCACTGCACGGACTTCGAACATGACCCTAGAGAAGCGCATCGCCATCACCTTACCTGCGGGCCCTCGTGTCCAAGACACGATTGATTTTGTCGTTGCCTCCGAACACGCCGGCTTTACCGATGCTTGGTTCGCTGACGGCTCGCCGCCGGACGCGTTGACCTTAAGCGCGGCGCTCTCGCAGCGGACATCAAGGATACGCATCGGCATCGCTGTCACGCCGGTCTACACGCGCACGCCGGCGGTGCTCGCCGCAACTGCAAACGCGCTTGAACAGCTCATGCCCGGGCGCTTCGTGCTCGGGCTTGGCTCGTCAAGCCACAATATCGTCGAGGGCTGGAACGGCGTCACCTTCGAGCGTCCGCTGACGCGCGTCAAGGAGACCCTGCAGATGGTGCAATCGATGCTGCGCGGTGAGAAGTCCGATTTTGAACTCGAGACGCTTCGCAGCCGCGGCTATCGGCAGATGCCGCTCGAAACACCACCGCCAGTCTATGTCGCCGCGCTGCGCCCAAAGATGATCGAGATGGCGAGCGAACTCGCCGAAGGCGTCATTCTCAATCTGTGGCCGAAAAGCGCGCTCGCGAAGATGCTTGAACACAAGGTGATCGGCGCGAAGCGTGCTGGCAGGGATCCCGAGTCAATAGAAGTCGTGAATCGCGCCATGGTACTTGTCACTGATGATAAGGCGGATGCGCGCAATCGATTTCGCGCCGCTTTCGCGCCCTACTATGCGACGCCGGTCTACAACAAGTTCTTGAGTTGGGCTGGCCACGAGTCGGTGGCTGCCGAGATTCGCGAAGGCTGGGCCGCGCGCGACCGTACACGCACGACCAATGCCTTAAGCGATGCGCTGATCGATGAAATCGCGGTCATCGGCAGTGCCGAGGAATGTCGCGAACGCATCGCGTGGAACGCGCAGTGCGGTGTGCATACCAACATCATCGCACCGCTCGGTGGCAATCCAGAAGAAATTCAGCGCACTGTTGGGGCGTTCGCGCCTAGTGTCCTGTCCCATAAATAAGTGTGATTCAGAGTGGGCACAATCGCCGAGGGCAAGGCGCAGTCCGCAGGGAATATCGGGCATATTGCCAAGGGCTGCAACGCAGCCTTCGGCGATTGTGCCCACTCCCGAAGGGCGCGCAGGAGAAGGGCTGTGGCCACGTT
>JAPOTJ010000108.1 GCA_026709225.1 Gammaproteobacteria bacterium | reverse complement strand
GCAGGCAATACTTTGCCGTATTGCCAAGGGACGCAACGCGGCCACAGCCCTTCTCCTGCGCGCCCTTCGGGAGTGGGCACAATCGCCGAAGGCTGCGTTGCAGCCCTTGGCAATATGCCCGATATTCCCTGCGGACTGCGCCTTGCCGTCGGCGATTGTGCTCACTCTGAATCACACTTATTTATGGGACAGGACACTAGACCGGTCCCGCACATAGCTTATCCATACGGCTGCGTTTTCGCGAACGTCCTCCGAGCCTTCGCGTCTCGCACCTTCAAAGGCATTCATGGATTCGTCAAAGCGCTCAAGCTCGGCGAGCGCGATGCCACTCAGCATCCACGCTTCGCCGGGTCGCTCAAGACCTCCCATTTCAAGCGCAGAACGTGAAGCACTGACCACCGACTCCCAATCTCCCGCCTCGCTGAGCAACTGCGCCTTGCGCAGCATGAGGTCTCCTCTATTCGAGATTTGTGCCATCTGTGATAGCGCCTCCACTGCCCGCTCCAATTCGCGAGCCTCTGTCCACGCCGCGACCAGCAATTCATGAACCTCCTCATCGTCGGCCGGTAGATGCGCCCGCTCGATCGCCTGCTGCAAAATTCTCGCGGCGCGATCAGGATTCCCTTGGTAGATGTGGAGTCGCGCGAGCGTGAGGATGTCCTCGTCGTCAACGAGCAGCCCATCGAGCCATGGCACCATCAAGACGGAGAGCGCCCTCGCTGCCTGCCCAGTTTCGACAAGCAACCCGGAGAGTGTCGCGTAATAGCGGACTCGGTCCGACCAGATGCGAATCATGTCCGCAAGCAATTCAATGGCTTCGCCGTGACGTTTGGCTTCGAATAGGATCGCCAGCTCAATCTGTTTCCAAGCTTCGCGTGGCGGCTTGGCAAGGGCGTTGGCGCGACGCACGTAAGGCAGCGCGTGCATGCGCTCGTCGAGTTGCAGGTAGTTCGACCCCATGAGCAAGTAGGCGCCGGCATCCGGTGCCATCTCGTAGCGAAACCAGCGCATCAAGGTCTCGTTGGATTCACTATGTCGCCCGCTGCTCGCATGAAACGTCGCCAGCGAATAGAGGAGGCTTTGCTGCATGGCCGTTGGCAGTATGTCCAATTGCACGCTTGCCTCGAACGCCTCAAACGCACGCGGATCATCGCCCTGCTGTGAATGAATGTATCCCCGCGTGCGCTCGATATGGGCGCGTTCGTAGGTGTTGATTTTGTGTTGCGAGAGCGAATCGAGCGATGAAAGCGCCTTCGCCAATTCCCCATCTTCGATCAGTTCTTGGATGGTCAATAGACGCTCGTACACGAATACGCTCATGCTCGACGCCGGGTCTTTCCGAACATCGGCCACACGCGCTTCTTGCAAGGGATGCCAGTCGGGCCATGCCTGTTCGACCCCAGTCTCGCCTTGCGCGACAAAGGGCAGCGCGAGAACGATACCTATCCCGAAAATGACACGCTTCATAATCAAAGCATAACGAATGAGCCGCACGCTGCCTCAGCACTGTCGACCATCGAGGGTCTATGGCTGCATCCTACTCCGAACCCGGCAGCGGGACTCGCAGCCTGCGCCGCCGGCCATACCTAATCGTTAAGCTTAAAATCAATGGTCGCCGCAGCGCGGCGCTCGATGGCGATACCATCAACGATGCGCGGCTTGAACTTCCATCTGAAGACCGCGCGAATGGTGTTGCGCACAAACAGCGCGCCAGGCGTCGATTCGAGCACCTGCACGTCTTTGACCGAGCCGTCCGCGCCAATCAAGATTTCGACCCTCACCGAGCCTTCAGTCCCATCGACCAACGCCCGCTGCGGCCACTGCGGCTGAATGCGCACGATTGGCACGGCATCCCCTTCTTCAAGCGCTTCGCTCGGTGCCCAACCACCGAGATAGGGGCCGTCGCCGCCGACGACAGGAATGTCTATCTTGGGCATATCGATTCGAGCAAGATTTCGTGGCGGCTGCGTCTTGGGGGTCTGAAGCCTCGGTGGCGGCGGCGGTTGCTTCGGTGGCGGGGGTTTTTTCGGACGGATACGCTGCTTGATCTGCAAGACCTCGGGGTCGTCAAGACGTACCATGTCAATCATCTGCGTTGGGCGTCTGTCTTGTTGGGTGTCGGAACGACCAGAAATAAGGCCGTTCATCAGCAAAAACAGCAGCAAAGCCACGAGCGCGCCGCCGCAGACAAACGTACCTCTTCGCCAAAGCCGCACGCCGCTATCCGCTTGATGACGAAGCGTCTGCAGCGATCGATACATTGGATACGCCAGCGCGACGCACCCGATCCATGACATCAATTATCGTGCCTGTAGCCGCGCCTTGGTCGGCAATGATCACGGCGCTGCTTTCAGGATGCTCGCTCGCTGCCGCCTCCACGAGTTGCTCAATGTCGCTTATCCGCACCTGCCGCTTGTTCATCCAGATGCCGTCGGTCCGCGACACGGCGATCAAAATGTTGCCGCGCTCCTTGAGTTCAGCAGTGTCGGCAACCGGGCGCATTGGATCGATCCCAGGCTCCTTGACAAAGGATGTGGTGACAATGAAGAAGATCAGCAGGATGAACACAATGTCGAGCATTGGCGTGAGGCTGATCTCCTCGTCAGCCTCGGGCAACCGCCGTTGTCTGAAGAGCATGAACGCTACCTTCGATCAGTCGACGCCAGCGCGACCCTGCCCGCTCCGGCGACGCGCGCCTGATCGACAACCCGCACAGTATGACCGGCATCGGTGGCGCGCTCCGCTACGACGACCACCGGAGCGCCCGGTTTCCTGGCGAGGCCTGTTTCTATATTGGCGCGCACGGCATCAAGCGCCACCAAGCGTTCATCGACATACACCCTGCCAGTTTCGTCTATGCGCACAATGATCGCTGCCTCACGCTTCTGCTCTTGCATAGGCGCATTGGACGGGCGACTCATGTCCACCCCGAACTCCTTGACAAAAGATGTGGTGACGATGAAGAAGATCAGCAAGATGAACACAATATCCAGAAGTGGCGTGACATTCACATCCGCCGAATCGTCGGTACGCCTCAGGCGCCGTGCCTTGATCATCGCCCAGGCAAGTCGTCGTGGGGAACTGCATGGCCGCCCGCCTGCGGCACGCTTTTGAGATTCTCACTAAACCGATGCAAATCATTCTTCACGCGCTGACGCAGCCAGTACACCAGATACAAGGCGGAGAGTGCGGCGACCAGCCCGGACATGGTGGGAATCGTTGCGCGCGATACGCCATTTGCCATGAGCCTCGCATTGCCGGTGCCGTACACGGTCATAATGTCGAACACATGCACCATGCCCCACACGGTGCCGAGCAAGCCAAGCAAGGGCAGCGCCTGCATCAAGGATTCGATCAGGCCGAGATTACGTCGAGCCGATTGGCCAAGCTCGCTCACCAGGGCCGTGCGTAGCTGTGCGCACCGCCACCTCTCTATTCTCACCCCAAGCTGTTCGTTGTGCCAAGCCTGATTGTGCGCACACCATTGAGCGAACAGCTGTTCGCTGCTGTTCGGCAAAATGCGCAGGAGGTACCAGAGCCTCTCCAAGATAAGCGCCCACATGATTGCGGTAACCGCGAGGATTGCATAGAGCACGAGCCCGCCGAGTTCGAAGAAGGCTCTGATAGACGCCAACGCTTCAATGAGCAGGGTCATGGGGTTCAATCATGAAGTGATGCTGTCGTGCTCGCTCGTTTTGCGATCAGGCCGACACTCTGTTCTTCGAGCAACTCCACCAATTGGCGGCTTGTGCTCGCGACGACACTGTGCAGCAAAATGAGCGGGATGGCTGCTGTCAGACCAAGCACAGTGGTGACTAGCGCCTGCGAAATGCCTCCGGCCATCAGCTTCGGGTCGCCCGTTCCAAAGAGCGTCAACTGCTGAAAGGTAAGGATCATGCCGACCACCGTGCCGAGCAGGCCAAGCAGCGGCGCGAGCGCGGCAAACACCTTGATGATGCCTTGAAAGCGCTCTAGCGAGAAGGTTTCGCGAATGATGGCCTCGTCGAGTGCAAGACTCACGGCGTCAAGGTCCTTGTGCCGGTTCTCATCATAGGTAGCAAGGATACGGCCAAGCGGATTGTCCCTCTCGGCATGGCTGCTGGCAAGCTGCATTCTCACCTTGCGACGCACCTGATAGAGCAGCACGAGCCGCCAGAGCGCGATCACCAGTCCCGCCACGCCCATGGCAATGATGACATAGCCGACTTCCCGGCCTTGCTGCACGCGCTCGCCAAGCGTCGGCGTTTGGATGAAGAGGTTCAGAAGTGTTCCGCGCGTCGGGTCAATCGCCATCGCAACCGGCCCTTGCTGGGCATCAAACAGGTCTGAAGCTTGATTGCGGAAGCGAGACGCTGGTTGGCGCGCGAGCACCTGCAAGGTGCCGGTGTCCGGTTCGAAACTGACGAATTCATCCTCGTGGATGAGCGTGAATGCGCCGACGCGCACTACTTCCCCTCGCTGAGAAACGCCTTCGGCGTCAAAAAAGTCCGCATCGAAACGCGCTACCCGACCCGACTCCACCATCTCTTCAAGGAGCACGATTTGCAGGTCTTTGAGATCATCAATGCTCGGCAACGCTCGGGACTCCGCGACTTCGGCAGCCACTTGGCCGCGGCCGGGATGCTGCGCCGACACCAAGGAACCGTCCACAACCTCCTTGGCCTCGACCGACATCTGCCGTACAACGCCAAACAACTCTCCAAAATTGCCAGTGCGGATACGCAGGCGTTCCTGCAAATCTTCGATATCCGCCTCGTTTGACTCGAACTGGTCGCTCAATGCCTCGTTCCGGCGCTCGACTTCGGCGAGTTCACGGTCCAAGGATTCGAGCATTGCTTGCTGCTGCGAAGCGTTACGGGTAAAACGCCTCAACCGCGCTTCATCGTGCCGTGCATTTTGCGCTTGATCATCTTTCGCCAATTGCAGCAGCTCGTCAATGCTAGAAGTGCTTTCCTCCAGAGATTCCTCTTCTTTCATCGCATCGGAAGGCTCGCTGCAAGCAGCGTGGTGAGGTGCCAGCAGAAAGCAGACCAAAATGGGGACAAGCTGTATGTGGGCACTGCGATGTTTCAATTCACTTCAAGCTGTTCTGTGTTCGATGCGGCTGGCACCGGTAGTGTCAAAAGTTCTGGCGCCGCCTGTTTCTTGGCAATACGCATGGCAAGGTTGACGGATTGATCATATGATCGAGGCAAGTTTCGCCACGCCTTCGCATCCATGTCGTAGTAGCCGGCGATTTCCCGGTCCGATGTGCGGTAGATGAGCGCCACACGACCCAAGCGAAAGAATTCCACCTGCCTTGAAGTGTCATCGCCTACATCAAGCTGCCCAGCGTAGGCCTCTATCGTGCGTCCAAGCCGCGCTTCCTCCAAATATGCCTGCATCACATGTCGATACTTCTCGGATATGCTCACATCCGCCCGTCCCATGATTTCGCGCAAACGGCTCACGCGCTCGTTGCGCATGTCGGACAGCAGTGGTGCGTCGAGACGGATGAACTCGTCAAGCTGATCGACCATGTCCATCAAAAGCGGCACGATGCCTTGTTCGAACTCCCCGAAATTGTCGATTTGACCGGCAAGCGAGCGCTTTTCCCGCTCTTGATCTTGTAGGGTTCGGATAAGGTTCTCCTGGTATCGAGTGGCGCGTTCAAGCGCTTGCAATTTCAGGCGATAGTCGTTTCGCAATAGCTGTACTTCGTCGTGCAGCTGATTAATTTCCGCCTGCGTCTTCACGGAGTTTTCGATGGTTTCGATGCCTTCCGCCACAACATCTTCGAGCGATGCTTGGGCATCCGCCGCTTCTGTCCCGTCAGTCTGAGCAACGCAGCACGCAGCGCAAGGCATGAACCACAACAGGCAGAGCCGGGACAGTCTTCTCACAGTTTTTTCAATGGGGGGCGCATGGAGGCGTCCACTGAGTTGGCCTCTGAGCTTTGCAGGCTTCATCAGATCTTCCCTAACGGCTTGGAATCGCGTATCTCAACATGTGAAAGCGAACGGCGTCGCTCTGCGCAAGTACTTCTCCTTCGGCATCCATGAGACGCACTTGCAGCGAGTGGGTGCCGCGGTCCACGTTGTCAAGCAGCAGCGCACCTTCGCGGTTTGTTGCAGCGAATTCGTCGTTGAGCAGGAAGGTGTATTCGCTGTCCGCAGGCTGGGGCGCATCCAACTTGACACGGATGTTGAGTTGACCACGATTACTGCGAATGGCCTCGTCTTCGTGCGGAGAGAGAATTTCAACTGCTCGCGCGTCGAGCGCGTGCTGCTCTGCGGATTTGCGCACGGGCATCGTGATGTCGGTCACTTGGGTCATTTCCGTCTGCCACACTTCGGCATCGGGGCGTTGCGGCTGGTCAGTGAAGCGAACAGCGCCGGATTCCAAGCGCTCCACATAGATATTTGAAGAAATGCTTGAAGACGCATCGGCGCCCGCACCTCGGCAGACAAGCACGAGAAGAATGCCGATCAAGAACTGCTTACCCATGTGCACCATCTTATCAGCCTGTGCCGATCTTGAATTGGATCAGGTATTCATCGTCCTGTTCCTTGCTCGTGATGACATCGTGACCATGCACTCGGCACCATGCAGGAACATCGTGCATGACGCCCGGATCGGTCGCGACGAGTTCGACTAGGTCCCCTGCGGTGAGCGTGCGCGCCAGTTCCTGCGCACGGATAACCGGAATGGGACACAGCAATCCTCGTGCGTCCAAGGAGTGTTTAGACATGCCATTCATCAGGGATCTCGGTCGGCGTGAGCGGGACGACCCGCACGAGGCGTTCTTGACGATCTGGCCAAGTCACCTTCATCTCAACCTGATCAGCATTCCGTCCTTGGCTGTAGCGAGCCACAATGCGCATCGCTAACTCGATGTCTTGATCGTTGGGCGCACCATCGATGAGTGTGAGCGGCCCCTCATGCGACACCATGCGCAAGTTCAGAAAGCGCTTTTGGTAGCCCAGCAAGTACTTGTTCTCCCCTTGGTCGCGTCCGATAATGAGTTTGAAGCGGTCGGTCGGGCGCATGTGCCTGCCGACTTTGAGCAACATGATGTCGTCGAGTTCGTAGTCGCGCTTGCCGCGTGCGCGCAGTAAATCCGCGAACTTCGCCGAATAGTACTTGTCGGTGAGAAAGCAGCAGCCTCCCGCAGGCTGCGCGAAGTCTTCGAATCCAAAATGCTTGGCAAGTTCAATCTGCGGCTTGCGGTCGCGCCCATGGAACCCAAACAGCCTTGCTCGATCCACCCAGCCTTCTCGCTCGGGCAGTGTCGGCTCAAGATTCAATGCGCAGAGCGGGCGCAAAAGCCGGTCGCCGGCGCCCGATTCGCGTGCGATCACCGGCATGGCCTCGCGCCGCTGTGACTTCGGCCGCTGCCCGATGACTTCGCCGGTGACAACGAAGTCAAATCCATGGTCGGCCGCATAGGCGGAAGCACTCGCTTGGTTGACCATAAATATCTTGCAATCAAGACACGGATTGAGGTGCTGACCATAGCCGTGCTTGGGGTTGAGGACGATGTCCTTGTATTCGTTCGAGATATCGATGATGTGTAGCGGAATGCCGAGCTGCTCGGCGCACCAGAGCGCGTTGTTGCGTTTCGGTTTGATTTTGTGCCGTTCGCGAATGGCTGATGTGTGCCCTTCGACACAAAAGCCAGTGAAAAAATTGACGCCGTGGACATCAATGCCTTGCTCCATGATCACCTTGGCCGCGAGCATTGAGTCGAGGCCACCGGAGATGAGAGCGACTGCTTTGCGTTTCGCGTTCGGTGTCATGCGGGCAATTCTATCCTTGCCGAGCTTGCGAAGCCTCGTGCAGCGCCCTGCTATCGCAAGAACGCCGCATAGGCCGGATTGTCGGATTCTTCGGCATATCGATAGCCGACGCGATCAAGGTCCTGCGTCAAGCACGCACGATCATCGTCACCCGCTTCAAAGCCGACGAGCACCCGGCCCCACGCGGCGCCGTGATTGCGGTAATGGAACATGGTGATGTTCCATGCGGGACCCAAGAGCGAAAGAAATCGCCGCAAGGCGCCAATGCGCTCCGGGAACTCAATACGATAAATGAGCTCCTGCTTCACGCCGCCGACACGCCCGCCGACCATATGGCGCACATGCAGCTTGGCGAGGTCGTTGTCGGTCATGTCAACGACCCGGTAGCCCGCGTCCTTGAGCCGCTCAAGCAAGCTTGATCGCTCGTCCTCGCCGTGAATGCGCAGGCCCACATACACTTGCGCGCTGTCTTCTCCGGCATAGCGATAGTTGAACTCGGTGATGCTGCGATGACCAAGCTCTTGGCAGAAGCGGCGAAAGCTGCCGCGTTCTTCGGGAATTTCGGCGGATAGCACGAGTTCCTGTCGCTCACCGAACTCGGCCACTTCGGAGATGTAGCGCAAGCGATCAAAATTGACGTTGGCACCGCTGACGATGGCGATGAGCGTGTTGTCCGTCAACCCATGCGATTGAACATGCCGCTTGAGTCCGGCCACCGCGAGTGCGCCGGCAGGCTCGGCGATGGCGCGCACATCCTCGAATACATCCTTGATGGCAGCGCAGATCTCATCGGTCGACACGGTCACCATCGCATCAACGTGATCACGTGCGACTCGGAACGGCTCTTCGCCAACCTGAGCGACTGACACGCCGTCTGCGAACATGTCCATGCTTTCGCGCTTCAGCACAACGCGCGTTCCGGCCTCAAGCGCCGCGCTCATGCACGCCGAGCCTTCGGCTTCCACGCCGATGACTTTGACTTCGGGACGCACGGCCTTGATGGCCTCTGCGACGCCAGCGATCAAACCACCACCGCCGACCGGCACGTACACGGCGTCGAATGCTTCGCAAGCCTCCAATAGCTCCACACCGACCGTGCCTTGACCGGCGATGACATCCGCATCGTCATATGGCGGCACGAACACGCGGCCTTCCTGCGCTTCAATACGCCGCGCCGCGACCGCCGCTTCATCGTAGCTCTCGCCCTCAAAGACGATGTGCGCACCGTGCGCGCGCACCGCTTCGACCTTGATCTCAGGCGTGTTCTTGCCCATGACAATGACTGCGGAAAGTCCCAAGCGCCGCGCCGCGAGCGCGACACCTTGCGCGTGATTGCCAGCCGAAGCGGTCACCACCCCGCGAGCGCGTTCGGCTTCGCTCAAATGCGCGATCTTATTGAGTGCGCCGCGAATCTTGAAGGAGTGCACCGGCTGCAAATCTTCACGCTTCAAGAGCACTTGGTTGCCTGTGCGCCTCGTCAGTTTCAGCGCGGCCTGCAGCGGCGACTGAATGGCAACATCGTAGATGCGCGCCGCATCAATGCGTTTCGCGTAGGCATCGAGTGTGCTCGCCCCAGACCTCACCGTTTGCGTTCTCAGTACCGAGGGTCGCGATCATCCGCCGATTGGCCTCGGGCTGGCACGAGCACGTTTCGGACAAAGGTACAGATCATTTCGTCGCGCTGGTTCTTGCCGATGGTGCGAACGGTGACAATGCCTTGCCCCGGTCGCGACTTTGATTCGCGCTTGGCAATGACTTCCGACTCGCCATAGATGGTGTCTCCAGCGAACACCGGCGCCGTGAACTTGACTTCATCCATGCCGAGGTTGGCAATCGCTTTCTGGCTAATGTCCGACACGCTCATGCCAATCAAGAGCGCGAGTGTATAGGGGCTGACCACCAGGTTCTTGCCGAACTCGGTGTGCTTGGCGTACTCGACATCGAAGTGCATGGGGTGCGTGTTCATGGTGAGCAGCGTGAAGAAATGGTTGTCGGCTTCGGTGACGGTCTTGCCCGGCCTGTGCTCGTAGATGTGGCCGACTTCAAAGTCTTCAAAGTAGCGGCCGAAGGATTCCCGGTGGCGATTGTCGCCGAGATCTTTGGTGTATTGCGTCACGAGTGTGCCTGTCGAATCGAATAAACGTTGCAGTTTACCGAAGAGCGACGGAGTGCATGGGCTGATGACGAGGTTCGCGGGCTCTGCCGGAGTTTCTTTCAAATGACTAGGGCATAGTGTTAACACGCCCTAATGCGCCTGTTGATATTGATTCATACTTTGCGATTTCCTTGACTGCCATCAGCACATCGTCGTCGCTATGGAGAGTAGTCCGCACGCCAACGCTCTTGGAAGATGCCTGATGTGGCAGTGCATCCATAATGGCGCCATACAAGATCCAAATGAACCCATGCCCCATCTCTCGATCAAGAATGTGCCTGGTGCGGTCGTTGCAAACTCCGTACTCGGACAGCCGCAACCGCGCGGGCGCTCGGGGGCACACAGGCCGGGCATGATTGATGATTAAGCGTGATGCGCCGGTGCTGATCGCGGGCGGCGGCATCGGCGGCTTGGTGACCGCGCTGACGCTGCAGCAGATTGGCGTGCCCTGCCTTGTCCTCGAATCGGCACCGCAACTCAAACCCTTGGGCGTCGGCATCAACCTGCAGCCCAACGCGGTTCGCGAGCTTCTGTGTCTTGGCTTGTCCATGGAAGAACTCGACCAGGTCGGCGTGCAGACGCAGGAATGGGCGCTAGTCGGACTCAATGGCAAGGACATCTACGCCGAACCGCGCGGCTTGCAGGCGGGATACAAATGGCCGCAGTACTCTGTGCATCGCGGACGACTTCAAATGCTGCTTTTGCGGGCGGTTCGGGAACGATTGGGCAGCGAGGCAATTGAGCTTGGATGCACGGTCACGGGCTATCGGAATCACGCAGGGGGACGAGGTGTCACCGCACAAGTTCGCACGGGCGGCGGAATCGAAACAGAGGTTTCAGGCGCGCTCTTGATCGGAGCCGACGGGCTGCACTCGGCAGTTCGCGCCCAGATGCACCCGCACCAGCCGCCGATTCACTGGGGCGGACAGATCATGTGGCGCGGGGTCACGCAGGGCACGCCCATTCGCTCGGGCGCATCTTTCATAGGACTCGGCACGCACAACCATCGGTTTGTCTTCTACCCGATCAGCGCACCTGACGGAGAGACTGGCCTTGCGACAATCAATTGGATCGCCGAGATCGCCGTCGACACGTCGGAGGATCGGGCGAGCGGGGATTGGAACAAAAAGGTCAGCGTCGAAGACTTTATTCACCATTTTCACGATTGGCGTTACCAATGGCTCGATGTGCCCGCGATGCTGCGCGGCGCGGAAACCATCTACGAATATCCCATGGTTGACCGCGATCCTGTGCCAACTTGGGTCGATGGCAAGGTCGCACTGCTTGGGGACGCGGCCCACGTGATGTATCCGGTCGGTTCAAACGGCGCGAGCCAGGCGATCGTCGATGCCCGCGTCCTTGGCGCGGCGTTCGTGAAGCGCGGCGTCAACTGTCGTGCGCTCAAGGCGTATGACGACGCTCTCTGCCGCGATGTTTCCGCAGTGGTTCTGCGCAATCGTGAAGCCGGGCCGTTCGGCATATTGAACATTCTCGATGAGCGATGCGGAGGCAACTTCGACGACATCGAACATGTCATCCCGCGAGAAGAAATTGATGAATACATGGCCGCCTACAAGCGTTTCGCCGGCTTTGCGATGGACAGCCTCAATCGCTCGCTGCCGATCATTGAACCCGATGCGCGCGTCGCGCCCCGGCAAAGTACTCTGAAGCAGCTCTGAAGTCGATGACTTCAGAGTCCAGTTCAGGCGTCGGCTGCTCATCAAACGCCTGTCCACGCGAATATCGTTGGAATTCGACAGTCCGCTAAGATATGCTGGAATTCAAAGGAGGCTTAGACATGCGATTTGGATTTGTGGTGCCCAACAATATCGGCATTGAGGATCCGCAAGACCTCATTCGGCTCGGCGTGCTCGCCGAAGAACTTGGCTTCGACTCTGTATGGGTCAACCACCACATCCTGCATGTCGGCTATGTGCGGGAGCGACTTGGCACAAAACCATATCAGGATGCGCTCATCACGCTGACATGGCTCGCCGCCAACACTTCGAAGGTGCGCATCGGCACAAGTGTGCTGGTCATGCCCTATGTGCATCCAATGGCGCTTGCCAAGCAGCTTGCCACGCTCGATCAGTTCAGCAACGGACGTTTGATTGTCGGCCTCGGCGCCGGCAGTCTGCCGGAGGAAAATGCCGCCCTCGGCATCCCCTACGAATCGCGAGGCCGATACTGCAATGAGTTTCTGCAGGTTTTGCGCAAGCTGTGGACCGAGGATGACGCGAGTTTTTCCGGAGAATTTTTCTCCTTCGAGAATATCTGTTCTTCCCCCAAGCCGCAGCAGCGTCCTCATCCCTTGATCGTCGTCGGCGGAAACCGGCCCGCCGCGCTTCTCCGCGTGGCACGCTACGGAGACGGCTGGCACCCCATGAACGTGGCGCCCGATGGCGTTCGTCGAAGGATGGAGGCGTTAGGTCAGCACACGCGCGAACTCGGGCGCGAGCATGTGCCGCAAGCGGTGCAAGTGCGGCTTGACATGAGCAGGCTCGATGCCGAAACGATTGCCGCCTATGAGGGCGAAGGCGTAACGGATCTCATTGTTCATGTCGCAACATCGAACGTGGACAAGCAGCGCACTGCCATGCAGGAATTTGCTCGTTTTCTTGGATGAGAGGCTATCTTGCAATCGGGCTAGGAGCCTGCGCCGTAGAAATTCAGACAAGCGAAAATTCGATCCCGCCGCCCGTTTGGAGGGTCGATTGAGGATACTGTCGGGCTATATTTGACGAAATCGAATCGAACGAGGTC
>JAPOTJ010000044.1 GCA_026709225.1 Gammaproteobacteria bacterium | reverse complement strand
ACGCCCTAACAAGGCACTTCGATCATATAAGGCCCAGGCTGACTGTAGCTGAGCGAAAGTGCCGAGCTGAGTTCCTCAAGCGACTGCACGCGCGCTCCCGGCACACCCATGCTCTTGGCGAGGGCGACGAAATCTAGATCCGGGTTGCTCAGGTCGAGCATGCTCATCGCCTTGGGGCCAGGATTCAGCGTGCCGGTGCGCATGAATTCGATTTGCAGAATCGAGTATTTGCGGTTTGAGAACACGACGGTTGTCACGTCGAGCTGCTCGCGCGCTTGCGTCCACAAGCCTTGAATCGTGTACATGGCGCTGCCATCGCCGTTTAAGGACAGCACGCGCCGGCCTGGACAGGCGATGGCGGCACCGATTGCGACCGGGATGCCCTGTCCGATGGCGCCGCCTGTGAGATCGAGCCAATCATGCGGCGGCGCGCCAGCGGTGGCAGTTGGAATGCCACCAGTGCTGGTTGCGCCTTCGTTGACGATGATGGCATCCGCTGGCAGCGTCGCGCCGATGGCAAGGCCAAGTCCTTCTGTCGTGATTTCGCCAGAAGGCACGTCCGGGCACGCATGTTGCGAAGGCGCGACGACGGAAGGGACGCCAAGCCGCTCAATGAGCGCGTCGAGCGCCGCGTCGATATCCTCATGTCGGCGAGCGAGCAGATGAAAACTCGTGCCTTCGGGCGCAAGTTGGCTCGGGCGGCCTGGGTAGGCGAAAAAGCTGACAGGTTCACGGGCGCCGATCCGAACCACATGCCGGTACTTGGCAAGCTCGATCATGGCGCTTTCCGCGAAGTAAGGAATGCGCTTCACGTCTGTTCGGCCTTGGCCGCGCTCGATGCGCGTCAAGAATGTATCGCCAAGCAAAGTCGCATTCGTGTGCCGCGCGATGCGATCAAGTTTGTTGAGCGCATCTCCGACAGTCGCTGGATGACTCAGCAGCAGCGCGACATCTCCTTCGTGCCTTTGAAGAAGCTTGGCGACAGCTTCGATGTGCTCGCTCGGCACTTCGCAAGCTGCCTCGGGCGCGAGCGGCGCGGCGGGCCCCGACGACTCGTCCCACGCGCAGTCGGCGGGCAGCATCAGCGTCGCGACCTGGCCTGGCGGCGACAAGGCCGCCTGCACAGCCCGCGCGGCATCCTTGGGAACATTGATGGCTGATGTTGAATGATGCACCCAGCCCGACACTGCAGAGGCGAGGCTTTGAATGTCCGAGTGCAGCGGCGCGTCCAGGGCTTGGTGTTCAATGGCGTGGTCGCCGACAACGTTGATCACAGGCACTTGCGCGCGTCGCGCGTTGTGCAGATTGGCGATGCCGTTGCCGAGGCCCGGCCCAAGATGCAGGAGCGTGCAAGCAGGCATGCCGGTCATGCGCGCATAGCCATCGGCGGCACCGGTGACAACCCCCTCAAAGAGGCCGAGCACGCAGCGCATTTCAGCCTGTCGGTCGAGCGCGGCGACAAAATGCATCTCGGACGTGCCGGGGTTGGCAAAACAGGTGTTGACACCGGAGGCGACAAAGGTTGTGAGCAAGCTTTCGGCGCCGTTCATCGTGCTATGCAGTCCTCTTGTTCGGTAGAAAAAACGCTAGCCTACCTTTTCAATATACTGTTCCGCTTTTGCGGACGCTTCTTCAATGAGCCAAGCCTTTGACCTCATCGTGATCGGTGCTGGCTCGGGAGGCGTGCGCGCAGCGCGGATCGCGGCGGAACTCGGCGCGTGCGTGGCGATTATAGAGCAGGGGGCGCTCGGCGGCACTTGCGTCAATCTTGGATGCATTCCGAAAAAGTTGTTTGTCTATAGCGCGCACTTCGCGGACGAGTTTGAGGATGCCGCAGGATTTGGCTGGAACGTACCACGCCCAATGTTCGATTGGCCAACGCTGCGCGACAACACCGCGAAGGAAATCAAGCGTCTGAACGGCATCTATCAAGGTCTTCTTGAGGACGCGGGTGTCGAGATCTTCCTTGGCGTGGCGCGCTTGCTCGATCGAAACCGCGTGGCAGTGGGAGAACGAGAACTTGCCGGAGAACGCATCCTTATCGCCACGGGCAGCCGCGCGTTTGTGCCTGATTGGCCGGGCCGTGAACACGTCATCACGTCAGACGACGCTTTTTCGCTGGACTCCTTGCCAGAGCGCGCGGTCGTTGTCGGTGGCGGCTATATCGCAGTCGAGTTTGCAGGCATTTTCACTCGCCTCGGAGTCGATACGACATTGCTCTATCGCGGCCCCATGTTTCTGCGTGGCTTTGATGACGGTGTGCGTGAGTTCGTCGCTGATGAGCTCAAGAAAACTGGGTTGACCTTGCGCTTTGGCGACACGCCGCAACGCATTGACAAAACCGGAGACAGTCTGCGCATCGAAACTGAAAGCGGCACGCCCTTGGAAACCGATCTCGTGCTTGCGGCGACTGGCCGTCTGCCCAACACAGACGGACTCGCGCTTGAGGAGGCTGGCGTTGTGCTTGGACAGCAGCGCGAGATTGTCGTTGGACAGGATTTCGCATCAAGCGTGCCGCATATATATGCCATCGGCGATGTCATCAATCGCGTTCAGTTGACGCCAGTCGCAATCGCTGAAGGCGCGTGGCTCGCGAGTCATTTGTTCGGCGGCACAGTGCCCGCATCGCCAGACTACGCCCGAATCGCAACCGCTGTCTTCTGTCAGCCGCCAATCGGTACTGTTGGCATGACTGAACAGGCGGCGCGCGCCGCCTATGGCGATGACATTCACGTCTATGAATCCGAGTTTCGACCGCTCAAGCATGTGCTCACCGAGAATGCGGAACGCACGCTCATGAAGCTCGTGGCGCGCGCTTCAGATGATCGGGTTGTCGGCGTTCACATGGCGGGGGCCGACGCTGGAGAAATTATCCAAGGCTTTTCAGTTGCACTCAAGGCAGGCGCCACCAAGGCGCAGTTTGATACCACCATGGCGATTCATCCAACCTCCGCTGAAGAATTCGTCACCATGCGAACGCCGCGCATTTGAATCTACGGAACACATGAACATTACATGAGTATGGACATCACCGAGATCTTGCAACTATTCGAATCGATCCTCGGTGTCGTCGAACGCTACACCGTGCAAGCCTTCTGGTTTCCCTTGATGCTGCTTGGCGTTGGTATTTTCTTCACCTTCTATTTGCGCCTCCCGCAGGTGCGATTCTTCTCACACGCATGGAAGGTGTTGACGGGTCGCTATACCCCCAAGGACTCGCCCGGCGACACAAGTCATTTCCAAGCGCTCTCGACGGCGCTCGCCGGCACCGTCGGCACCGGCAACATCGGCGGCGTGGCGCTCGCCATCTTCATGGGCGGGCCTGCTGCCATCTTCTGGATGTGGATGACTGCGTTTCTCGGCATGACCACCAAGTTCGTCGAGGTGACGATTTCGCACAAATACAGAACCGTTGACAAGAAAGGCCATATCGCCGGCGGCCCTATGTTCGTCATGCACCGGGCGCTCAATATGAGGTGGCTTGCAGTGACTTTCGCAATCGCGACGCTGATCAGCGCTGTGATCGGCGGTGGCAATATGCCGCAAAGCAACAACATTGCGCTCGGCATGAACGATACGTTCGGCCTGCCCATCTGGTTGACCGCGGGCACGCTCGCCATCCTCCTGGCACTTGTCATCATCGGCGGCATCAAGCGTATTGCGCAGGTGACAGTGAGCCTCGTGCCGTTCATGGGCGCGCTGTATTTCATCGCCGCGCTTGCCGTCACTATCGCCAATTGGGATAACGTCGTACCCTCGCTCGTCGCGGTGTTCCGCGATGCCTTCAACGGCACCGCTGCCACTGCAGGCTTTCTCGGCGCAAGCTTCGCCTATGCGTTCAATCATGGCGTCAATCGCGGCCTCTATTCCAATGAAGCCGGCCAAGGCTCGGCGCCCATTGCCCATGCATCAAGCCGCGGCACAAGTCCTGTCGCCGAAGGCATGGTGTCGATCTTGGAACCATTCATCGACACGATCGTCATCTGTACGCTGACGGCGATGGTGATCTTGTCCTCCGGTGTGTGGGCCAAGAAATTCGAGAACGAGTTTGAGCACAGCGCGCTTCAGTGGGTGGCGGGCGAGTGGGACGACTCAAAGGACGCGCATCGCGAAGCGCTCGCAGCGCATATCTTTGACCGCGGCGGCGAAGATATCGAGCCCTTGTCTGCTTCATTGACCGTCGTGGACGGCATGATTCAGGACGGCGGCTTCACCGCGATCCACAACCGTTCGGTGGCCGAGAACCTGCGCGTGCTCGTTGACGGCAGGCCGTTCACCGGCACCTTGCCGGTGGTGAACGGACAGACAGCCAAGTTCCCTTGGGAGATCCGCGGCGACTCGCTCGTACACTCGGCGAGGCTGACCCTCGAAGCCTTCAAGCAGAGCTTCGTCGGCGACTACGCGCCCTATGTCGTGAGCATCGGCCTGCTGATGTTCGCCTTCTCGACCGCGATTGTCTGGGCATATTACGGTGACCGTGCGCTCATCTATCTCGGCGGCGAGAAGTATTTGCTCTACTACCGTTTGGCGTATGTCGCCATGTTCTTCACCGGAGCGTTCATAGACACTGGCTTGACTTGGAAAATCTCAAATATTTGCCTACCGCTGATGGCCGTTCCAAATCTCATCGCAATTTTCCTGCTGCGCGGCGAAATTCGTGAAGAAATCGACAGCTACTGGCGTAGCTTTAGCGCGTCATATCGCCGATAATCCCAATTCGCACAACGAGGAGCCAGCCCATGACTATTGAAGTGAGCTTTGAACTGGAAGAGCCCGATCTCGAGTATTTCCGCGAGCATATTCGCAGCGCTTGCGAAGAAGTGGAGGGCCTCGGCGAGACTGAGATTATCGAAAAGGCCGATGCGCTTCTCTCGCAAATCACTGGATCGGAGGTCCCTGAGTTCGTTCGCGAGCGCTTTCAGCGTTTGAGAATCCTGATCGGCATGCTGGCCGATGCCGAATGGGCGCTCGAAGACGAAGACCGGCAGAACGTGCTCGATGCCTTGGCCTATTTTGCGAACCCGCATGATTTGATCCCTGACGGCGTGCCTGTGCTTGGCTTCATTGACGATGCCATCATGGTCGAACTCGTCTCGCAAGGCTTGAAGCACGAAATCGAAGCCTACAACGATTTTTGCGCCTACCGCGCGAGCGAGGCGGCGCGCAACCGCGAAGGTTCGCTTGAGACCTATCTCGCAGCACGCAGGCGCGCGCTGCATACGCGTATGAGGCGCCGGCGGACTTCAACAAGGAAGCGTGTTGGCCGCTCTGCGAGGACGCGGTTGCGGTTGTTTTGACGTTCGCGCGAATTCACTCGCTTATCGGCGGGCAAGTTAGGTATTATTATTCCCGATCAACTTCTTGTTCAGTGTCACCTTGAGCGAAGCGATTGCATTTGATACCCACCGGTTTGTCAAACGCCTGACAGGTACGGGGTTTACCGAAGCGCAGGCCGAAGCCTTGGCGGACGAGCAGGTGCATCTGCTGAACAGCAATATGGCGACCAAGCAGAACCTGCAGGAGCTTGAAGGGATCCAGAAGCAGCAGCTCATCGAGCTCCAAGGAGAGCAGAGGCAGCAACTGACCAGGCTTGAAGGCAGACTGCAGCAACAAATGGCCGAGCTCAAGGCCGACTTGCTGAAGTGGATGATCGGCGCCTTGATTGCGCAGACCGGTGTGATCGTGGGGCTGGTACTGGGCTTTACGGGGTCATGACCAGAATGCCAGCCCCCCGAAGGTTGCAATTTCCGTAAAGTCTTTGAAACAAGGCGGCGGTTCATGGCCCCCTCCGGGCCGATCGGGGATGTGGAGGCAATGGCTCGCGCAATGCATCACTCTTTGGAATATCCCATGCCACCGGATGTTCTGCGCAAACGCGTGAATTCGTTGAGCTACAACGCGATCAATGCCTATGAGCAGGTTTTGTTTGGGAAGTGCGCATGATGGCAATTCTGTATCCCGAGATGCGATAGAATTGCCAGTCCCCCAGATTGGAACGTCCTGTTGGACATACTTTGTCTTGATCTTGAAGGTGTGCTCCTGCCAGAGATTTGGCAGGGGGTTGCGCAGCGCACCGGCATCGACGATCTTCTCAAGACCACACGGGACATTCCTGTCTACGACGATCTCATGCAGATGCGGCTGCGAGTCATGCGCAAGCACGATCTGCGGCTCGACCTCGTGCATGAAGTGGTCTCCGAAATGCAGCCGCTCGACGGCGCCGCCGAATTCATCGACTGGGCGCGGCAGCATTTTCAAGTAGCGATCGTCTCCGACACTTTTTATGAAATCGCTCTGCCGCTGATGAAGAAGCTCGGCTCGCCGATGCTGCTCTGCCACAGCATGCAATCGAAGGACGGCGAAGTCACTGGCTACCGCCTGCGGCAGGACGACCCGAAGCGTCAAGCCGTGAAAGGCTTCCAAGCCATGAACTATACGGTTCACGCGGCAGGCGATTCGTTCAATGACCTGACCATGCTCGAGCAGGCCGATCACGGTTATTTCTTTGATGCGCCGCCGAGCGTTACCGGACGTTTGCCGAATCTGCCGCGAGCAGGAGATCACGCGACGCTTCGAACGCTCTTGGCCTCGCATGTCGCGGAGGCTGCCTGATGCCGGAGGCGTCCGCAGGCAAGCGATTGAAAGCGGCGCTCGACGCAGAGAAGCCGCTGCAAATCGCTGGCACGGTGCACGCCTATGCGGCGCTGCTTGCAGAAACCGCAGGTTTTCGCGCTATCTATCTGTCAGGGGCCGGTGTCGCCAACGCATCGATCGGCGTGCCTGACCTCGCCATCACGAGCCTCGACGATGTCTTGATCGACATTCGGCGCATCACTGGTGCCACCGACCTGCCGCTCTTGGTTGACGCCGACACAGGCTTTGGCGGCGCTTTTAATATCGCCCGGACGGTGCGCGAGTTCATTCGCGCCGGTGCAGCGGGTCTGCACATTGAAGACCAGGTGGCCGAGAAGCGCTGCGGTCACAGGCCGGGCAAGGCCATTGTCAGCATTGAAGAGATGCAGGATCGCATTCGAGTGGCAGCCGATGCCAAGACCGATCCAGATTTCATGATCATGGCGCGCACCGATGCGCTCGCGGTGGATGGCTTTGATGCCGTCATCGAGCGTGCACAGGCCTTTGAGCAAGCTGGTGCAGATGCGATTTTTGCCGAGGCCATGACTGATGTCTCGCATTACGGGAAGGTCGTGTCGAGTGTCAACGTCCCTGTGCTTGCCAACCTCACCGAATTTGGGCTCACGCCAATGTTTCATGTCGATGACCTTCGCGAGCAAGGTATCGCAATGGCGCTGTATCCGCTATCGGCATTTCGTGCCATGAACAAGGCCGCGCTTGCCATCTTCACTGAACTGCGCACCAAGGGTACGCAGCGCGACGCGGTGCAACACATGCAAACGCGAGAGGAACTCTACGAAGTGCTGCGCTATCACGACTACGAGCGACAGCTCGATCAACTTCTCGAAAAGCGAATAGGGAGCAAAACCTGATGGTGGACAAGGCACTCGGCGGCGCAGGGCTGCGCGGACAGACGGCAGGCCAGACGGCGCTGTGTACCGTCGGCAAAACCGGCACCGGACTCACCTACCGTGGCTACGATATTTCAGACCTTGCCAGCAACACCACCTTTGAAGAAGTTGCGCATCTCATTTTGCACGGTGAATTGCCAAACGCTGAACAGCTTTCTGGCTTCCGTACGCGCCTTCAGGCGCAGCGCGAACTGCCTGCGGTGCTTCGTGAGGTGCTTGAACGCATTCCCGCAACGGCGCATCCGATGGATGTGATGCGCACCGGCGCATCCATGCTCGGCAATCTTGAACCCGAAGGCGACTTCTCCAACCAGTCCCGCGTTGCAGAGCGATTGCTTTCGAGCCTGCCGGGCATCATTCTCTACTGGTACCGCTTTTCGCACGACGGCGTGCGCGTTGAAACGGCATCGGACGCGCCGTCGATTGCCGAGCACTTCCTGACCATGCTCCACGACGTACCGCGCTCAGCCTTGCACTCGCAAGTCATGGACACCTCGCTCGTCCTCTACGCCGAGCACGAGTTCAACGCCTCGACCTTCACCGCGCGCGTGTGCGCGTCCACCCTGTCCGACATGCACAGCTGCGTCACCGGCGCCATCGGCTCGCTGCGCGGCCCCTTGCATGGCGGTGCCAACGAAGCCGCCATGGAATTGATCGAGCAGTTCGAAACCCCAGAAGAAGCCATTGCAGGCGTCAAAGGCATGCTTGAGCGCAAGGATCTCATTATGGGCTTTGGTCACGCGATCTACCGAACCAGCGATCCTCGCAACACAGTGATCAAGGCGCTCGCCGAATCACTCTCGGATGAAGCCGGCGACCGGAAATACTTCGACATCTCCGCCGCCGTCGAGAAGCTCATGTGGGACGAGAAGGAGCTGTTTGCCAACGCCGACTTCTTCCATGCGAGCGCTTACCACACGATGGGCATACCGACCAAGCTGTTCACGCCGATCTTCGTTTGCTCGCGGGTCACAGGCTGGACGGCGCATGTGATGGAGCAGCGGGCGAAGAACCGCATCATTCGCCCGAGTGCCGAATATGTCGGCCCTGAGCCGCGGCGCGTCAAACCTATTTCTGAGAGATAAGCATGTCCACAAATGTTGATATCAACGTCCGCCCGCCAGCGGACGGAGAGATTCAGGCGATTGCCGATTACGTCATGGCCGAACCGCGCTTCAGCGACGAGGCCTATGAGACCGCCAGATACTGCCTGATGGATACGCTTGGATGTGGCTTCCTCGCGCTTCGCTATCCGGCCTGCGCCAAGCACCTTGGGCCGATCGTGCCGGGCACTCAGGTGCCGAACGGCGCGCGTGTGCCGGGTACGCAGCACGTGCTCGATCCGGTGAAAGCAGCTTGGGACATTGGCTGCATCGTGCGCTGGCTTGATTTCAACGATACCTGGCTGGCGGCGGAGTGGGGGCATCCATCGGACAACCTCGGCGGCATTCTTGCCGTCGCCGACTACGTCAGCCGCAGCTCATCCCGTGTCCTGACAGGCCGCGACGTGTTGACTGCGATGATTCAGGCACATGAAATCCAAGGCTGCCTCGCGCTCCTGAACAGCTTTAATCGCGTCGGCCTCGATCATGTGATTCTGGTGCGAGTCGCTTCAACCGCCGTTGTCACGCGCCTTCTTGGCGGCACGCGCGATCAAGTCGTCGATGCGGTGTCACATGCATGGCTTGACGGCTCTGCGCTGCGCACCTACCGGCATGCGCCGAATACCGGGCCGCGCAAATCCTGGGCCGCAGGCGATGCAACGAGTCGGGCGGTGCGTCTTGCCGTGCTGGTCTTGAAAGGTGAAATGGGCTATCCGAGTGCGCTCTCGGCGAAGGGCTGGGGCTTCTACGACGTGTCCTTCAAAGGCAACAGGTTTGAGTTCCAGCGTGAGTACGGCTGCTACGTCATGGAAAATGTGCTGTTCAAGCTCTCCTATCCAGCTGAGTTTCACGCTCAGACAGCCGTGGAAGCGGCGGTCACGCTGCACGATCAGGTCGCGCATAGATTGGACGAGATCGAGCGCATTGAACTGACGACGCACGAATCCGCCATTCGCATCATCAGCAAGGAAGGTGATCTCAATAACCCGGCTGATCGGGATCATTGCTTGCAATATATGGTCGCTGTGGGGCTTTTGACGGGCAACCTCACCGCCGACGACTACGAGGATAGGGTCGCATCCAACCCGGAAATCGATAGGCTCCGCGGCCTTATGCAGGTGGTTGAGGACGCGCGCTACAGCCGCGAATATCACGAGCCGGACAAGCGCTCAATCGCCAATGCCGTGCAGGTCTTTTTCAAGGACGGCAGCGCGACCGAGAAAGTGGCGGTCGAATATCCGGTGGGTCACAGGCGTCGCCGCAGCGAAGGCATTTCGCTACTAGTCAAGAAGTTCCGCGCGAATCTGGCGACGAGGTTCCCTGAGTCGCAAGCGAACGAGCTTCTTTCAGTGCTCGATGATGCTGGGCGCCTTGAAGCCATGCCAGTGCCTGAGATCATGGAGATGATGGTGATCTAGCGAAGGTCTTGTCCGGGGTAGAGGCTCGGCAAGGCTCGTGATTGTGCGTGCTTGCGTTTCGCTAGCCATTCCGCTCGCAGTTCTCGGGCGGTTCTTTGTAGGTCATTTTTTGTCGGCGCTGCTTCGGGTGTGAGGCCGCCGTACAGGCTCGCTTCGCCCCGCTTGAGTTGCGCTTCTAAGTCGGCGCGAAAGGGATGCTCGCTGTCCACATGGCGAAGCCACACTCGAAGCGAAGCAATCACATCGGCGAGATTCGAGGCTGCCTTCGCGCGCGCGAAGGCATGGGATTCAGGTGTGTTCTGGCGGTTGCTCTGCTGTCTGTGTACACCCACATGCAACAAGCCCGGGCGCAGGGTAATGAGCCAGCCGATGCCTATACTCAAGGACGCGAGCGCGAGCGCTGCGTGCAACCAATCGAATCGATTGGTGCGAGAGGGCGCGAGACGATTCGCTGGTGCGTCCATGGCACGCGGAGCGACCACGCTCGCTTGGCTCGCGGGGGACGGCGCATTCGGGTCCGGCAAGACTTCGATGTCACGTGCGGGCAGGGACGACTCGCGAAGTTGTTCAGCTTGTGTATCCCACCAGGTCACGCGCACTTCCGGCAGTGTGAAAATGCCAGCAGTGGTTGGTACCAACGAAAAGCGTTCAAGACGTTCTCCCCGTACCTCTCCACTTGTGATTGCATCGTCGAGACGTGGGCTTTCTGGATAGGCCTTGATCGATGATGGAAAGGAGAGCTTGAGCGGGGCGACCTGCGAAGCGAGGGCATCGACAACCTGCACGCGGACATCGAAAGTGAGCGGTGTGCCGACCTGCCCCTCGGCCGCATTGAACTCAGAGTCGATGCGAACTTCACGCGCTGGCAACCACGGCTTGTTTGCTGGGAAGTTCGCCGGCGGCGGCTGGACATTGAGCACCGTCTCCGCCGTTCGAATGGGCGTGCCGAGCGCCCGTCGGCCGTTGCCGAGCGCGACCTGAACGCGCGCCATGATTTCGACGCCGGGAATGATCAGTTCACCCGGCAGGTCTGGCACAAGCAGATATTCGGTGACGTAGACGTTGTAGCGGCGACCATTCATCACTGTGCTCGATGCGCTTGCTTCGCCCACTGGCTGCACGCTCGCGCCGGTGATCGAAGGAATGCCGGGCAAGTTGCCATAGATCTGCACATCCGAGCTGTAATAGAGCCGCCGCGTGAGAAACACAGCTTGGCCTTGATAGGGCGCTTCGTGTGAGACATCGATTTCCATGAACGCCTTGCGATCGATTTCTTGCTGCGTTGCCGCGTCAATGGCGTTGACTTGAAGGTGAAGCGGATTGGTTTGTTCATTGCCAAGGGAAATAGGCGGGATGGCGAGCACACCGGCTCTTAGCGGGCGCAAGGTCAGCGTGAGCGTGAACTCGGACACTTGGATTTGGCCGTTGACAATCTGCATCGAACGCTGGCTGGAACGCCCTTGCACGTCGAAATCCTGCCGAAGCGCGGAAAGGTCAGGAGAGGCTTCCTCGGAAGCGGTCAGTTCGAGCTGCACGGTTTCGTAGAGATAGATCTCGCTTGCACTTAAGCGTGCGCTCGCGGCCCAAGCGGACTGCGCGAAGCAGGTGAGGGCGGTGCAGAGGGCGAGACACGCGAGGCGAAAGATCACCACGGCTGCTCCGAATCAACTCTCGGCTTTCCAGCCTGTTCCCGCTCTCGCGTCTCGAACAGGAATTTCTGTCGCAAAAGTCCTCCCGGGTCGTCTGGCACTCGCCTAAGCAGGCTGTCGATACGCTCGCGTGCCCGCGCTGCTTGCGCGGCGGCATCGATCTCAGGTTCGCCATTCTCTGTTGGCTGCGCTTCACTCTGCGAAGTCTCAACAGATTGTGACTCGCTTGCCTGTGCCTCTTGCTGCGATGCCTCGCTCGGCTCGGACGACTGCGCGTCTTGTTGCTCGCTCGATTGCGCGTCTTGTTGATCGCTTGACTGCTCGCCTTGCGCTTGCGACTGATCTGTGTTGCTGTGCGCGTCCGACTGGCTGCCATTGTCCTGTGGAGTCTTCCCTTCGTTCGCGTCCGGCTGACCTTCTTGCTGCTCCCCGGACTGGTCGGATTGATCCTGCTGCTCGCTCATAAGCGCTTCGAGCACCGCTTTGTTGTGCGCGGCATCTAGGTGCGCGGGATCTACGGTCAGCGCTTGTTCGTATGCATTGATCGCGCCGGGCACATCACCAGAGAACGCGAGGCTGTTGCCAAGGTTGTAATAATCATTGGCTTGCTTGTCGGCAAGCTCACCAAAAGTCGAAGCAGCTTCGCCAAAGGCACCACGCGAAAAGTCTGCAACGCCGCGCCAGCGCTCATCCTCAAACAGGATTGCCGCGGCTTCCGCGTCCTGCGCTTGCAGCGCTTCATAGGCTTGCTGATCGCGCCTTTGCCACACATCATCCCAGAAGCTTGCTGACGCGCTATTTGGAGCGCCGAGCAATGGGACACACACCGAGGCGAGAAGAATGACTGGCAGCGCCCCGCGCCGAAACGCAAGCAGCATCAGGAGTGCAAGCGGAATGGCGAATGCATAGGCCATGTCGATCCACATGTCCACTTGCTGCACATCGTCGCGTGTGTCGAATTCGTCGGATGCATCGCCAAGGCCGGGGAGTATTGTCAATAAATCTTCGTCGCCGACGCGCACCTCGCTGTAGGCGCCTCCGCAGAATCCGGCGAGCTCGCGGAGCCGCGGGCTGTCAAGCTGCGCAGTGACGCGGTTGCCGTTTGAATCGGCGAGCCATTGCGTTCGACCTTCGCCGACTGGCACCGGCACAGGCGCGCCCGCAGCGGTGCCGACACC
>JAPOTJ010000095.1 GCA_026709225.1 Gammaproteobacteria bacterium | reverse complement strand
CCCCCCCCCCCCCCCCCCCCCCCCCCCCCCCCCCCCCCCCCCCCCCCCCCCCAGGCAGGCAGCGGTAGCCTAGGCGCCTTGCGCCGATCGTGCAAACCAAAAGCAATGCCATCGATTTTCATGAGCTCGCCCTCCTATCGATCAGAGGCGCCCTCAATGAGGGTCCGTTTGACTCACCGCCGTTCGAGCAAGTCTTCGGCCAATTCGATGCAGCGCAAGCACCCAGGCCGATGATGACCAAATCGCTCGCGATCTCAATATTGCTTATGCAGGCTTACGCGGTTCGACGGATACCTATAGTTAATGCAAGAAGCGTAACACGAATAATCATCGTTTGCAATATCTTTGAATCAGATGCGAGAACGGTGTAAATTAGCCTTTATATTCAATAATTTACGAACGTATTTGCTTGACGTACAGCGCATCTTCATAGCAGAATTAACTTCTCTTGGCTAGCAGCCTACGACTCAGGCTGCGACACATACCTTAAGTAGGGCTTCTCGGCACGCCAGCCGTTCGGAAACTTCGCCTTGGCGTCCTCATCGGAAACCGAAGGCACAATGATGACCTCTTCGCCATGCCGCCAATTGACCGGCGTCGCCACACTATGCACGGCGGTGAGCTGCAATGAGTCGATGGTGCGCAGAATCTCTTCAAAGTTGCGGCCGGTGCTCGCCGGGTAGGTGATCGACAGCTTGATCTTCTTGTCCGGGCCAATCACAAACACTGAACGCACCGTGAGGGTGTCATTGGCATTCGGATGGATCATATCGTAGAGACTCGCAACGGTGCGGTTTTCATCGCCGATGAGCGGGAAATTGAGATCCACGCCTTGCGTATCGGTGATGTCCTGCGACCATTTGACATGGTCTGTGACCGGATCCACCGACAGGCCGAGCACCTTGACATTGCGCTTGTCAAATTCAGCCTTCAGTTTGGCTACTTCGCCAAGCTCGGTGGTGCACACCGGCGTGAAGTCCTTGGGGTGCGAGAACAGGACACCCCATCCGTCGCCGAGATAATCGTGCAGCGTGATGGTGCCTTCCGTGGTGTCCGCAGTGAAGTTGGGCGCTTCGTCGCCGAGTTGAAGTGACATGGGATGTATCCGGTTGCAGGTAAAATGAGCGCGTATTCTTCATGACTTTCGCATATAACGCAAGTGCCGTATAAAATCATATGCTTATTCCAATATATTATTAGAATCACTGTGAGACACGGTCATGCCGAGCGCCTATATCACCCCGACCGGGCAAAAGATCCTCACCGAGGAACTCAAGTGGCTGTGGAAGCATAAGCGCCCTTATGCGACGGGCAAAGTGAAAGAGGCTGCTGCGTTGGGCGACCGGTCTGAGAACGCCGACTACCACTACAACAAGCGCCTCTTGCGAGAGATCGACCGGCGCATCGCCTATCTTTCCAAGCGCCTTGATGTCCTGCAAGTCATCAATCGGGCGCCCAAGGACCAAGATCGGGTATATTTTGGTGCTTGGATCGACATCGAGCTTGGGGGAACGGTCAACACCTACCGCATCGTCGGCCCGGACGAAATTGACTTCGCGCCACATTACATTAGCATCGATGCCCCGCTTGCACGCGCTATGCTCGGCAAACATCGCGACGACCGCACGCGCTTCGGGCGCGTTGCCGCCATCAGATACGATGCCGCAGGCGACGACGCATCGCTCGATTTCGAGGCCTTGATCAAGCGCTTCCAGCATTTTCCGATGCAGCTATGAACAACTATCATAGGCTGCGGCGTAAAAGTCCATACTTGGACACACTTGGAAGGCGCGCTGTCGATCAAATGAGCATCTCTTGGAAGAACACCTTCATGGTTGCGGGCGGTGTTGCCTCGGCACTACTCGCAGCAGCAATCGCAGTCGCCTCGGATTCCAACCATGTCCCGTTCGGCGCCATGCCGTTCGGTGTATCCATTGCAATTGAGGATATCCGCACGCGCGAACTTGAAAGGATCATGCGCATGGACGAAAACGAGGACGGCAAGGTGACGTTCGAAGAGTTCCGCGCGCACCGCCACGTTGCCGGCTCACTACCAAACTTCGACGAAATGGAAGTCGAGGAAATCACCCAATGGTCGGAGACGCTCGCGGACAAAGCTGTCAGGCGGGCCATCATTAAGAAGACCGGGGACGACTGGGCACACATGCGCGTCTCGCATCGCGCACCGTATGACTGGCGTGGCAAGCGCGAGCTTTTCATGGACATGAGGTCGGACTGGTTTGACCTCGCCGATGCCGACGGCAACGGCACGCTTGACCGAGCAGAGGTGGACAGCGCATCGGAACGCATCCGAAATCACCGTTTTCAGTGCGGCTTTGATCGCTTGGACTTGAACAAGGACGAGGTGCTCGATAAGGTCGATGTTGATCTTCGCGTGAGCAAGCTGACCGCGTTCGACAATGACGGCGATGGTGAACTGTCGCGGCCGGAATTGCGGGATGTCATGCGTCTACTGAGGCCGGGCTCAGTCGTTCGGGAGATTCCGCCGCGCGCCATTCGAATGCACCGCGAATATGATCGCCGCTCACATTGAATTGCTGCCGCTTGTCGGGATGATCGAGGCCAGGAACAACAAGTGCCTTGAAGACGAGGCGCTGATGGCATTTATCTGTCAAGGCGACAAAGATGCCCTGAACACGCTCATGATCCGGCACATGCGCGCCATCTACGCCTTTGCCCTGAGCCTATGCCGGAATCCCGACGATGCAGAAGATTTGACGCAGGAAACCTTTGTGCGCTGCTTCACCAAGGCGCATACGTACAAACCCGGCCAAGTCAAGGTGACGACATGGCTGCATACCTTAACTCGCAACCTCGCCATCGACGCCTTTCGTCGGCGCCGATGGACGCTTGAAAGCGAGGCCGACGAATTCGCGGTCGACCTGGACGCCATTGAGGACCATTGCTCACCGGAATCGATGCTTGAGAAGGAAGATCGCGAAGATCGGTTCAAAGCTTCTTTATGGGGGCTGCCGGAACGTCAGCGAACCGCGCTTCTGCTTTGCTACCATCGTGGCTTTTCTAATCGTGAGGCGGCAGCGGTGCTCGACGTGTCATTGGATGCCTTGGTGTCTCTGCTCGCGCGCGCACGCCGAGCGCTCAAGGTGGAACTGGGGAGAGGAGTATGAATTCGGATAGAGGGACAGCGCAGGACGAGGAAGTTGCGCGGCGTCTGCGCACGATGGCCGAGCCGACGCTCGACGCGCTCATCGAAGTGCGCATGCGCGCTGCGGTGCTCGAGCGTATCAGCCAAGAGCGAGGATTCTGTTGCTGGCTGTTTCAAACCTGGTGGCGGCCAGTCCTCGCTGCGAGTCTGCCGTTTGCCACCGGCCTTGCCTTCGGGCACAGCGAATATCTTGGGCAGGCGCCGCCGTTTCTCGAACTTGAAACAGCCCTCGAGCTGGCGACGTCGATCGATGCCGCGCACAACCTGCTTGAGATGTACTTGACGGAATATGAGACGAGCAATGTTGACTAGAACACGTATTAAGTGGCTTGTCGCGGCGTTGATAGCATCGCTGTCCTTGAATATTGCCGCAATCGGATTCTATATCGGACGCAGCGCGCGCGAGTCCCACACCAGTCTTCTGGTGCCAACCCTGATGCCGACGCACACTATCGCCTTGCAATCGCTGCCCGAGCAGCGCGCGCGCGCGATCCTCTCCCAGCTCAACGAGTCTATTCAACCCGCTAGGCAGGACATGTCACGCATGAGAGAGGTGCGCGGCGAGTTGCACCGACTGCTGGTGTCCGAGCCGTTCAATCACGAGGCCTTTGCGCAGAAGCTTGATGAGCTGACCGAAAGCGTCACCCGCGTGCACGGCCATACCAATTCCTCGTTCGTCAAGATCACCATGCACATGACTCCCGCCGAGCGACGCATCGTCGGGCGCCACATCGAACGCCCGAGGTCGTTTCGGACCATCGTGCCCATGTGGATGGAGCGCGAGATCGGCCAGGAACTCGGTCCGCCCGGGCCGTAAGCGCTCGAAGACCTGATCAATGTCCCTGCAATTGCCGGCACACGCCGCTATTTCCGGCGAAGTAAGAATCCCCGGATCCAAGAGCTTGACAAATCGCGCATTGTTGCTCGCCGCCTTGGCGACACGCGACACGCGGCTCTACGGCGCGCTTGACAGCGAGGACACCGCGCTCATGCGCGCCGCGCTCACACAGCTTGGGGTGCCGGTTGAAATTGCCGGAGATTCGCTCTTGATTGGCGGATGCGGCGGTGCGCTTGGCGCGGCGGGCGATGCCCAGACCCTCTATCTCGGGCTCGCCGGCACTGCTTATCGCCCGCTGACAGCAGCCCTCAGCCTTGGCAAAGGCGAGTATGTGCTCGAAGGGTCCGCACGCATGCGTGAACGCCCGATCGCGCCCTTGGTGGATACCCTCACCACGCTCGGTGCACGCATTGACTACCTTGAGTCAGAAGGCTATCCACCCGTGAAAGTGTTTGGCGGTGGCCTTGAAGGTGGCGTCGCTATGCTACCAGGCACGCTGAGCAGCCAGTTCTTGACATCCCTCTTGATCGCGGCGCCACTCGCGAAGAAAGAGGTGCGCATCAACGTGCCTGGAACCCAAGTATCAAAGCCGTACATCGACATGACCATCGGCATGATGGCGGATTTCGGGGTCGAAGTTGATCGAGACAACTATTCTCGCTACGTCGTGCGACCGAGCCGCTACGTCTCTCCCGGCGAATACGAGATCGAAGCCGATGCGTCGAGCGCAAGCTATTTTCTTGCCGCCGGCGCGATTGCCGGCGATTCACTTCGCATCGTCAATCTGCCTGCGAACAGCGTCCAAGGCGACGCCGCCTTCGCCGATGCGCTTCGCGCCATGGGCGCGAGCATTGATACCGACGAGCGGGGCACGCGCGTTTCGCGCGCGGCGCTCACGGGCGTTGACATTGACCTCAATCACATGCCTGACGCCGCCATGACCCTCGCCGTTGCGGCGCTATTTGCAACCGGCGCCACACGCATTCGCGGCATCAGCACCTGGCGAATCAAGGAGACCGATCGCCTCGAAGCCATGCGCTGCGAGCTCTCCAAGCTCGGCGCCGAGGTCAAGACCACTGATGACAGCATCGACATCATCCCGCCCAAGCAGCTGCGACCAGCGCGCATCAAGACCTACGGCGACCATCGCATGGCCATGTGTTTCTCGCTGGCGTCGTTCGGTGCGCCAGTCGAAATCGAGGATCCAAAGGTGGTTGAGAAGACCTTTCCGGATTACTTCGATGTCTTCGGGCGTCTTGTGAGGACTTAATCTTTCGGTGTCACGCCCTCGATCGCGAGCAACTTCCGCTTCGCTTCGAGTCCGCCGCCAAATCCGCCGATGCCGCCGCCTGCGGCGAGCACCCGATGGCACGGCACGACGATTGCAAGCGGATTGCTGCCGACCGCTCCGCCAACCGCGCGCGCAGCTCGCTGATTGCCGACGGCCGCCGCGAGCTCGCCGTAGGACACGGTCTCGCCGAAGGGCACATGGCACAGCTGCTCAAGCACTTCGCGGCGGAATCCATGGCCGGTAAGACGCATCGGAAAGTCAAAGCGCTGGCGCTTGCCTTGAAAATACTCCGCGAACTGCGTGCGCGCCTCAGCAAAATACTCGCCGTCCAATTGGGCGCCTGCTGGCAGTCCGCCATCGCCGAACGAGACCGAATCAACATAGTCCGCAGTTTCGCCGGCGATCGTCAAGGTGCCGACCGGCGACTCCATTTGCGCGTAGTACATGAGTTTTCGTCCTTCCGAGCAATTGTGGGATTATAGACACAACAGCTCCAGCATTGAAGGAACACTCGTGTCCCAAGACGATTTCATCATTGAACAGATTCCCGTCGGCCCCATGCAGAACTTTGCGTATCTCGTCGGCTGGCGACCGACCGGCGATGCCGTGCTCGTCGATCCCGCATGGAGTGTGGACGGACTGCTTGAACGTGTTGACGGGTTGGAACTCAACCTGCAAGGCGCGCTGATCACGCACTATCATCCCGACCATTGCGGCGGCAGCTTCGCCTCGCATCAGATTGAGGGTGTCGCAGAGTTGCTCGCGGCGCGCCCGTGCCGTATCTATTGCAACCGTCTCGAAGCGGACGGACTTAAGAAGGTCACCGGCATTTCCGAGAACGACATGCGACGTGTTGACGGTGGCGATACGCTTGATGTTGGCGACATTGAAGTCGAATTCCTGCACACGCCCGGCCACACGCCGGGCTCCCAGTGCTTTCGCATCAAGCACACGCTTGTTGCTGGCGACACCCTCTTCATCCATGGCTGCGGCCGCGTCGACCTGCCCGGGTCGGACGCGGACGATATGTTCAGGAGCCTGCGCCGCCTCTCAGAACTGCCCGATGAGACGGTGGTGCTGCCTGGCCACCACTACTCGTCGCAGCCAAGCGCAACCCTTGGGTACACCAAGTCGAAGAATCCCTACCTGCGCATTCAGGAGATCGATATGTGGCGCTCGCTAATGGGCGTTTAGTCCATGCTCCAGCGGGCGCGCACATAGTAGAAGCCGCCGTTGAACCCGAAAGGCGATCCCTCGGGATAGACCAACCCGGCGACCTCTCCCGCAGGGTTCTTTGAAGGATATTCGTCGAACACATTCTGCGCGCCGAGCGTCACCGTGAATTCTTGCGTGACTGCGTAGGAACCTTCAACGTCCACAAGGAACGCCGAGTCGGGGTAGAAGGATACTGATCCGTCATTGGTTGGCGCATCGTAGTACTCGCCATAGAAACGTCCGCGCGCCATGAAGCTCCAAGGACCTTGGTCATGCGTCCAAGTCACGACAAAACGCGAATCTGGGCGCCCTTCTTCGATTTGCGAGCGACGATTGTCGCTCGTGAAGTCGGGGTTGAACTCGGTCAGCTCGATGTCAGACCAGTTGGCGACTGCCGTCAAGTTTGATGAGCCGCCGGCAAGGTCGAACGGCAGCGTGACCACCAAGTCGATCCCCTGCGCCTCCACGGTCTGCTGGTTGGAGAAGAATCGCACAGAGGTAAAGCTGCGCGCGTCGCTGACACCGGCTGCCAACAGCGCAGTAACATCTGCGTCAGTGAGGTTGAAACGACTCGTGAAGGCAATGCGGTCTTCGATCTCGATATTGTAGTAATCGATGGTGATGTTCGCGGGTCCGAGTTCGAACACGGCACCCAAGGTGATGTTGGTGGACTCTTCGGGCGTGAGCGCCTGAGCACCCTTTTGCACAGCAATTGGATTGGTCGGCGGCAGCGTCGCAATGTCAGCCAGAGCGCCCATGTTGAATTCAGTGGTCACGTTGCGAAGGTTGGCCTGTCCGGAGGTCGGCACCCGGAACCCTGTGCTCACCGCGCCGCGCACCGCGAAGGTGTCAGTCACTTGAAATCTCGCTGCGAGCTTGCTGTCGAGCGTGTCGCCAAACTCTTCGTAGTCTTCATAGCGAAGCGCTGCACCGACGAGGAAGTTTTGCGTCACGTTCGCCTCTAGGTCGATATAAGCCGCTACTGAGCTTGACTTGTTCTCGCCAGCATCACCGGGCTGGAATCCCGGGAAGCCATTCGAGCCGATGCCAAATCCCTGCTCGGCAAGACCATACTCCTGGTCGATATAAAAGGAGTTCGGTTCGCCATTGGTGATCTTGAAGGTCTCATCCCGATACTCGGCGCCGAGTGCCACATTGAGCGGTCCCCAAAATCCACCCACATCAACAGGACGCGAAATATCGAAGTTCACCGTGCGGTCAGTTTCTGTGTAAGCGCCGGCGTCATAGTGAATCGGAATGTCGTTGCGCTGACCGAGAAGCTGCGGATTGATGGTGTTGTAGATATAGAAGTTGGCGTGGCTTCTGCCAGCGACTGCGCTCAAATCAAAATACCAGTCGCCCAACTCGCCACGGACACCACCGGCGACCGCGAGATCATCCACGAAGCCGCCAAACTGTGGCGTGAAACCACCGGGAAACTTTTCGTAGAGCGTGTAGCAATCCGAGTTGGCGCGAACAGCGGCCAGCGCACCGGCATCGGGCACGTTATCGACAATAGGAATGTGCGGACAGTTGCCTGACATATCGCCTGACAGGTCGGCAACTTTCACGGTGGGCATGCCGTTCACTTCCGGCCCTTGAAAAACACCGCCACGAGTATGCGGATTACGATAATAGAAGCCGCCTTCCACTTGACGCTCAGCCCAGTTGCCGAAGGCATAAGCCTCCATGCCATTGCCAAGATCAAGCCCGAAGTTGCCAAAGAGCTTGAAGTCGTCCGAGAATTGAGGCGCACCCCAAATCTGCGCTGGCTGGCGAACGTTGGTATTGCCGGCATCGATCAGACCTTGCGCGTCGCCCCGCTGCGCACTGCGGCTGGTCGGATCGGATTCCTTCCATTCAAAGCTCAAATTCGCGAAGCCGGCATCGGTCAGCGGCAGGCCAACATTGGCAGACAGGGTCATGGCATCGCCATCGCCTTCGTAGTGGGTGCCATATTTGACATCAAATGCGCTGCCAGAATTGTCGTCTTTGAGGACAAAATTCATAATGCCCGCAATCGCGTCCGAGCCATACTGCGCCGAAGCGCCGTCGCGCAGCACTTCAAGCCGATCCAAGGCAATCGCCGGAATGACAGAGATGTCCGGCCCTTGCGAACCACCGGAAATACCAGCGCCCAAGAGGGCGATCACCGCTGCCCGATGACGTCGCTTGCCGTTGACGAGCACCAAGGTGGCATCCGGCGCGAGCCCGCGCAGCGTAGCGGGGCGGATAAAGGTCGCGGCATCGCTGATCGGCTCTTGGCTCACGTTGTAGGAAGGCACCAAGCTTGCGATGAGCGTGTCTAAGTTCGAATCGCCCTGCGCGCCAATATCATCGCCACCCACCACATCGACTGGGACAGGCGAGTCAGCCGCCGAACGGTCCCGGCGCCGCGAGCCAACAACAATGACTTCTTCAATCAGTGGATTCGCGCCTTCTTCGGCCTCGGCTGGCGGGCTGCCGAGTGGCAAAAGAGGCAATAGAAGGGCGAAAATAAAGGTTGCGCGGAGTGCGCCGCGCACAGAAGTAGCAAAATTCATGATGATCCCCAGTGCTTTAGAAGACTGCCGTCCTAGCGAATCGACAATCTGGATATTTTATGCCAACGCCTAGAGGATTTCTACCCATCAGCTCGCTGTGGAAGTTCGGGCTGCTGCCCGGGCGCTGCCTGCTGTGCGGCATGGCATCGCATCGGGCGATGGATTTGTGCGAGCCGTGCGAGCGCGCGCTGCCTTGGAACCTCAACGCCTGTCCGCTATGCGCCCTGCCGCAAGAATCGCGCATCTCTCGCCGCTGTGCCGAATGCCAACAGGATGCGCCATTCCCTGATGGTGTCTGTTCGCCGTTTCTCTATGAAGATGACATCGCGAAGCTACTGTCGCGCGCGAAGTTCAGCGCCGGATTCGCAGGGTTGTCCCTGATCTCCGAACTATGCACGACGCAGTTCGGCGCACACGCACCGAAGCCAGACGTGCTCATGCCGATTCCCCTGTCGTGGCGACGCATGGCAAGGCGCGGCTACAACCAGTCCGCGCTCATCGCCCGCCATGTGGGTAAAGCGCTGAACATTCCGGTTGATCTGCGCGCACTCAAACGCAAGCGCCACACGCCGCCGCAATCCGAACTCTCGCGCAGCGCACGACTGAAAAACCTCCGCGGCGCGTTTGAAGTGCGCGGAGACCTATCCGGCACGTCAGTGGCGATCGTCGATGATGTGCTCACCACCGGCGCCACAGCCGTTGCCGCCAGCAAGTCGCTCAAGCAAGCGGGCGCGGCGCGAGTGACGGTGTGGGTGTGTGCGAGAACGCCGTCAAATTAAGCTCAGGGCGGAGTATTCGACAGCGAGCTCGTCCGTTATTCTCGTCTCTTGTCAGGGCAGCAGGAAGACACCGGGGTCCATTGGATGAAGTCACTGCTGTCCTAACAACCTTTGTCCTTAAGGCATAGTTCCCTTTTCGCTATAATCCCCGCATGAATACTCTTGAGCAGACAATCAATCCTCCAGTCATTACTCGCAAGTTCCTTGAGGAAGACGGTTGGCCTGACGTTTTAGACCGCGAGATTGAAGATATGAAACGGGTAAAAAAAATGCTCAAAGAAGCCTACCCTCGCTATTACCCCGAAAAAAATACGCCCTCGCGAGAGAGATGAGCACAAGGCGTGCGCTCGTAGACACGAGTTTGATGGCGAGGGCATCTACTCGTCGTTTTTTGGGTCTCCTTGCCGAAGCGAAAGGTGTGATGCTCGTTTCCACACAAGAGACTCAAGAAGAGCTTCCCCGCGCACTGCACAGGGTGGTTGCATCAAGAAACGCTCGTCACAACTTCGATATGAAACTCCGCGAAGAACAACAGTCGCTTCGTCTGTGGCAAAAGCGCTATATGGAAAGCGGGTTATATCAACAACTTGATCTATCTCACACACCATTGTCAGACACCGACTTCGCTTTTCTTTCTGAAAGGTGGGAAGCCACAAGGTCAGACCCTGATGATTTTCACTTGGCCTACAAAGACAGGGCGCTTGGATGGGCACATGCGCTCGCGCACTCTTTTCCCACTATGAAAAAGAGCCTTCTCGAACATGTAGAGAGGATGTCAGAACATGACTTCTACATGCTTCACCAAAAGGCGTTGGGTTTTTATGAGATCCCCATTACGCGCCAAGCGATGAGTATTGAATCGCGATCATAGGTGCCGAATATCCAAGTCGAGAGGTGCATCGGCAGGCGTAATCGACAGTACCCGGCAGAAGAACTGGTATTCGGCGCGCAGCGCGTGCGCGATATTGCCCGCATCGCGAAACCCGTGGCCTTCTTCGGGGTAGAAGAGATAGGCATGAGGGATGCCTTTGGCGTCGAGCGCATCGACCATCATCTGCGACTGATTGGGCGGCACCACCTTATCCTTGCCGCCCTGAAAGAAGATGATCGGACATGCGAGTCGGTCGGTGTGATGGATCGGCGAACGCGCCCTGTAGGTGTCCGCCGCTTCCGGCCAAGGGCCGACGAGCGAATCAACATAGTGCGATTCAAACTTGTGCGTCTCCTTGGCGAACGCTTCGAGATCGCTGATTCCGTAGGTGCTCGCGCCTGCTTGGAACGCGGTTGAAAAGGTCAGCGCGGCGAGCGTTGTATAGCCGCCGGCGCTGCCGCCGCGAATAGCGCAGCGCTTTGGGTCAATGACGCCGCTCGCGGCGAGATGCCTGACAAGCGCTTCACAGTCCCTGACGTCGGCAATGCCCCATTGTCCATCGAGCTTGCGTCGGTAGGCACTGCCGAAGCCGGTGCTACCAGCGTAATTGACGTCGGCCACCGCCCATCCCCTCGATGTGTAGTATTGGATGCGCAGTTGCTGCGAACGATCGGCCATCGCGGTGGGGCCGCCATGCGTCGTGACAAGCAGCGGCGGCCGTTCGCCGTCGGTGCCACGAAAGTCGGCGTTGGTCGGTGGATAGAGAAACGCGTGCGCCTCACCGTCCGACTCAAAGCGAAGCGCCTCGGGCACGCTTGAATAGCGGCGCACCTCATGCTTGCTTCGTGCGGATGCACCAGCGATGACGCCGGGCTTTGCGGATTCGCCGAACATATTCAACGCCTCGATGCGGCTGCGCCTGTCGGGTGCCCCAGTGACGCAGAGCAGGCGCTGACCGGACGCATGCCAGTGCAGCGAATCATAGGTGCCTGCCAGCGTGTGCCATTCGCTGAGATACCCGTCGCCGGTGATGGTCACCAGCGACTCGACGCCTCGCTGAATACGCCGCGCGATCAGCAGATCATCACTGACCACCGCGTAGGTATGCGCCGCGAACACCCAGGCGGGCGCGCCGAATTCGTCGCTTGCCTCATGCACGCAGCGGTTCTCCACGCCATCGAAGACATGCACATTGCACCAACCACTCGCATCGCTCAGGTAGAACAGGCGCGTCTCGCCCCACTGAGGTTCGCCGATGCTCGCGCCGCTCGCGACAACACGCGAGCCGACGAGGCGCGGCGTTTCGTGCTCGAGATCGGCGACATAAAGCCGCGTGGCGTGCCACGGCATGTTGGGATGATCCCACGCGATGAAAGCGAGCTTGCTGCCATTCAAGCGCGGCGCGGCGTAAAAATCGTGTCCCTCATGCAGCGCCGTCAGCCGCCCGCTGTCGAGATCAACAGCGGCAAGCAGGTTCAAGACCTCTCCATCCTCATGCCGTTCGCACACGCAAATGGCGAGCCGGCTGCCGGGCACATGACAAAAATCGGCATAGCGCTCTACCATGCCTGAGTGCGTGACCTGGCGTGGCGACTCTTCGAGTGCGTAGAGCTCCTGATCCTCAAAGTTGACAAAGAACACGCCGTCCGCGCACGCAAGATAGCTACCGCCGCCATACTCGTGCACGCGCGTGCGCGCCGAGAAGCCGAGCGGCAGGATCGATTCACCGTCCCGCACCAGTGCCACCCGGCCGCCCTCTTGCGGCCTCGACTCCAGCCAATAGAGCTGCGCACCGCAAGATTGAATCTCGTGATATTCCACCGCCCCCGCGGCCGCTGTATCGGCGTCGAGCGGTGATTCCCAGCTACCCATCGGCGCTGCGACAGGTGCCATGGTTGCCGGGGTTGTCCGCGTCATACTGCCTTGTTCAGCACATAGCCGACACCGCGCTCGCCGAGCCAAGCTCGGGCGAATGATTCACGCTCATAGGCGCGCGCTACCGAATCGCTCGTGGCGGCGGCGGGGTCGTTGACAAGCGCCTCGTCCCTCGTCAGCCCGCGAAGCACCACGAGATGACCGGCGGTGGACGGCACCGCGGCACCCGCTAGCTGTCCTTTGCCGTAACGGATGCCAGCGATGATGGGCAGACCCGTGGCGAGCAGCTCGGCGGCAGCGTCGAGCGATTCGAAGATCTCGATGGCGCCGGTGAAGCCGTAGGCGTTGGCGGCGCGGATGTTGTGCGGCCAAACGCCGTACATACGCCTGTAGGGGTCGTAGCACTCGGCAGTGAAGCGGGCGGTCTCGACGGCATCAAGTCCCATGACCATGGCGAGGCTGGTCGGCGAGCATATTCGCTTGCGGATTGCAGCGTCTTCCGCCTGCATCTGACTGATGCTTTGCACAGAACAGGGCGCGGCGGTGGCAACACCGGCGCTGACGTTGCGGCGGGTCGAAGCGCCGGTCGCGACGACGACGAGGGCGCGCTCGGGCACATCGCGTGCGTGCAGGTGCAATTCAAGAAAGCTGACTTCGATGTCATGCTTGGTGACGAAGCAATCGATCTGCGTTTCCACGAGATCGGCCTCGCTCGGCGGTGACGGATTCTCCGCACCCGCGCACTCAGGCGCTGGAATGCGGTCAAGCTGCCACTGCTTATCGCCATTGCGAAAATGCCAAGTCGCCGACCAATCGCAACCTAGGCCGACAACACTCAGGCTTGGCACAATCAAAGTGTCTTTTGGCATGGATGGCAGCTCGAAGCGCGCAATGCGTTCGTTGCCCACGCGCTGCCAGCAAATCGGTCCTGAGACGGGCAGCGCGTAGCCGTTGTCGCTCGCGCCGAATCGTCGTGTGCTTAGGTGTATGGCAAGGGTTCCGAAGTGAAGAAGCGCGGGGTAGGGTACCATCCTGCGATTGTCATCGGCATTCAAATCACCTTCCGTGGCGACCT
>JAPOTJ010000050.1 GCA_026709225.1 Gammaproteobacteria bacterium | reverse complement strand
TCCGTGTCTCGGTTCCCGCGCCCCCCGTGCCTCCCCTCCCCCTCCCCCTCACTCCTTTTTCATACCTTTTTTTTTTTTTTGTGGGGCGGGGGGGCCCCCCCCCAGTTGTTAATCAGGGCAAATTTAGAAAAATGTTTCATGATGTGTGTATCCCGCCTATGCACAAGGCAAAATTGATTTGGTCATTTTCCGCAATCCTCCACGCAAGGTCAAGCGGCGGAATTTTTCTATATTCAACCTTATCGCCTCCGACCTCGCGATCTCCGAGCGCAAATCCCCCGGCCCCCAGCGCGTCTTGATGTAGTATCTCCCTTTCGGGGTCAGGTGGGTGTCGCTTTTCGCCATGGTGTTCCTTCAGCGGCTTGGTAGACTGGAGGACGCTGCCTCATCCGACCCCTCTTGATTTCTGGAGCCTTGTACTAGTAAGTTGAAACTAGGATATGAATTTTCGTGAACGCTTTTTCCGTGAGCCACTCGTTTGGTTCATACTCGTGGGCGCGCTGATCTTCGTAGTTGATCGCGCATTGAGCCGGGACGGGGCACACGAAATCGTCATCGATCAAGGCTTGCGTGATCGATTGAGCGCCACTTGGCAAGCAAGTTACGGACGGGCGCCGAGCGCCGACGAAATGCGTTCGCTCATCGAGGATCACATCGTCGAGGAGATGCTCTATCGAGAGGCGCTCGCGCTCGGTCTCGATCATGAAGACCCGATTATTCGAAGACGCCTGACGCAGAAAGTGCGCTTTCTCAGCGAGGATGCCTTGGTTGGCGAAGTGCCCACGGAAACCATGCTGCGCGACTGGTTCGAAGCGCGCGAGGCTGATTATCAGGAACCGGCTCGCATTAGCTTTCGCCACGTCTACATCAACTCGAACGCAGAACCAAACGCCGATGCCTTGACTGCACGCCTTGACGGGATCGAGGCGGCGCTGCTATCTGGAATACGCGCCGATCAACAAGGCGACCTGTTCTTGCTGCCGCTCCGATACACAAACACCTCGATCAGGCGTGTCGCGGGCGATTTTGGTGACGACTTCGCTGACACGCTGCGCAGCTTGCCGGGGGGGACATGGGTCGGCCCGCTCGCCTCATCGCACGGACTGCACTTTGTATTCATCGAGGCGCAAAGCAAACCTTTGCTGCCGTCATTTGAACAGGCGCTTTCAGAAGTCGAACGAGACTATCAAGCCGCGCAGCGGGAACAGGCGAATCTCGACTTCATCGAGGGGCTGCGCGGGAAATACCGAGTCATTCATGACACCGAAGAGCGCGCACCGTGAAGCATCTGCCGAGTACCGCGTGCACCATCATTGCCCTATTCGCGATCGGATTCGCCGAGGCGCATGAGATTCGCCCGGGACTGCTTGAAGTCGAGGAGGTCGCATCAGACTTGGACGGCACCGCCTGGTTCCGCACATCATGGAAACTGCCGCGCACAGGCTATGCCACACTGAAGCTCGCGCCTGCGTTTTCTTCATCGTGCCAGTACATTCAAGACCCTTTGCCTGAAGCCCTGCTAGCCGCGTTTCGATTCGCTGGAACACTTGAGTGCGCGCCAGGACTCGAAGGCACGACCATCACGGTTGATGGCTTGCAAGCGACATTGACAGACACACTGCTTCGGGTTCGATTTGCCGACGGGGAAGAGTTTCAGGCGCTCCTCAATGCGTCGAATCCGAGCGCGCGCATACCGGAAGCGAGATCAATTGGCCTGCCAGCCTGCTTTACGCTTGGTGTCACACACATGCTCTACGGCATCGATCATCTACTGTTCGTGCTCGGTCTGATACTGCTCATTCTCGGCGGTCCGCAAGACGCGCGATCGCCAAGACAGCGTATCCTATCCAGAGTCGGCGTGCTCACCGCCACCGTGACGAGCTTCACCCTCGCACACAGCATCACGCTCGCGCTCGCGGTGCTTGATCTCGTCACCTTGTCGCAAGGACCTGTGGAAACAGTCATCGCCTTGAGCATTGTCTTGCTTGCGTGCGAGATCGCCCGCGATCCTAAGCGCCAAGGATTGGTGGCAAGGCGACCTTGGCAAGTGGCGTTCGTGTTCGGCCTCTTGCATGGTTTCGGATTCGCTGGCGCGCTCGCCGAAATCGGACTGCCGCAGGAGAGCCTCGCAGTGGCCTTGTTGCTCTTCAACCTCGGCGTCGAGGCCGGACAGCTCGGGGTGATCGGATGCGTGCTGATTGCCTTTGCCGCGTTCGCATCGCTTCTGAGCCGTCTGCCGAAATTTATTCACGCCGCACCGGTCTATGCCGTCGGCATTATCGCCTGCTATTGGACGCTTGATCGAGTTCAGCAGTTCATGTGAACGATTCAGGCATGCGCAGCCGCAGCCCCTGAGATTCAGCTTCGAAGGGGTCCATAAACGCATGACAAGCGTCCAGTTCCGTTTTCGTGGCCTCGACTGATCGCCATGGGATGCTCAGTGTCCAGCGCTGGGCATAGTCGAGCACGCGAATGAGCGGCGCAGGCTCGCCAGCTTGCGACAGGGATTTGAGTGCGGCCATGTAGTTGTCTCGCAAGACCGTGGGAATGATAATCCGCTGCTCGCCTGACGACACCAGCTCAGCGTTCATCATCACGCGCGCCACACGTCCATTGCCATCAGCAAATGGATGCACTTCTGAGATGAGAAACATCATGAACACGGCGCGCGCGAAGGGCGTCTTGAGATGCCGATAGAACTCGAAGCCACGTTCAAGCGTTCCAAGCACAAGCTCCGGGGCGACGAAGAGCGTGCCGCCCGCACGATTGGGCGTCTGCTTGAAGAGGCCGTGCCCTGCTTCCGGCCGTCCTGCCATGATGCTTTCGTGACGCGCTTTCAAGAGGCGCAGAAACTGCTCGAACCCTGTGGGAATTTGACTCATTACCTGCTCGGACGACACCAATCGCCACGTGCCCAGAATATCGTGCGCATCCGATGGCCGTTCTTGAGGCATCGCACCATGAAATACAATGTCTGCGACTTCGTCCACTGCGAATTCAATACCCTCGATGAAGTTCGAGAAATAAGCTTCGAAAAAAGCGAGCGTCGCATCGCCGTCGGAATGAAGATGCGGCGATATACGAGAAACAGGCGGGTACAAATCGAGCGCTTGTTGCAGTGCCTGAAACAATGCAATGCGCTCCGGGTCGTATGGCCACCCGGATGCACGCGCGATGTCGCTTGGCGAAATAAGTGCCGCCTCGCGTGTACCACGCAGACCGCCAATGAGTGTATCGAGCTTGACCGCCTCCCGTTCAAGATCGAGACTAGGCGCAAGCGCACGAATCTCGTCACGCAGTCGATTGATCGCCTGTTCGCCAGCCAAACGAATCAGCGAGTCAAGCCGCGCTTCAATTTCAGCCAAACTCAAGGTGCGCGCCAAGCGTCCATCACGGGCACGCGAAGGGCGCATATTCTCAAGATACGCACGCGGACTTGAACACAAGAACAGGTTGCCAAGAAATGGCTTGTCGTCAGGCAGCGGCCCGTGTCCCCGACGTGGGCGCAGCTTCACGCCCGGCAGGTCAATATCGCGCCCATTCGGGGTAATCAAACACACAGAACCATCGCTCGCCGGCGCGTTCTCAAGCGCGGTTCGATCGGCAATCAATGCGCCGGGAAAGTACCCCGCCACGATGTCCCAAAGGTTTCTCGCAACGATGGCCTCCGGGGAGTCGTGCAGATTGCTCGAATAAAGCCTCGACGCCAGTTTTCGCAGGCGGCCCGCATTGACCGCACGAGAGACCGCGCGCGTCGTGCCCGTGTCAGAAACAAGCGTTTCTGGCAGCGGAACTTTCGATTTCATTCCAGACTAATCCCGCATTAAGCGTCGCTTCAGCGTCAGAATACGGATTTTTGTCGAAATAAGAAAGCGAAAAAAAAGATTTTTCTCGATTTAAGGCTGCTGGCTTACAAGTTCGAGAGCACAGCTTCGGCAGAGCTCACTTCGAGTTTGCCGGGGGCTTCAATGTGAAGCGCTGACACCACGCCATCGTCAATCACCATCGCATAGCGCTGTGAACGCACGCCCATGCCGAATCCGCTGGCATCCATCTCAAGGCCAATGGCTTGGGTGAAATCGCCGTTGCCGTCCGCCGCCATGATGAGGGCCTCGGCATTCTTCTCCTTCCCCCAAGCGTCCATCACAAAGGCGTCATTGACCGACAGGCAGATGATGCTATCGACGCCCTTGGCCTGAATTTCGTCGGCTTTGACCACGAATCCTGGCAAGTGCGCCATGGAACAGGTCGGCGTGAAGGCGCCCGGCACGGCAAACAACACGACCTTTTTGCCTGCAAACAGCTCGTCGCGCGACAAGCCTGCAGGTTTGCCGTCCTGCATCACGGTGAGTCCGATGTCTGGAAGTTGATCGCCTACTTGAATTGCCAATGGATTGCTCCGTCAGAAAAAGGCTATGGTAGCAGGAAGCGTTCGTACCGAAGAGAACGAGCGCAGGCAATGCGCAATTCAACGCCATGCGAAATAAGGCTGCTCGAAGTGAGACACGCGCGTTTCGCGACCAAACAGGCAGACTTCGCGAAATTGATAGAGGAGCGCTGCTGTTGGCGCCGCGATCCACGAGTCGCCAATCGGCATTCGCAGCACCGGCTGCTCGCTCTCAGGAATCTGCGTCAAGAGCGGCGCATCGATGCGCGTCAGTTCAGAGAGCGGGATGCGGTGAATGGAAGCGACCTCGTGCGGATTCGCGCTCATGTGACGCTGGGGGCCGGCCCAAAACACAACTGGCGTCATCACATAGCCAGAGCGTGTCTCAAAATCGTCGAGCCTGCCGATGACATGCTCCATGCCAAGCTCAAGATGAATTTCCTCGCGCATTTCGCGAAGCGCCGTTTCTTCCGGCGTTTCTCCCGCATCCACTCGTCCGCCTGGAAACGCCCACTGACCGGCATGACTGCGAAGGTTTGACGCCCGCCGCGTCATGATGATGGCCGCATCATCGCTCCATTCCTCGTGCGCCGCCAAGCCTGGGACATTGCCGCCGTGTCCGGCGTCAGAAATCGCAAGCGCAACGGCGCTTCCCTTGCCGACCATCGCTTCGCGATGCCTGTCAAACGCATGGAGACGCTCGCCGATGCGCGCCCTTAAATCCTGATCACAGCGAAACTCACTCACGCGATGCGTTGCAACCAGCTTCGGAGCGCAATGCCAATTTCTTCCGCGGAATCTTCTTGAATGAAGTGGCTGCCCGCGACCGTGACTTCCGTCTGGTTGCGCCATGCGCGGCAAAACGCGAGTTGCTCACCGATGAGAATGGCGCCGGGCTCGGCGCTAATGAGGAGTTTCGGCATATCGCTTGCGGAAAAATAGCGCGCATAGGCTTCAACGGTCCGGGCGACGTCTGCTGGCTCGCCAGCGATCGGGATCTGGCGCGGCCAAGTGAGCGTCGGGCGCCGGTCTTCCCCAGCATTCAAGAACGGGCGCCGATATTCGGCCATCTCATCATCACTGAGCGTCCGTGTGATGGAGCCCGGCAGCACGCGCTCGACAAAGATATTCTTTTCGAGCACCATCTGTTCGCCCGCTGGCGAGCGAAAGCCTTGGAACACTGACCGCGCCGCCTCATTCCAGTCTTCCCATTCCATCGGGCAAACGATCGCTTCCATGTAGCAGACGCCTTTGACGCGCTGCGGATGCCGCCTCGCCCAGTCAAATCCAAGCGCTGAGCCCCAGTCGTGAATGACGAGCACGATTTCATTGCCGAGGCCGAGCTGATCAAGCAGTCCGTCGAGATAGGTTCGGTGCTCGGCGAAGGTATATCTGTCCGGCCCCGAATCCGGCAGCTTGTCGGAGTCGCCCATGCCAATCAAATCCGGCGCGATGCAGCGTCCGAGGTCTTCCACATGCGGGATGATGTTCCGCCATAGATAGGACGAAGTCGGATTGCCGTGCAGAAAAACGATGCTTGGCGAGCTGTCCTGCCCTGTCTCGACATAGGCCATGTTCAAGCCGTTCACTTCGGCGTAGTTTTTGGAGTCCATGTGAAGGCCCTCTACTCGCCCACAAATGTCGGCTTGCGTTTTTCAAGGAACGCGCTGACGCCTTCGCGTCCGTCGCGCGATACAGATGCCTCGGCAACGCCGCGCGCTTCGTGCTCCATCTGCGTTTCCAAGCCGTTCGTGAAGCTGTCGGCAAGCAGGCGCTTGACCGTGCCAAATGATCGTGTCGGGCCTTTGGCAAGCGATCCCGCAAGCTTGCGTGCTTCGTCCATGAGATCGGCGTCGGAGACAACTCGGTTGATCAGACCCCAGTCGCACGCTTCCTCAGCGCTCAAGATACGATTGGTGAGCATCAGTTCGCTCGCTCGAGCATGGCCGACTAAGCGCGGCAGGAACCACGAACTGCTCGCATCAGGCGACAAGCCTGCATTGGTGTAGGCGACCAAGTACTTCGAGGATTCGGCGCCAAGGATAAGGTCGCCAGAAATGGCGAGACTGAATCCGCCACCTGCCGCCATGCCATTGACCGCCGAAATGACCGGCGCGTTCATGCGCGTCATTCTTGAAATATATGCGTGAACACCACCGGTGATGCTGAGCAGTAGCGCATGCGTGCCATGGCTTCCGCTCGCAAACGAAGAAAGATCACCGCCAGCACAGAACATGCGCCCGGCGCCAGTCACAATCACTGCGCGAATCGATGTGTCACCGACGCAGCGATTGGCGATCTCGGCAAGTTCCGCGGCGAGCTCAGGATTGAGCGCATTGCCGCTTGCCGGTCGATTCAGGGTGATCTCAAGCACGCCGTCGTGGCGTGTCGTTAAGACGAGGGGTTCAGACGACATTCGAGCTTACCTACCGCTACTGCTCCATCAAACTGATAATATCGTATTAGAAGCGTCATCCTGGCGCAATTCTGATGCTATTTCCGTGCTTTATGAACTGCCGACTATTGAAACAGTTCACCCTGCTTCCACGAGCATCGCCGTCGCAATTCGGGAAACAACCCAACCAGTGCTTTCGCGGAAACATTTCCAAGTTCCTTGGGTTCCAGCTTATGCAATCCTCCACCGTAGACACGACCTTCGTTCAGCATCACCTGTGGACAAATTTGATTCAAGCACTCCCACACCTGTCGTTTCAGTTCGGGACTATCCGACAAAGCGCTTTCGAAAGGCGCTTTCGGATACAGCATCAAATACACATTTGCCGCTGTTGCCTTGGAATCGTTCAGAATGAATCGGAATGGCCTGCCGTTCTTCTTATCGCTCCGACCAAGATAGGTACACACAAACGGTGCTGGCGGGCGGCGTTCCTGTGCGTACCACATCGCACGGTGCCGGCAGACATATCGATCAGCGATGCCTTCCGCTTTGCCCTCTTCCAAGTACGACCACAGACTCGGATATTCGTCTCTGATCTCCTTTTCTGTCCAAGGTGGATCAAGTAGGAACAATCGTTGCTCTAGCAACGGATTGCCAAAGCTGTCACAGCTTATCTCGTCGATCGGGACGTTGCGCGGGCTCGGCAATATCGGCCTAAATGCGGCAATAGGCAGTCCGCGATTCTCGATTTCACGCTCCGACAATATGAAGTACTTGTTGCTGCCGGTGACAAGACCGCGCTTGATCCTGAAAAAATCGCCTAGTACAGGACCGGTCGCCGCTTGATGGGCTTCCTTCATTGGATAGCGAGTCCATTTTGGTTCGTGGCGCAATGTATCCGCCGAAACCAATCTCTCTCGCTTCGGTCGTTCAAGAGTGCCGCCAAAGGTAAACCGAACACGCCCTGTCCTTTGAGGCGGCGTATTGCGGAACCAAACAACGGCGGAAGATACAAGCGCGTCACCGAACTGGACATCATTGGGGTCGAAGCGGTGAATATGCAAGAGCGTGACCTTATCGAGAAGATAGCGCTTCACAGATGCGCCGTAGTTGACATCCATGAACTCGCTTGGTATCAACCAGGCAGCCAGTCCGTTGTCAGCCATCCACAAATGGCCAAGAACAAGAAAGTAGCAATAGAGACCGGCAAGACCACTGATGTCCACTTCGCAAGCATCCCAAGTGCGCGCCTTCAATCGCTGTTTTTCATCGCCCGTCATGTGATGATGCCTGACATAGGGCGGATTGCAAATGAGTAGGTTGAACCTCTCGTCAGGCAATGGCACCTCGGCTTGCGTAAAGTCTTCTAAGTAGACATCGAGTCCCGTCTTGCCCCACAGCTTCTTTGCCGGGTTCCCGTAGTGCGGGTCAATCTCATAGCCCACAGCTGCACTGATACTGGTTCGCGGGAAAACATTGAGCAGCGCCGAATAAAAGGATCCGGTGCCTAAGGCCGGATCGATGAAACGCACCTTCCCCCTTTCTCCAAGACACTTTTTCGCGTAGCGTTGGATGTCGACGGCAAGACCGGTCGGCGTTGCAAACTGCCCCTTTCGGTTTCGGGAAGCTGCGTCTAGCTGTCCGTCAAGCAGTTGCTGTAGTGCCAGCCGCTCCACCTCAAATTCTAGATCGGCTTCATTCATCTTCTACAACCCAAACTCGGCGAGGTCGTCAATGCGATGCTCCCAAACCCAATCAATGCCTTCAGCGGCTTCGTAGCCGAGATAACCACTGTCGAAATATCCGCACAGGAATAGGATGAAGCGTACATGATCGCCATAGGTCCTTCGCAGTTGATGCATTTTCGCGGCTTCTTCCTTGCGACGCTTGTTCACATTGGTGAAATCGCCCGCTGACTTTGCTTCGATCAACAGAGGTAGATCGCCTGCCTTTGACGCCTTTGGCATTACCACAGCGTCTATAGGAATGTTGACAGTTCGTGCGCTTCCGTCTAATTCAACTGGCACGTTGAGTCTGTACGAATACGTCCCCGGTCGCATCTTGTCGTATGTCTCACCTTCACCTGCTGGTCGGTTTTCGTATCCCAGGGACGTTAACCAGTCACCGATTGCTGCCAATTGACGCTTTTCCTGCGCGTTGCGGATGATGGGGTTTGCAACGGTTCCGCATAGTCGATCTGCCACGATCGTCGCAGCCCGCCACAGTTCCGCCTCCAACGGGTCATCCCCGCGCGCCAACCAGACAAAGATATCCGGGTCTATCATCTTCCCAATGATCTTGCCGATCTTTTCAAGATCTCTGTCGACCTCGCGCCTAGGCATTCTCGGAGGAAGCTTGCGGTCACTCTCCATACCGCGTACCAAGTTCGCGGAAACCCCCGCAAGGCCGATCAACCGGTCTACGGCCAAAGGTGGGCAGGTAGACATCCGCAACGATGGCAACACCGAAGGCTCTGCTCTTAACAGTTCAATCCCAATATTCGTCAGGTTGTTCGTCGACTTCAATGTCGCCTCAACATCCTTTGTGGTTTGGATTCGCGTCGTCCGATAAGCCTCTGGCGCAAATCCCATGAACCAGTCGTTGTAGGTGTCTACCGACAGCTCAATGTCCCGTTTCCACCGGTCCGGCTTATCCCTATTGACTGCCATTATTGGATATCCTCTAGCATGGCGAACGCCGCAGTCGCCTCGCGAAGCGCGGTGCGCATCGCGTCCGTGTCAGATAGACGCGCACGCATGGCTTCGAGTTCGGCCTGATAGCGTGCGATCTCTGTGTCGAGCGCATCGCGATTGGCTTCAAAAATCGCCTGCCACATGCGGTCATCGCCCCTCGCAAGGCGCGTGAAATCGCGAAACCCGGGACCTGTCAGAGACTTCAATGCCTGCGGATCGCCGTCCAATACAAGCCGCATCAAGCTGAAGGCGAGCAGATGCGGCAAGTGGCTCGTGAGCGCGAGCGTCGCATCGTGCGACTTCACATCCATCTCGACCACATGCGACCCGCACGCGGACCAGAGTGCGCTTGCGCGCTGCCGCAAGTGCTTCTCGCCCTCTGAGATGAGAGCAAGCACACTGTCCTTGTAGATGTCCGCGCGCGCAGCGCTCGGCCCTGACTTGTCGGTGCCGGCAATTGGGTGTAATGACACAAAACGTTGATTGACGCGCTCCCCCAACGCCTCGAATACAGATCGCTTGACGCTGCCCGCTTCCATCACAAACTCGGCGCCGGCCCCAAGACACGCTTTGACACAATGTGCGATTTCACTCACTGGCACCGCTACCAAAATCGCATCGCTGTTACGAGCGAGTTCATCGATTGAGCGAGTGCCCCGATCCACAACACCCAGCGCCAGCGCCTCTTGCAGCGCCTGCGCGCTGGCGTCATAGCCAATAACTTCGCGTACTTCGCCTGCCTCGCGCAGCGCCAGCGCGAACGAGCCACCAATCATGCCTGTGCCAACAAGGCCAAGCCGGTCCATCAAAGCGCCTCAGATCGCTGCAGCCGGATAGGAGCCGAGAATACGCAAATTGACCACGTTGCCGCCGACCTGGCTCAATACTTCCTTGATGTGCGGCTCGTCCCGATGCCCGCTGAAATCGATAAAGAAGGCGTATGACCAACTCCCGCTCCTCAAGGGGCGCGTTTCCAAGCGCGTCAGGCTCACACCGCACGTATGAAACGGCTCAAGAATGTGATACAGCGCGCCAGGCTCGTTCTTCACCGTCACCAGCACGGATGTCTTGTCCTCGCCGCTCGCGCCGGCCAATGTCTTGCCGATGACGACGAATCGCGTCTTGTTATCAGGGAAATCCTCAATGTTTCGATCAAACACCTTGAGACCGTGTATTTCAGCCGCGCGCAGCCCGCCAACCGCGAGCCGGTCAGGAGACTCGGCAGCGAGGCGCGCCGCCTCACCGTTGCTTGCCACCGCGCGTCTCGGCAAATTAACATAGCGCGCATCGAGCCACGCTCGCGTTTGCGCGAGCGATTGCTGATGCGAAACGATCTCAACCGCTTTGGAGGGGTCGCAATCCTCACGCCCCAAAAGCATTTGATGCACAGGCAGTTCGACTTCGCCGCACACGCCGAGCGGCGAGTCCATGAGGCAGTCGAGCGTTTGATTCACCATGCCCTCGGTCGTGTTCTCAACCGGCACGACTCCATAGTGAACGGAGTCTGACTCGACTTCGCGAAATACCTGAGCAATCGAAGATAATGGCTCGATGCGTGCGAAATGACCAAAATGCTTCACCGCTGCCTGCTCAGTGAAGGTGCCCGCAGGACCAAGCGCCGCAACCGACAAAGGCGATTCGAGCGAGAGGCACGACGAGATAATCTCGCGAAACAGGCGCGCCATGACATCGGGCGGCATATCACCGCGGTTGCTCTCTCGAATGCGGCGCAGGATCTGCGCTTCGCGTTCAGGGCGGTAGTACACCGCTTCTTCGCCGTCCGCAAGTTGCGCAGCTTTGATTCGACTGACTTCGAGCGCAGCGCTCGCGCGTTCATTGAGGAGCGCTTGCAATGAACGGTCGATCTCGTCAATGCGCTCACGAACTTTTCCCAAGTCGTCAGTCATAGCGCGCTCGCAGCAAATTCATCGAGAAAATCAATAAGCGCATCGACAGACTCTTGGCGAATCGCGTTGTAGAGGCTCGCACGCACACCGCCAACACTTCGGTGGCCTTCAAGCCCTATGAAACCAGCATCGCGCGCCGCTGCCAAGAACGCCTTGGTGCGTGATTCCTCTTGCAAATTGAACGGCACATTCATGCGCGAGCGAAATTGCGGCGCCACCTTGGACTGATAAAGGTCGTTTTCATCGAGAAAGCCGTACAATCGCTCGGCTTTGCGGGCGTTGCGCTTGGCCATGACTTCGACGCCACCTTCGGACTCGACCCAGTCGAACACGAGCCCTGCAATGTACCAAGCGAATACGGGCGGCGTGTTGGCCATCGAGCGAGCGGCTTCGAGCGCTGCGTAGTCTAGAACGGTCGGGACAGGACGGTCGCCACGTCCAATCAGCGACTTGCGAACAATAGTCACAGCGATACCTGACGGACCGAGGTTCTTCTGCGCACCTGCATAGATGACGCCATAGCGCGAGACATTGATCGCCTTCGACAGAATATTCGATGAGGCGTCCGCGACCAAAATGACATCCGAGGACGGCTCATCGCGAAACTCAACGCCTCCGATCGTTTCGTTCAGGGTGACGTGCAGAAACGCGGCGTTGTCCGGCACATTCCATGTCGAGGGATCGGGGATTTCGCGATAGCCTTGCGCTTCTGACGATGCGACGATCACCGCCTCGCCGTAGCGCTTCGCTTCTTTCACAGCGCGCGACGCCCAATAGCCCGTATCAACATAGCAAGGCACTTCGCCCGCCTCGGACTTGACAAGGTTGAGAACAATCGCAGCGAACTGTCCGGTGGCGCCGCCTTGCGGAAACAGCACGGCATAGTCATCGGGGATGTCCATGAGCCTGCGCAGCGCCGCTTCACTGTCTTCGGCGATGCGCGAGAACTCAGCGCTTCGATGGCTGATCTCCATCACCGATGCGCCCATGCCACGAAAATCCATGAGCTCGTTTGAAGCGCGCTGAAGCACGGCTTCCGGCAGAGCCGCCGGCCCGCCTGTAAAGTTATGCACCCGCATCGGACTTGTCTTCTTCCTGGTCTTGTTCCACTTCGCGGACTTCTTCGATGCGATCAATCTCGACGACCTCGGCATCGCCCTTCAGGTTCATGACGCGCACACCGAGCGTCGCGCGCGCTTGCGTGGAAATCGAATCCACGCTTGTTCGAATCAGCGTCCCTTGGTTGCTCACAACCATCACTTCGTCTCCTTCTGAGACTTGCAGTGCGCCGGCCAAGCGGCCGTTGCGATCATTCGTGCGCATGCCGATGACACCTTGACCGCCGCGCCCCTTGACGGGAAACTCGTCAAGCTTTGATCGCTTTCCGTAGCCACGGCTACTGATCGTCAGGAGCGGATCGTCGGGATTCGGAATGATCAAGGCAATCACCTTGCCGCCTTTGACCTTCATACCGGTCACGCCCGCCGCCGTGCGCCCCATGGCACGCACATCGGACTCCTTGAAGCGAACCACCTTGCCGGTATCGGCAAACAGCATGACATCGGCGCTGCCATCGGTAATCTCAGCGCCGATCAATGTGTTGCCTTCTTCCAGATTGATCGCCCGAATGCCGCGTTGATACGGACGGCGGAAGTTCGCAAGCGGTGTCTTCTTGACCTTGCCGCTCGCCGTGGCCATGAACACAAAGCGATTTTCATCGAACGTCTTGACCGGCAAAATGGCGCTGATGCGCTCACCTTCGTCCAGCTGAAGAAGATTGTTCAGGTGCCGCCCACGCGATGCGGACGTGCGCGCAAGCTTCGGAATGCGATGCACCTTCATCCAATAGACCTGGCCGCTCGTCGAGAAGCACAGGAGCGTGTCGTGGCTGTTGGCGACCAGCATGTGCTCGATGAAATCATCATCGAGCAAGGCGCCGCCACCGCGACCCATGCCGCCACGGCCTTGCGCTTGAAAATCGCCGACCACCCGCGACTTCGCATAGCCGAGGTGCGAGATGGTGACGACCATATCCTCGACCGGAATCAGATCCTCGTTCGAGAGATCAGCTTCGGCGTCGCTGATGCTCGTCCGGCGTGCATCGCCGTAGGTCTCGCGGACTTCAATCAGTTCATCGCGTACGACTTGCGTGAGGCGCGCTTCCGAACCAAGGATCGCCTCGAATTCAGCGATTTCGCCGAGAATTTTCTCATACGCGGCCATCAGGTCTTGGACTTCGAGCGCGGTGAGACGGTGCAGCCGAAGCTCAAGAATTGACTGCGCTTGCTCTTCCGAGAGCCGATAGGTCGTTTCGCCTGTGTCAGATTCATCGTCCTGTAGACCGAGTTCGCGCGGTACGCTTGCTGGCCGGCACGCATCGCCGCCAGCGCGCCGCAAAAGTTCGGTCATCGAGGAATGCAATGGCCAGGCACGCGCCATGAGGGCGATGCGCGCTTCTTCGCGTGATTGCGAGCTGCGAATGAGCTCAACCACTTCGTCAATGCTCGTGAGCGCGACCGCCTGACCTTCAAGCGTGTGTCCGCGCACGCGCGCCGCGCGCAGGAGGTATGCGGTTCGCCGCGTGATGACATCGCGCCGGTGACCAAGGAAGGCTTGCAAGGCTTCTTTGAGCGGCAACAGTTTCGGACGTCCATCAATGAGCGCCACGAGGTTGATGGCGTAGACGGATTGAAACTGCGTCATGGCGTAGAGGTTGTAGAGCACCGTTTTCGCGTTCACCGTAGATTTGACTTCGACCACGACGCGCAGACCGTCCTTGTCAGACTCGTCGCGAATCTCGGTGATGCCCTCGAGCTTCTTTTCCTTGACGAGTTCCGCAACGCGCTCGATCCAGCGCGCCTTGTTCACTTGATAGGGGAACTCGCTGATGATGATGGGCCCCTTGGACTGATCGTTGTCATCGCTTGCAATCATGTGCGCCATGGCGTCTTCGTCGTCCGTATCGTGTCCCGGCAAATGCAAGGGATCGTCATGCTCAAGGGTCTTGCCGCGCAGATAAATCCTGCCGCGCCCGGTGCGATAGGCTTCGACGATGCCGCTGCGCCCGCGAATCGTGCCGCCGGTCGGAAAGTCCGGCCCTTCAACGTGCTGCATGACCTCGTCAACGCCGATGAGCGGGTCATCAATGAGCGCAAGCGTGGCATTGATGATTTCGGTGAGGTTGTGCGGCGGGATTTTTGTCGCCATGCCGACGGCAATGCCATCAGAGCCGTTGACGAGAAGATTGGGAATGCGCGTCGGCAAGGCCTCCGGCATCTGCAATGTGCCGTCGTAGTTATCGACAAACGGCACCGTTTCCATGTCGATATCGGCGAGCAGTTCGCCTGTGATGCGCATCATGCGCACTTCGGTGTAGCGCATGGCGGCGGGCGGGTCACCATCGACCGAGCCGAAGTTGCCTTGACCCTCAATCAGCATATAGCGCATGGAAAAATCCTGCGCCATACGCACCATGGTGTCGTACACCGCCGATTCGCCGTGCGGGTGGTACTTGCCAATGACCTCGCCGACAACGCGCGCCGACTTCACATAGGGACGGTTGTGGGTGTTGCGCATCTCGTGCATGGCGTAGAGCACGCGCCGATGCACGGGCTTCAAGCCATCGCGCACATCGGGCAAGGCGCGCCCGACGATGACACTCATCGCATAGTCGAGAAAGGATTGTTTCAGTTCGTCTTGGAACTGGACGGGGAGGATTTCGCTGCCGATGAGGGACACAAGTTGCCTTTTGTTTGGGGTGTCGCGCGAAAGGGGAATTCGCGCTGACTAAAACGGCTTATTTTACCACTTTGCCTTCGGCATAAGGAAAAGAAAAAGCGGGCGGCAGCGCGTGTGCTGACGATGCGATTCGACAGAACATGAGCCTTGAATTAAGTCACTCATGTGTGCACCAGCCGAACTTGACAGGAAGTTTGCTGGCACCCAAGGCTGTAGCCGTTTGCAAACTCTCCAGAACCCGCACGCGAGTCCCTGTCTACGCCTTGTTTGAGAATATCGAAAGCGGCGCCACGGTGAATGAGTTCTTGGAGTGGTTCCCTGAAGTTCAGGCGTGGCAAGTTGAAGCGGTGCTCAGACACGAAGCGGACAGCCTTAAAACGCCTGAGTGAGCGGCTTGTCTTGGAAACGGTTTTCGACGAATCAAGTCGATGTATGGAAGAACAACGTGTTCCGAAAGTCGTGCCGAGCTCGTTTCGGCGCTTATGCAGCGCATCGAGCGCGCTCGCGCCTGATCGAGGTCGCCTTATCGAGGTCGAATGTTGCCTGTAGGTTCATCCACAGCTTTGCGGACGTGCCTAACGCTTCGGACAAGTCGAGCGCTGCTTCCGCAGTCACGCCTCTCTTTCCACGAATCAACTCGTTGAGCCTCGCTCGAGTCCAGCCGATGCGCTGCGCAAAAGCCCTCTGTGTCAACCCCGCAGGTTCAAGAAATTCCTCCAATAGAATCTCGCCTGGATGAAATGGCTGGGTGGGTTGTCTGATCATGTTCAATCTCCTTCAATGGTAGTCAACGACCTCTACGTCGAGCGCCTGCCCTCTCCACCAGCGAAAAACAACGCGCCATTGGTCGTTTATGCGGATCGAGAAGTACCCTTTCCTATCTCCAGTCAGCGCTTCGAGTCTGTTCCCAGGCGGTGCTCGGAGATCGTTCATTTCCGCAGCGTCGTGCAGGTAGAAGAGCTTTCTTCTAGCGGCGCGCCGTAGTTCCGGCGGAAAGGAACGTGTCTTCCTGCTGACTCGATCATAGAACAGGTCTTCTGCTAGCTGGTTCGCGAAGGACTCGACCATGTTTATATGTTATCAGAATTCGATAACGTGCTCGATATGCTGTGTGGGTTTCCAGCGGGGAAACCCGAGAGGGAGGGAATATTCGCAAACGGGTTTTCCAGTCGCGGCGAGGACACACCAAGAGCGGACTCAGTTACGATAGTCAACTTGTCGAATATTCTCGTCCGCAAACTTGGTAAGCCAACGGGACAGGCCAATCAGGGACACAACTTCATGCCAAATCAAGTATTGAGCGCAATCACTAACCGAACATCGGCGAGACAACTTGCCCTTCCCAGTCCCACCCGAGGCCACATCGCATCCATCATCCAAGCAGGCATGAGCGCCCCTGACCACGGGCGATTGCAGCCGTGGCGATTCATCGTACTCGAAGGCGCCGCACGTGGAATTCTCGGCGAGGCAATGGCCGAGTCCCTGCAATCAAGAACACCCGATGCTTCGTCAGCACGCATCAACGCAGAACGCAACAAGCCGAATCGTGCGCCGACGATTATCGTTGTCGCCGCCCGTATCACGCCCGGCAAAATTCCGGAAGTGGAGCAACTGCTGGCGGTGGGTGCAGCCACGCAGAACATGTGCCTCGCTGCGCACGCGCTTGGCTTTGGGACCATGTGGAAGACCGGTGCGGCGGCGTATGATTCAAAGGTCAAGCTCGCGCTCGGCCTGCGCGAGGACGATCACATTGTTGCGTTCTTGTACCTCGGCACTGTCGCTTTGCCGGGGGTGCCGCGTCGGTTCAACGGCTCGGATGAAGGCGACAAGATTCGATTCATCAACTAACCGACCATGCCCTGCCGCAGCAATGTGAAGTTATCGATGTTCCTCGCGGTCCTCTGATTCAACGTATTACCAAACGGCGAACAGGATATTGGTGTCAAGTGCGATCACAGATCGCAAGCACCTTCAGCAATCGCGTTATCCATATCTTGCAGAGAAACTTCCGGCCCGTCATAGCGGAGGTAGCCGAACAGCCTGCTGACCGGCTTGGCAGGCAATATCCTGACTTCATTATTCTCCAAAATCACGTATCGCAGTCGATCACCCGGGGATACAGCAAGCGCGTCTCGAACCGCCTTGGGCAAGGTAGTTCGGCATTTCGAGGTGAGCGATGATTGGATCATTGTTATCTGAAGTGTCGCGAGGCAAGCCGTATTTTCCGTTACATCTTCCCGTAAAGGCAATCGCGTAGAATCTTGCCTCCTGAACGCTCGCCCGACCAACCAACGCCGCTCATTGACATGACATCGGAAGCCGACTTTATCGTTCACGCAGGCTGGCTCTTCAGCGCGGCACCTGACGCCGTTGCTGAGGAAAGTGCAGCTGTTGCTGTCAAGGACCGGCGCATCGTCGCCGTTGGCGCGAGACCGGATATCGAGTCCACCTGGCACACCCATGAAGTCATCGAGCTACCCGACCATCTGCTTCTGCCCGGCCTTGTCAACGCCCACACGCACAGCCCTATGACGCTGCTGCGGGGCGTCGGCAATGACATGCCGCTACACGAATGGCTCTTTGAACTGATTTTTCCTTTAGAAGCCAAATGGGTGTCTCCCGAATTTGTCGCGGACGGCGCGCGCCTTGCACTTGCCGAGATGATTCGCGCTGGCATCACCTGCTTTTCCGACCAGTACTACTTCCCTGAAACCATCGCTACAGTTGTGTCTGAGGCGGGGGTGCGCGCCCAAATCGCCGTGCCGATCATTGAGCAAGCCAATGCGTGGGCGAAGAGCAGCGATGAGGGTCTGCGGCGCGCGACCGAACTGCATGACCATTGGCGCGGCGACGAATGCATCACCATTGCGCACGGGCCGCACGCGCCGTACAGCGTGGACATCGCCACGTTCGAGACGCTTGCGAGCATCTCCGAAGAAATCCAGAGCCCCGTTCACATCCATCTGCACGAGACGGCGCGCGAAGTCAGCGACTTTCGACTCATCCACGGCTGTTCGCCAATCCGCAAGCTGCGCGACATTGGACTGGTCTCGCCGCGACTGCAAGCGGTACACATGACCACGCTCGATGACGCCGACATGGATATCGTGGTCGAAAACAACGTCGGCGTTGTCCATTGCCCACAGTCGAACGCTCTGCTCGCGAGTGGCCTTTCGCCGCTAGTCAAGCTTGTCGAAGCAGGCGTCCGAGTCGGCCTTGGCACGGATGGTGCGGTGAGCAACAATTCGCTTGATGTGCTGCAGGAAATGCGCGCGGCGAAATTGCTGGCAAACAAAGCGAGCGGCAAGAATTCGATGTTCAGTGCGGCAGATTTTGTGCGTCTCGGCACAATAGGCAGTGCGAGCGTGCTTGGTCGCGACGATCACATCGGGTCGCTAGAGACCGGCAAGTGGGCGGATATGATCGCTATCGATATGTCCTCGCCCGGCGCGCAGCCTGTGTACGACGTGCTTGCATCCGCGCTGCTCACCGCAAGCGCATCAAGGGTGACGCATACGTGGGTTGGCGGCTCGCCGCTGATGCGTGATGGCACGCTCACGACCTTGAACGAGACCGAAGTTCTGGCGCGAGCCAAGGCTTGGGGCACGAAAATTTCTGAAGGTATTCGCGCATGAGTAACGTGAGTCACGAAGAGCTGGAGAAATTCAACGCACTCGCGGAAAGCTGGTGGGATCCCCAAGGCAAGTTTCGTCCGCTGCATGACATCAATCCGTTTCGCTTGGACTACATCTCCGCGCGAAGCGAGCTTGATGGCAGGCGCTACCTTGATGTCGGATGCGGCGGCGGACTGCTCTCAGAAGCGCTTGCCGAAAGAGGCTCGATCATGACCGGCATAGACCTCGCCGAAAAACCCCTTGCTGTGGCTCGTATTCACGCTGAGGCAGGGGATGTTGATGTCGATTACCGTCTTGCTGGCGCCGAACAGCTGCTGCCGGAGTTCGCTAGCCACTTTGATGTGGTCACCTGCCTTGAACTCCTCGAGCATGTGCCCGACCCCGCAGCCTTGGTCAACACCTGTGCGGCACTCGCCAAACCCGGCGGCGATCTATACTTTTCCACGATCAACCGCGACCCGCGCGCATGGCTACTCGCTATTGTCGGCGCCGAATACGTGCTTGGCATTCTGCCAAAAGGCACTCACGACTATGCGCGCCTCGTCAAGCCTTCAGAACTCGCGAGCGCCTGCCGAGCATCGGAATTGACCATCCAAGACATCACGGGCATGAAGTACAACCCGTTCACGCATGATGTCAAGGCGTCTCGCGATGTCAGCACCAACTACATCGTGCATGCGGTGAAGGGGGACGGCTAGGGGCCTGCGCATTATTCGCCATCCCAAGTTTCGTCGCCCCAAGCGCGATCAGACTCGGGAATACTGAATTCGTTCGGGGTTAGAGGCATCCTGCGATAGCCTTCCACATGACGCGACACGAGTTCTTGCTCATCAAGCAGGCTCGATAGCCCCATGGGGGCACTCATCGCGCGAGCAGAACGCGAGTCGCTTGGATGTTTCGCATTGACACGCGTTCGACCCATATCAATCCACCATACTGTACCCACCGCTCACGCTCACGACCTGCCCGGTCACCCACGCGGTCGCGTTTGATGCGAGGAACGCCACCATCGGCGCGACATCCTGCGGAAAGCCCATGCGACCCAAGGGGTACTGCCGTTCAATCTTCGCACGGTTCGCTTCGAGCCAATCTTTGTCGCTGTGCGAAGTTTCGAGCATGCCAAACGCGACCACGTTCGCCCGCACATTGAACCGACCGAGTTCCTTGGCGATTGACTTGGTGAGTGCAATCGCCGAGCCGCCGGTCGCGGCCTTCACGGAAAGATACGATTCGCCGACACGCGCCGAATCACCGACGATGTTGACAATGCGCCCGTCCTGCTGCGCGATCATCTGCGGCGCGGCGGCGTGGCAGGCATTGATGATGCCGTAGTGACAGACATCGGTTTGCGCCTTCCAATCTTCCCATCCGCTCTCAACAAAGCGCTTTTGAATGACAAGCCCTGCGTTGTTGACAAGCACATGGAGCGCGCCAAAGTCTGTGACCACCTGATCGACCATGCCTTTGACCGCATCATAGTCCGTGACATCGGCGCGATAGGCGCGCGCCTGGCCACCCGCCTCGGCGATTTTTGCCACGAGCTGGTCGGCATCGTCCTCGGCGCCGCGGTAATTGATCGCGACGTGAGCGCCTTCCGAAGCGAGCGTTCGAGCAATTTCGGCGCCGACATCGCGCGCGCCACCAGTAATGAGCGCTATCTTGCCCTGCAATCCTAAATTCATATGTTTGACATCTCCTTTTTGCTGGCGTCCAACATGCGGAACAAGCGCTCCGGTGTTGTCGGCACTTCTGTGACCTCAATACCCAACGGTGCGAGCGCATCGGACACCGCGTTCGCGATCGCCGCGACCGCGCCGATGGTGCCATTCTCGCCGATTCCGCGAATGCCTCCAAGATTCTCCGGCTTCTCAAGTTCGGGATGCCGCATGGCCATGCGCGGTACATCCGAAGCCGACGGCACCACATAATCGACCAAGCTTGCGGAAAGATGCTGCCCATCATCGTCGTAGGCCAGTTCTTCAAATAGCGCGGCGCCGATGCCTTGCGCGATGCCGCCGTGCAGCTGACCATCGACGATCAGCGGGTTGATCATCTGCCCGCAGTCATCCGAGACGACGTATTGCAACACTTTGATTTTGCAAGCTTCCCGCTCGACTTCAACGACGGCAATATGCGTTGCGCACGAAGTTGTGCCCCACTCAGGATCGTACATGCGGCTGACAGACAACTCGCCAAGCGCGTTCTTGATTTCAAGCGGCACGGCGCCCATGTGCGAGTAGTAGCGTTCGGCAAGCTCGCTGTATGTCAGAGCGCTTTCGCCGTCGCGTGTCGTGAGCGCGCCCTGCCCCACGCTGATCTCATCTTCAGGCGCATTCAAAAGCGCGCTTGCGGCCTTCACGAGCTTTTCCTTGAGCGCCTCGCACGCGAGCATCGCAGCGCCAGCACCCATCACTGCGCCGCGACTCGCAAAAGCGCCAACGCCATGCCCGACAGCGTCTGTATCGCCTTGAATGATCCGCACATCTTCGATCAGCATCCCCATTTCATCGGCAACGACTTGCGCGAGCGCAGTCTCAAGCCCCTGCCCGTAGCAGGTGACACCAAATCTCGCGGTGACGCCTCCGGTCGCATCCATGCTGAGGTGCGCCGTTTCGGTGCCGGTATTGATCGGCATGCCAGGTGAGGCCGACAAGCGCGAGCCGATGCCCGTTAATTCGGCAAAGGTCGCGATGCCAATGCCGAGCATTCGACCTTCAGCGTGGGCCTTCGCTTGGGTTTCGCGTAGTGCTGCATACTCAATGGCTTCGGCCGCATCCTTAAGGCACTCCACAAACCCAGCCTTGTCCCAGCGCATTCCAGATGCTGTTTTATATGGAAATTCATGCGGTTGCACGATATTTGTCAGACGCATTTGAAGTGCGTCCAGGCCGAGTTTGCGCGCCGCCATGTCGATCAGCCGCTCCATCACAAAGGTCGCCACCGGACGACCAACGCCACGATACGGGCCCATGGGCGGCTTGCAGGTCGCCACGCCCCGCACTCGCCCGTGATAGTGTTCAATGCGATACGGCCCCGGCAGGAAGCTGATCACCTGCACCGGCTCTATGCCAGCCGTCCATGGATAAATCGAATAGGCGCCGACATCGCCAATGACCTCTGCGGTCACGCCGAGAATCCGACCCGCTTCGTCCACGGACATCTCGGCATCGACAATCTCATCGAAAGCTTGGCTCGTGGCAAGCAGGTCTTCGCTTCTATCCGAGCACCATTTGACCGCACCGCGAATCTTGCGCGCGAGGATGCAGACCAGCGCTTCTTCGGGATAGAGCGAGGTCTTGCCGCCGAAGCCGCCACCGACATCGGGCGCGACCACCCGAAAGTGACTTCCTGGAATGTCAAGCGCCTTCACAAGCGCATCCTTGATGATGCCCGGCACTTGCGAAGACGTGTACAGCGTCATGTGGCTTTTCGCCGCCTGAAATTCCGCGAGGCATACGCGACTCTCAAGCGCAAGCGGCGTCTTGCGATGAACGCGAAAACGCGCCTTGACTTTAACTGGTGGACGCCACAGCGCCTCAACGACATCGCCGCGCTTGAATTCGCGTTCAACAAGGACGTTCGATGCGAACCCATCATGCAGCAGGGGTGAATCGGGACGCGCTGCGGCTTCGGCGTCCGTCACAGGCGCAAGCGGCTCGTAGTCGATCTCGACGAGCTCCGCCGCATCTTCGGCGAGATACCTGTTCTCGGCGACCACCGCCACCACCGCTTCTCCTACAAAGCGCACCTTGTCCTTGGCGAGGATCTGCATCGGCGTTGGCTGATAGTTGGCCATGCGCGAGGATGCGATGATCGGGCGTGCATCGCCTTCGATGTCCGCCGCTGTGAACACTCCCACGACCCCGGGGCTTTGCTTCGCGGCGTCGGTGTTGATGCTGACAATGCGCGCGTGCGCATGGTCGCTGCGACGAAAGGCAACCGACTTCGTGCCAGCGATACGAATGTCATCAACAAACCGACTCTCGCCGGTCAGCAGGCGCGCATCTTCTCGCCGCTTGATCGGCGCACCAACATAGCGCCCTTCAGGCATAGTGATCGGCGCCTTTTCTGAGCGCGTGCCATTCGGCGAGGTCGTGTCCGCAAACAACTCGCGCGCCGCCGCGCTCAATGCGCGCGATTGCATCGAGCGATTGCACGAACAGGTCGGCATCCCACGTGTTCTTGGGAACAAATCGCTCGTCGAGGTTCGTGCGCACGCTCACCGCATCGGAGGCCAGCAGGAAACTTCCGTCGCGATCGAGGTTCGCCAGCGCGCCGCTCATCCCCGGCGTGTGTCCTGGCAGCGGCACTATGACAAGCTTGTCGTCGCCAAAGACATCGGTTTCTGTATCAAATTGCGTCAATGGAAACGGATGATCCCAGTCGGCGCGCACATAGCCGACCTTGACCGCATCTTCGGCCTGCACGCGCGCAAACTCAGCGCGGTGTATAAAAAAGCTCGCGTTCTTGAAGAACTCGTTGCAGCCGCAGTGATCCGAGTGGTAGTGCGAATTGATGACGACGTCAATGTCTGAAGGCGCGAGGCCGAGCGAGCCGAGATCGGCAATCAAGTTGTCGTCGCGCGCCATGACCGGCACCGCAACATCGGCCAGCGCACCCCAGCGCGCATGTGCATCCACAGCGACGCTCGGATGGCAGCCAGTATCGAACAGCACATTGCCTTGCGCATGACGCAGCAGCACTGAATGCACCGGCAGATCAAGCTGTTCGCCGCGCGCGGCGTCGGCATAGTAGATCGAGCGGTTCATGCGCAGCTTGCCGCCTGACAGAATATGCATTTTCATGAGATGCCTTCCTCCTTGGTGTTGATGGTGAGCACCGCATCGACGATATGCTGATAGCCAGTGCAGCGGCACAGGTTGCCGGCAAGCGCTTCCCGCACTTCGGCTTCCGAATCGAGCGGTAGTTTGCGCAGCGCATCCACAACGGTTGCCAGCATGCCCGGCGTGCAGAAGCCGCATTGCAAGGCGTGGCAGGCGTGAAACGCCTCTTGCGCAGGGCTGAATTCGCCCGCCTTGCCGTGCCCTTCAACGGTGATGATCTCGGCGCCGTCCGCTTGCACAGCAAGAGTCAGGCATGAACGCACGCTGTCTCCGTTCATCAGCAGAGTGCATGCGCCACAGACGCCATGTTCGCAGCCGACATGCGTACCAGTGAGGTCGAGCGTCTCGCGCAGAAAATCGGACAACAGCAGGCGCGGCTCGACGCTGCGCTCAAACGCTCGCCCGTTGACCGTGACGCGAATGCGCTTCTCGAATGCCATATTCAAGATTGACTTCGCTGTTCCCACGCGCTTTTGACGAGACGCTTGGTGAGTGAAAAGCTGAGCTCGCGCCGAAAGTCCGCCGATGCGCGCAAATCCGAGCTCGGCTGAATGCCATCCCGCACCAGGCACGCCACGCGCTCGATCAGTTGATCATCGATTGCCTTCTGACCCTTGAGCAGCGCTTCGGCGTCGCGCATTCGAATGGGCATTTCGCCAACGCCTGTCAGTGCAATGCGCGCATCAAGAATGCGCTTGCCGCCCGTGAGCGGGGAGCCGCCAACTGAAAGGAGGACGCCCGCGGCCACAATCGCATAGTCACCTGTCCTGAGCGCCACCTCGTCGAACGCATGGCGCGTGTGCCTCGGCAGCGCGGGCAGATCGACTTTGGTGAGCACCTCGTCGGGCGCGAGCGCGGTCGTCATCGCGCCATGGAAGAACGCCTGCGCATCGAGCGTTCGAGTGCCTGTCGGCCCCGCAAGATGAATCTTCGCGTCGAGCAGACAGGCAAGCATCGGCCATTCGGCGGCGGGGTCGGCATGGCTGATGCTGCCGCCGATGGTGCCGCGGTTGCGTATGGCCAAGTGCGCGACATGCCCCATAGCCTCGCTAATGATCGGGAAGTGCTCCTTCACCAGCGGCGAGGTGTGAACAGCGTGATGGCTCGTCATAGCGCTGATCGACATCCCTCGGCCTCGCCCTGTGATGCCGCGCAGCGCCGCAATGCGCGAAATGTCCACAAGCAAGTCCGGCCTAACAAGACGGAAATTGAGCATTGGCATGAGGCTTTGGCCGCCAGCAATCACCTTGGCGTTTTCAGTGCGTGCGAGTATCGCGAGCGCCTCGTCAAGGTGCGCAGGCGCCGCGTAGTCAAAGGGTGCGGGCTTCATCGGGCGGCGTCAGGCCGGTGATGCTATGCAAGATGGCTTTACTGCCAGATATGGTTCGCGGTGAGCCGTCGGTTAGCTTGCCCAGGAATTCGGCGAGACCGTCGTCATACGCATCTTCCGAAAACACTTCATCCACCAAACCCATCGACTTCGCCTCGTCCGCATCCATCCTATGCCCGGCAAAAAGAATGCGCTTCGCATTCACAAGTCCAACGAGGGCGAGCAGTGAGTGAGTCGCCCGCTCGCCGTAGACAACCCCTAATTTGGCTGCCGGGATGAAGTACTCCGAGCCAGCTTTGCCGACGCGAAAATCGCACGCCATGGCAAGTCCGAGGCCACCTCCGACGCAGTAGCCCTCGATTGCTGCGACCACCGGCTTCGGGCAATCGAGAATCGCCTCGCTTGCGCCGCTGACCGCTTGTTCGTAGGTCGCAACTTGTTCTGGCGTGGAACGCACCTCACCGAATTCACTCTTGTCGGCACCCGACGAAAAGTGTCCGTCCGCACCGGTGAGCACGATGCAGCGGACCTCATCGTTGCCGCCGAGATCGTTGAATGCCTGTGCGACCTCCAGCCACATGGCGAAGCTCACACAGTTCTTCTTCTCAGGGCGGTTGAGCCTGACTTCGGCAATATCGTTGCCGATTTCGATATCGATATAGCCGCTCGCCGGAACATGCGTCGGCTGAGCCGCGGGCATAGGGTCAGGGGTGCGCACCGCGACTTGCGCTTGCCTGGAGGCAGCCCGCACCTTCTTCCGCGCCTCCATAAACGAACGCAGACGCGCCAATATCGATATGCGCCTGCGACGAACAGGTGTCGGCTTGGCCTCGTTCACGGCAATTGTCGCAGGCGCGGCCACGGCGGCTGAGAAGCGCGCGAAGAAGGCGTCTGCGAATGAACGCGCCGTTGATTCAATCAACCGCGCGCCGAGCTGCGCCAGCTTGCCGCCGAGCTTGGCTTCGAGCGTGTAGTCGAGGCGCGTCTCGCCAACATCGTCCTGCAGCCTGATCTTCACAACCGCGCTCGCAAAGCCAGCCACGCCGCCCTTGCCGCTCGCCGTCAAGGTAAAGGATTCAGGGGGCTCTGCCTCCGAAATCACCGCATCGCCTTCAAACCGTGCCTTGATCGGCCCGACACTCGCGCTCACGCGCGCGACGAACTTCTCCGGCGACACGGCGTGCATGGATTCGCACCCCGGCACGGCGCGCTGCAACACGGCCGGGTCGTGCAGGTGCGCCCACACCGCTTGGCGAGGAAAGGGAAGTACCGCGTGCCCCTCAATGTCCATCAGGCAATAGGATCAATGTCTGAGGTGTCAAGCAGCGGCGACAGGCTCGATTTCATCCTCGACTTCATCAATGTTACAAGAAGCCCGGGCGAGTGCTAATTCGTGCATCCTTTGAAGATTCATCCAATACTCAGGCGTTGTGCTGAGCGCATGCCCTAAGCGCAATGCAGTATCGGCAGTGATCGCCCGACGTCCATGAATAATCTCATGGATTCTCCGCGACGGAGTGTGAATCGCTCGCGCTAGGCGCGACTGGCTAATGCCTAGCTCGTCCAAAATTTCCGCGAGATGCTCGCCTGAGTGTATAGGGTCCATATCGTTCATAGAAACGCTCTAATGATAGTCGATAACCTCGATCTCCGTGGCACCTTGATCCGACCAGCGAAAGCATACGCGCCATTGATCGTTAATGCGAATGCTATATCGACCATCCATTTTACCCTTCAGCGCCTTCAATTGATGCGATGGCGGGATAGCCAAGTCGGACAATGCGACCGCTGCCATGACTCGCTGCAACCTCATCCGCGCTCTTCGCTGTATATGCGGCGGCAAGCGGGCACATGATTACCGTCAAAAAGCGCCTCAGCATTTCTATCCTTAAATCGGCGCATGATGATCGTTCAAGCGGCACAACAGCGATCACCCTCCCCGCTTTGACGCATAGAAGGCATCGATCACATCTAGCTTGTCCTTGAGATGCTGATCAATCACTTTCGGGCGCGCGCCGAGTTCGAGCGCCTTGCTGTTCTGTTCGTCAAACAACGGCCATTGCGGCAATCTTTCGCCGTTCGGGTCGCCCGAGCGCGCAAAGTTGCGCCAATAGCCAGACAGGATGCGCGCCACTTCGCGGTCATCAATCGACACCGCCCAGTCGGTTCTGTCGAGATTATTGAAGACGTAGGCAATTTCAGCTGCGTGGAAGGCGCCGAGCTCGCGCCCGTATTCAGGCAGTTCGGGGACATACGTGAAGTGATAGAGATAGGCTGGCTGTCCGGTGCGGGCCGCACTGCGTGCCCATGCGCGCGCCTCCCATGCGAACAGCCGATGAGAGAGCATCCGGTCGCGAGCAATTCGCGGGCCGCGTTCCATTTCGCTTGCATAAGCCGCAATCAAGGCGTCGGCATTTGCTGGCGATTCGGTACGCAATTGTTCGACGAGCTCCCCACGCGTCACATCGGGCAGCTCCCCGAAAAGTGCGGTCTCTTCATCGGCATTGGCGCCGACCAAGACTGGGACCTGGCTGCCCTTGCCGGTCTCGTGCAGCGCGCGCATCTGCGCTGGGAACAGATTGCCGTCCACATACACGGCTGGGTACGGCACCCTATAGTCGCTCGCCTCAAGCGCGGCGAACAGCGTTTCTGCGTCCATTGCTCGCAAAGCATCGAGATCTTTCGCGCCTATGTGTTCGACCACCTTTCGTCCCATCTTGTAGCCGGACGGAGCGCCGGTCGGCGAATCTTCGGTGAGCGTCGGGTGCGGCGCAAAGCAGCCCGCCGACTGACCAATCGCCTTTGCGAACAGCCCTTTTGCTAGCGGAGAAGCTTGCAAGTAGCAGACGCTTGCGCTACCTGCGGACTCGCCGAAAATCGTGACGTTGTCCGGGTCGCCGCCGAATGCCGCGATATTCGCCTGCACCCACCGAAGCGCGGCCACCTGGTCGAGCAGCCCTTGATTGCCATTGGCATCCTCGCCTTCGAGCCACGGATGCGCAAAGAACCCAAACGGACCGAGGCGGTAGTTGATCGTGACGAGCACAATGCTATCCCTCGCTGTGTCGGTGCCGTCATACCACTCAAGATGCCCATGGCCAATCTCGAAGCTGCCGCCATGTATCCAAAGCATCACAGGAGCCTTGTCTCCTGCGCTTGATGCCGTCCATACATTGAGATACAAGCAATCTTCGCTGCGCGGCACAGGCCCGCGGCTATAGATTCCCGTGACGTGACGCTGCCAGCAAGGGGTGCCGAACTCGACAGCTTCTCGAGCTTCATGCCATGGCGGATGCGGCGCCGGCGCCCGCCATCTGAGTTCCCCGACTGGTGCGGCGGCATACGGGATGCCTTTGTAGACCCGAACGCCAGCGGTCTCATCGCTGAAGGCGCCAACAATCGGTCCTTCGGTCGTTTCAACGCGCGTCGCAGCGTCACTGAATCCAAGCTGCGCCATCATAAGACCAACAACCAACGCAGCGGCTCTCATGCTTCACCATCCATCAGGGCCTGCATCAAAAAGGTCACGACCAGCGCGTCGCGCCGCGCCACCTGATTGAGGTTCGCCGCAGCGCTGTGCCCGCCTTCGGTGTTTTCGTAGTAGACCACGTCGTGTCCGGCAGCCATCATCTTGGCAGCCATTTTGCGGGCATGTCCTGGATGCACGCGGTCATCGCGGGTCGAAGTCGTCAAGAACACTTGCGGGTAATCGAGATCGTCGCGGACATTGTGATACGGCGAGTAGGCCGCGAGCCATGCCCGCTCCTCAGGCACATCCGGATCGCCATATTCTCCGATCCAAGAAGCCCCGGCAAGCAGCTTGTGATAGCGCAGCATATCGAGCAACGGCACTGCGCACACGACAGCCCCAAAGAGCTCGGGGCGTTGCGTCAAGAGTGCGCCGACGAGCAGGCCGCCGTTCGAACCGCCGTAGATGCCAAGCTTGGCGGGTGCGGTCACGCCGGTGTCGGTCAAGTCCTCAGCCACCGCCGCAAAGTCATCATAGGCGCGCTGACGATTGGCTTGCAGCGCCGCCTGATGCCATGCCGGGCCGAACTCGCCGCCGCCGCGAATATTGGCAATGGCATAGGCCCCGCCCGCTTCGAGCCATGAGACAGGCAAGGGACTGAGATAGGAAGGCGTCAGCGAAATCTCAAATCCGCCGTAGCCATAGAGCAGCGTCGGCACAGGGCCTTGAGCGTCACGCCCTTTGATCAGAAAGTAGGGCACGCGCGTGCCATCGGCGGACATCGCGAAGGATTGGCTTGCCACATAGGCTGATGCGTCAAACCGCATCGGCAGTTGCGCGATCACGCGCGGCTTCGCCGCCCCGTCGATTGCATACAGGCTGTCCGGCACGAGGAATTCTTCGCCGTTGACAAACACGAGATCGCTCTCCGATGTCGCTGAGACGATGCTGAGCGTGCCCGTGCTCGGCACATCAACTTGCGTCTCGGTCCAGCCCAATTCACCGCGCGCGACGCGCACGAGGCGGGTGCGGACGTTGTCCATGACGCTCACATAGAGATGGGAACGCGCGACCTGCACGCTTTGTATAGCGCCAGTTTCAGGTGGGACAAGGACAGTTTCTACGCCTGACAGATCGCCTTGCAAGAGCGCATCAAGGGGCACTGCGATGAGTGCGCCGGCCGGATGCAGCTCGCCATCGATCTCCCACGCCGAGCGCGTCAAGGCGATGATGCGTTCCCCGAACATGCCTCGCCAGTCAATATCCTCTGGCAGAGGCAGTCGCGTCGGAGCGCTGTCGTCGGCGAGCGGATCGCCGAGATAGCTCACCTGCTCACGAAAAAACTCGGGCGAGCCAGCGGCAAACACATAGGCGCCCGCCGAAGATCGAACAACGACCGGTGATGCGCTGACGTAGTCGTCTGGCACCTCGAACAGCCGGCGGCTGTCTTCGAGTGGCTGACTGCGTTTCCATAGCCTCACTTCCGCTGAATAGCCCGAATCAGTGCTCCGAAAACCGCTGCCCGCCTTGCCGATCAGCAGATGATCTTGGTCGAGCCATTCCACGCCTTGCTTGGCCTCATCGCTCGTAAAGCCATCTTCCACGAACGCTTTGCGCCGCACATTGAACTCGCGCACCACGACCGCATCGGCGCCGCCTCGCGAGAGGCTGATCATGCACCGCTCAAAATCCGGCCGCAGACATGTGCTGCCTTTGTAGACCCAGTTCTCGCCTTCCGCTTCGGCGAGGACGTCAATGTCGAGTAATGTCTCCCATTCGGGCGCTCCCTTGAGATACGAGTCAATCGAGGCTGCGCGCAGGATGCCGCGCACATGGCGCTCGTCCTGCCAGAAATTGAACACGCGCTCCCCTGCGTGCCGAGCGTATGCGATACGATCAGTTGCCGAATACACGGCGAGCGCCGCATCTCGAATGGCGGCAAACCGCTCGTCCGACTCAAGGCGCGCTCGCGACGCATCATTCTGCGTCTCTACCCAGTCCAAGGCTTCGCTTCCCAGGACTTCTTCGAGCCAGAGGTAGGAGTCTTCTTCGTCGCCCGCCTGCAGATTCATCGTCAACAGAAATATCAATGGAAGAAGCGTCAGTATCCACGATTGCCGAGCGGCCGTTCGCTGCCTCATGGGTAATGCCCTTAACGTTTGCTGAAGTCGCACACCATACATTGAATCAGCTTTCAGGCGCGACACGGAAAATCGTGTCAAATTGATGATCTAATCATCAATTTGACACGATTGAGTCAATCAACGATCACGCGCATGATTGAATGACACCTGTCAAACAGCCTGGTCAAGGCTGTAGATTCCTATCCCGTTGTGACCCTCATGGGCGCTCGAATGGTGGATGCAGCTTCCTGACAACCCTGCCACGCGTGCTGTTCTCGTCCACGGCGGCGATGCCAGCTTCGATGTCCGCAACACGAAAGTGCTGCCTTGGTTCCTTGCGTGAGCCGCACTCGTGCTTGACATTGCGCGAGCAATCGGGAAAAATCGCGAGTAGCCTACATTCACTCACTCGATCCTTCGATAGGAGATAGAGACCATGCCCCCCCCCCCCAGATTACTTAATTACGAGCTAGGGATTATTGCCGCTGTTCTGGTGGCGATTTCTTTCATCCTGCCAGCCGAGGCGCTGGCGCAAAAATACCAATGTCAGGAACAGTTTGACCAGGACTGCATTCATGCTGGGTGGCAGTACGGGAGAGACGAATTCCAGGATAGCGATACGACATTTTATATGATGGACCGCACCACTGCATTGAGCAAGGACGCCTTGGGCAAGCAAAAAGGATGGTATGTCAATAACAGATCAACCTTTCACAATCGAGGCCGCTTTTACCCTGCGTATTTTGACGGACGAAACGTTTACGTAGGGGCGCGATGCAGGAACGGCAACATGGGAACAACGTATATTTGGGCCAAGCACCCTCACGCCGATCCGCCCCCGGACCGCAGGCTACCTTCGCAAGTGAATTGTCCATAGAATGAACGCGGAGCGTTTGAACCCACAAACCTTTGCTGGGAAAAATCCTGCGCGAGCGGCACTCAAGTCCGACTGTCGCTGAAAAAATCCTTGAGCTTGCTGCGCCAGCCACTGGCGTCCGGCGAGTGGCGCTCGCCTTTCTCCTGAAGCGCGGCGTCGAGCTCCAGCAATATCTCGCGCTGCCGCGCACTGAGATTGACCGGCGTTTCCACGCGCAGCCGGCAGTAGAGGTCGCCCACGCCGCCGCCGCGCACCGGCCTCACGCCCTTGCCGCGAAGCTTGAAGGTTTTCCCCGATTGCGTGCCTGCTGGCACATCGATTCGCGCGCGCCCATCCAAGGTCGGCACCTCCACCTTACTACCGAGCGCGGCTTCAGTGAAGCTCACTGGCACTTCGCACCAGAGATGCGCGCCCTTGCGCTCGAAGATCTCGTGCGGCTTGAGGTCTACTTCGACATACAGATTGCCTGCAGGCCCACCCGATTCACTGCGCTCGCCCTCGCCAGCGAGACGGATTTGATCGCCGACATCGACGCCCGCAGGAATGTTCACCGACAGGGTGCGCTGCTTTTCAACATGCCCGCGTCCTCGACATGTAGGGCACGGGTCGCGAATGATCGAACCGCGCCCGCCGCAGCGACGGCAGGTCTGCTCCAGAGAAAAGAAGCCTTGCGATGTGCGCGTGACGCCCGCACCGTTGCACACATTGCAGGTCACAGGCGCGGTCCCTTTGCGCGCACCGGAGCCGCCGCAGTCTTCGCAGGTCACGCGCGTCGGCACACGCAACTTGACCTCGTCGCCGCGAACAGCCTGCTCGAGCGTCAAGCTCAGCTTATAGCGCATGTCGCGCCCGCGCGATGCCCGCTGGCCTCGGCCTTGACTGAAGACATCGCCGAAGATGTCACCAAAGATATCGCCGAAGCCTCGTCCGCCGAAGCCGCCCTGCTGCCCTGCCCCAGAAACGCCTGCATGCCCGAATTGATCGTAGGCCGAACGCTGTTCGTCGTTCGATAGCACCTCATAGGCTTCCGAAGCCTCTTTGAAGCCTTCGGCAGCTTTTTCGTCATCCGGATTCCGGTCCGGATGCAACTTCATCGCGAGGCGGCGGTACGCCTTCTTGATCTCGTCCTGGCCGGCATTGCGCGCAACCCCGAGTACCTCGTAGTAGTCACGCTTGTCCGCCATGTTGAATCAGCGCTGCCTTACGCGCTTTTGCGTGGCTCCTCGTCGTCGCGCACTTCTTGGAAGTCGGCATCAACGGCATCGTCTGCGGCGTCGGCTGTCCCTGCCTGCGCCCCATCCGAGCCTGACGCACTCTGCGCTGTTGCATCCGATGCCTGCTCGGCATACATTTTCTGCGCGACAGCCGCAGCAGCCTGCGACAGCGCCTGCACCTTGGCCTCCAAGTCCTCTTTCGATGCTTCGCTCTTGAGCGCTTCCTCAAGATCTTTGGCAGCGTTCTCGACAGCCTGCTTTTCTTCCGCCGTCACGCTCTCAGGCGCTTCCTCCAAGCTCTTGCGCGCAGAGTGCACCATGGCGTCGGCCTGGTTGCGAATCTGCACGAGCTCTTCAAAGACCTTGTCCTCTTCGGAATGCGCCTCGGCCTCGCGCACCATCGTCTCGATCTCTTCGTCGGAAAGGCCGCTTGAGGCCTTGATGACGATCGACTGCTCCTTGTTGGTCGCCTTGTCCTTGGCCGACACATTGAGGATGCCGTTGGCGTCAATGTCGAAACTGACTTCGATCTGAGGCATGCCGCGCGGCGCAGGCGGAATATCGCTGAGGTCGAAGCGGCCGAGCGTTTTGTTGGCGGACGCCTGCTTGCGCTCGCCCTGCACTACATGAATGGTCACAGCCGTCTGGTTGTCATCGGCCGTCGAAAAGACTTGGTTCTTGCGTGTCGGGATGGTCGTGTTCTTATCAATCAGCACGCTCATCACGCCGCCCAAGGTTTCAATGCCGAGCGACAAGGGCGTCACATCGAGCAGGAGCACATCCTTGACATCGCCCGACAGCACCGCCGCTTGGATAGCCGCGCCGACCGCGACCGCTTCGTCTGGATTGACATCCTTCTTTGGCTCGCGGCCGAAGAAGGTCTTGACCTTCTCTTGCACGAGCGGCATGCGCGTCTGGCCGCCGATGAGGATGACATCGGAAATATCGCCCACCTTGAGGCCGGCGTCGGTGAGCGCCGTGCGGCACGGCTCAAGCGTCTTTTCAATGAGGTTTTCGACGAGCGATTCGAGCTTGGCGCGCGTCAGCTTCAATACGAGGTGCTTCGGCCCGGACGCATCCGCCGTGATGTACGGCAGATTGATCTCGGTCTGCTGGCTGCTTGACAGCTCGATCTTGGCCTTCTCGGCCGCTTCCTTGAGCCGCTGCAAGGCAAGCGGGTCATTGTGCAGATCGACGCCGTTCGAGCGCTTGAACTCATCGGCGATGTACTCGATGAGCACGAGGTCGATATCCTCCCCGCCAAGGAAGGTGTCGCCATTGGTTGACAGCACCTCGAACTGCTGTTCGCCATCGACCGACGCGATCTCGATGATTGAAATGTCGAAGGTGCCGCCGCCGAGGTCATAGACGGCGATCTTTCGATCCCCTTGCTCACGGTCAACGCCGTGCGCAAGCGCCGCCGCCGTCGGCTCGTTGATGATGCGCTTGACATCAAGGCCAGCGATCTTGCCGGCATCCTTGGTGGCCTGGCGCTGGGAATCATTGAAATAGGCGGGCACCGTGATCACCGCTTCGGTGATAGTTTCGCCGAGATAATCCTCAGCCGTGCGCTTCATTTTCTTGAGCACTTCGGCGCTCACTTGCGGCGGCGCGAGCCGCTCACCGCGCACTTCGATCCACGCATCGCCGTTCTTGGCTTCGGCGATCGTGTACGGCACCATGCTGATATCGCGTTGCACGACATCATCCTTGAAGCGTCGCCCGATCAGGCGCTTGACCGCAAACAAGGTATTGAGCGGGTTGGTGACCGCCTGACGCTTGGCCGACTGCCCGACCAGAATTTCCTTGTCGTCCGTATAGGCGACAATCGACGGCGTCGTGCGATCACCCTCGGAGTTTTCAATGACGCGCGAGGCGCCGCCCTCCTGCACCGCAACGCAAGAGTTGGTAGTGCCAAGGTCAATGCCGATGATTTTTCCCATGATGCCTCCAGTGAGTGCTTCAAAAGCTTTGGTTGTTCTATGCGCCGTCCGCGAGCGGACGATGCCTGTTGTTCATATATTTGCGCGATTTTTGCGACTTCAAGCGGGTTCGGCGCGCGACACGACCACCTTGGCGGCGCGAACCAGCCGCCCGTTCAATGAGAACCCGGACTGCACGACGTTGACGACCGTGTTTTCCTCGCAGTTGTCGTCGGGCGCCATGGCCACCGCCTCATGCCACGCAGGATCAAAGGGTTCGCCCTCGGGAAGGATTCGCTCGATTCCGTGCCGCGCCAAGGTATCGACGAGGAGCTTACTCGCAAGCTCGATGCCTTGTGCATCAGCGCCTTCGTCTTCTGCGTGCGATTTACGTGCGATCTCGACTGCTTTCTCCAAGCTGTCCACCACCGGAATCAAATCTCGAACGAGCCGCTCCACCCCGTACTTGTGGGCGTTCTCGACATCGCGCGCGGCGCGGCGCTGTATGTTGTCGGCTTCGGCGCGTGCGCGCAGCACCTGGTCTTCTTGAGACGCAACCTGCTCACGAAGCCGCGCGAGCTCGCTCGCCGTGTCATCTTCAGTCGCATCGTCGCCGTCGGCGAGCTGTTCAGCTTCCCGCCGGTCCTCTGCAACCGCGTCCGCTTGCTGCTCTTCAGCTTGCTCGTCGCTCTTCGCCGTGTCCGCCATGAATACTGCGCATGTGAGGGGAGCGCCAGATATGGGGGCAAGAACGCGGAAATACAAGGCGAATCACGTCCCGAATCACCTCGATAAGGCGAAGGCTATAATGCTCGCCATCACAGCAGTTAAGAGCGGTAGAAATTGCGCGCGCGCGCCAACGGACAGCTCTGTAAGCCCTTTGCCGCCTTCCGAGGACGCTTGATCGAGTCATGGCTGCTCTTCATGGCCGCGCTGCTTGTCGCGAGCTGTTCGAGCAACGCGCCCCAACCACCCTCCTATTCGGATGTGCCGAGCGGCCTGCCCGAGACCTATTCGGCAAGCCCGGACTCGAGTTCGCACCGTCCGCTCGCATGGTGGGAATCCTTTGCCGACCCTGCGCTCAACCGCGTCGTGGAAGCTGCCCTCGCCGCCAACCTCGACTTGCGTCAAGCGGTCGCCCGCGTCGAGCAGGCGAGAGCGCGGGCGCGCATCGCCCGCGCTGCCTTCTTCCCGTCAGTCGCGCCAGCCCTCTCGGCAGTGGATCTCGAAACACCGACCAACGCAGGCATCGGCGCGCAGCTCGATGAGCTCGGCTTCGGCCCCGAACTCATTGAGGACTTCGGGTTCGCCTTGCCGGACCGTTTGCAGCTACGCACATTTTCTTTCAGTGCGGAGTTCGCCTACGAGGCGGACTTCTGGGGTCGCCACCGCCAAGACGCCTTGGCAGCAGGCGCGCTGCAACTTGCCTCCGAAGCGGATTTTTCGACCGCGCGCATCGCGGTCTTGGCGGAAACGATCAGCACCTACCTCGAAGTCATGGAAGCGCGAACGCAGCAAAGGCTCGCGCAAGACATGGTCGATGTGCTGTCGCAGCGCGTTTCGTTCGTGGAGAGTCGCTATGAGCGCGGCCTCGTTGATGCGCTGCCCGTCTATGCGCTGCGAAGGGAATTGCGCGATGCGCGCGCGAGGCTGCCGCAAATGAAGGCAGCGAGCGCCGGTGCCGAGGCGAGGCTATGGATGCTGCTCGGCGGCTACGGCGAAAAGCACGCCGACCTGCTGCCAAGCGAGAGCCAAATTGTCTTGAGCCCGGAAGCCATCGCGGTTGGCGTTCCCGCGGACCTTATTACGCAGCGCCCCGATGTGGATGCCGCTCGGCAGCGCTTGCAGTCCGCCCGCTTCACGCTCGGCGCCCGGCGCGCGGAACTCCTTCCCTCGCTGTCGATCTCGGGCGTCATCGGCTTGCAAAGCACGGATTCCGACGAACTCTTCGACCCCGACCAATGGTTCCAGAATATCGGCCTCAATCTGCTCGGGCCTACCTTGCAGGGGGCGCGGCGGCGCGCCAATGTCGCGCTCGCTGAAGCGAGGCTGCAAGAAGCGCTCGCGGCCTTCGGGCAATCCGTGGTCGCCGCCGTAGGCGAGGTCGAATCCGCACTCGCCGGTCTCGAAGCGAGCCAGGAGAGGCACGCACTGCTCGCCACGCAGTTCATCGATGCGGAAGCTGAATCACGCCTGCAGGCGCAGCGCTTTGCCTCCGGTGTCGGACGTTACGACGAATTGTTGAGCGCTGATCAATTGCTGATCGCCGCGCGCTCGGCGGTGTCGGCGGCACAGCGCGACCACGCGCATTCCAAGCTCGCTCTGCATCGCGCGGTAGGCGGCGCGTGGACTTCAGCGCGTTGACCTGAGAACGGCAGGTCGGGACTGTCCATGCTCTGCTGCTTGCCGGCGCACAAACCGCGATAGAGCTGCGCCAGGCAATATCGTCACAACCGCCGAGTTTCACCTATAATCGACTCACACATGTCCGCACGAGCCAACACAGGAGCGGCGAATGAGAATTATAGAAGAGTTAGTTCTTCTTCTTCTGAGTGAGGAAAGCGGCTATTTGGAGCAAGTCTCCGGATGGACGCTCGCTTGCGGCATTGCAGGCGGCACGCTCATGGATCTCGCCTTTGAATCACGCATCGACACGGACTTGGAACAACTCACTTTACTCGACGACACGCCTCTCGGCGACGCGATTCTTGATCCCGTTCTCGCGGCGATTGCCAGCGGAGAGCCCAATCAGTCGCCGCGGTACTGGGTTGAGAAGACCGCCAGCCAAGCCGACGACATGCTCCATGCGATTCTGGAACGCCTTGTTGAGAGAGGCATACTTGAACAAGCTTTGGGCGGGTTCTGGTCGCTGTCCCGCAAAGCGCGGCGCCCTGGCTTCCGCATGGGAGACACCGACGAGCGCGCCGATGTTCGCCAGCGCATCAAGTCAACCATTCTCAGCGACGAGCTGCCCGACCCTCGCGATGCGGCGGTGACCGGATTGGCTCATGCGTGCGGCGCATTCCGTTTCCTTCTCGACCCGGATGACTATGAGCAATCGCTTGATCGCATCGAATTGATCAGCGGTCTCGACCTGCTCGGGCGCACGGTCGCCGAGGCGGTCGAATGGATGTCGCAGCGACTACCGAAGCTCGCGGCAAAGCCGATACCTCGGTTGAGCATATGGAAACTACTTCTCAAGCGGGCCACTTGGGAAGGCAACTTCGGGAAGACGACGGCAGAACTCTACCGAGAGCTTGGCCCGGTGTTCATGTTGTCGCTCCCTTTCTCCCGCAAGCCGCTGATGTACGTGCTCGCCGGAGAAGACGTGAACGCTTGGGTGAACAGGAAAGGCCGGCTCTTTTTGCATTCCAAGACCTATTTGAACGGTCTAGAGAGCGTGTTCGGCGCATCTCGAACCCTATCGGGCACGGATGGCGCGGAGCACTACCGCATGCGCAAAGCGCTGAGTGGATTCTATTCGAAGACACGGCTCGATGAGCGCTTTGGCGACATGGCGCAGCAATTGCGCGAGGAGCTCAGCCAATGGAAAGTCGGCGACGAGATCGGGCGTGATGCGTTCCTCGTCCTGATGAGCCGCCAAACATGGCAATTGAAAAGCTCCTTTCGCGAATTCGAACACATGGACACCGTGTTCTCGTACAAAAGTCGCGCCCTGCTCACGCATGTGCAGGGACTGCTGCCGAAATTCATGCTTCGCACGCCGAGTATGCGTTCCAAGCGCAAGCAGCTCGACAAGATGTTTGCATTCATGAAATCCTCGCACACGCCGGCTCAGCGCGAGGACACGGCTCGAGACCTGCTCGACGACTACATAAGCCTGCACATAGCAGACCCTCAGTTCTTCCCTGAAGCGGACATGATGTATGCCTTCATTATGACGCTCCTACCGCCCATCTACACCGGCTACACGCTCGCATTCGCGATGTGTGAGATGTACTCGCGTCCGGAATTGCTGGCGCGTGTCAAGGCGGAAGCGGCACGACTGTTCGACCAGGACGAAGCGGGCCATGAGAAGTTCTCCATCGAAGATGCCGATGTGGCGCGTCGGCTGCTCCTGGAAACGCTGCGCCTTTACGCGCCGGTGCCCTTGCAAATCCGCCACGCCGCGAACACCTGTTCCATCGCAGGCTTTGAGATTCCCGTCAACAGCCAAGTGGTGGTGGCTTCGAGCGCCGCCCACTACTTGGAAGAGAACTTCCCGAACCCGGAGGCGTTCGACATCGACCGACACCTGCCCGAAGAGGTCGAGAAGCGCAAGCATGGCGCCTATGCCGTATTCGGGCTCGGCACCCACACATGCCTCGGCTCGCGGCTGGTCGAATCGCAATTGGCCTTCAACATCCTTCAGATCGCGCACCACTTCGATTTGGAGGTGCTGCCCTCGAGCTACCCGATCAAGATCAAGGCGATGCCCTCCACCTCACCGCGCAAGTCGCTCCGATTCCGAGTACGCGACAAGCGCCCCTTCCCCGATTCCCACAAGGTTTCCGTCGCGGTCGAACCTACTGGCGGATGCCCTATGCATGCAACTTAGGAGCCACTGATGGAACTCGTCCTCATTCTGCTTGTCATCTCGTGGATCGTCTTTAACTACATCCACGAGCTCGGCCACTTGGTTGCGGCGCGAATGGTCGGCATTGGCGTCGACCGAATGTTCTACGGCGTCGGCCCCATCGCCCACAGATCGACCTCGGCGAGTGGCACCGAGAACCTGTTTGGCGTGCTGCCGGTGGCTTCGGTGCATTTCAACAAGGCGTCGTATGAGTCCGCGACCGCCTGGCGACGGCTGTTCGCGTCTTCCGCCGGACCGCTTGCCAACTTTGGCTGCACGTTCCTGCTGCTGACCGCCGCCTATCTGATGTCACCCATCGCACCGGGCGCGTTCTTGGATGTCGTTGACGACAAGGGTGTGGCCGCAACCGCGGGACTTCAGGACGGGGACTGCATCGTCGGCGTTGACGGCGCGGATACCGAAACCTGGGGGGATGTCGGCATCGCGTTGCTCGGACGCGCAGGCGACACCGGCACCATCGACCTGACGGTCGCTCGTGAGGGAGACCTCATCGACTATGCCTTCGAGATCGAAGAGTGGCAATCGGACGTCGCCTGGATCGACATGTACGAATACTTCGGCATCACCCGTAAAAACGTCGATGCGGAAGTGTCCGGCAACCCGTTCGTAGGCATTTTCTCGGCGTTTGTCAAGACGGTCGAGATCGGCTGGTCAACGGCAATTGGCGGTTTCAAGATGGTGTTCGGTTCAATCAGCGTCATGAATTTCGGCGGCGGCATGCAACTCACGCAGTTGGGATTGGAGTCCTCCAATCTCGATGTCGCCGCCGTCCTCATGTTGCTTGGGCTGTTCTCGCTCGGCTTCGGCGTGATTAACCTGCTGCCGGGACCGGTAGTCGATGGCTTGGCGATGATCTATGCCGCGTTTGAAACAATTGTTCGGCGCCCGATCCCGGAGGCCGCAAGCAAATGGCTGTTCGTGGTCGGTTCAATTCTTGCGTTCGGCCCGATTCCACTGTGCATCCTTCACGACGTGATGCGATTCACTTAGGGCGTGTTCACACTAGGGCGCGTTAACACTATGTACGTTGACGCTGCCGAGACCCGTTTTCCGCCAGACAAGGCCGAGCAAGCGCTGTGTGGCCTACCCCACATGAGCGAGCGAGAACGAAGGCTGGCGGAAAACGGGGCCGGCCCGAAGGGTTGTCGCCTGAGCAAGAGCCGGAGCAAACACTTTGGGGCGTGCGAATCGGCTCTTTCGGCTCTTGCACAGGCGACAACAGCGTCGGCGGGCATAGTGTTAACACGCCCTAGATCGCGGCGGCGCCCTCTTGATGAGGCCGTCGCGCATTGACACGCAAATAGACCGCGGCGAGCGCTGGCGTTACGAGCATCAGAATCACCGTGGTGACAAGGATACCAACGCCGAGCGTGGCAGCGAACGGCGCCAGAAACTGGGCTTGGATGGCGCGCTCAAGAATGAGCGGGGTAAAGCCGAGAAAAGTCGTGAGAGACGTCAGTAGGATGGGACGGAAGCGCGCCTTCGCGCCTTCGATGATCGCGGTGCGCGCAGCATCGCCCTCCCGTCGCCGCTGCTCAATAAAATCGAGCATCACCAGGGAATCGTTGACGACAACGCCGCTCAATCCGAAGAACGCCATCACCGTGGTCGCCGCGATCGGCACGCCGAGCACCCAGTGTCCGCAAATTGTGCCGATCAGGCCGAACGGGATGATGGCCATGACGATAACCGGCTTGCCGTAGGAACGGAGCGGAATGGCAAGCATGGCGAACATGAATAGCAACGCCAAGGCAAACCCGCGCAGCATCGCGCCCATGGATTCCTGCTGCTGCTGCTGCTCACCGCCGTAGCTGAAGGTCAGGCCGGGATTGCTCTCAACCAACTCGGCCAGAATCGAGTTGGCGAGATGGGCGTTTGCGGCGCCCGCAGACAGCACAGCCGTGTCGACTTCCGCAGTGACGGTGACGACGCGATTGCCGTCCTTGCGCTGAATCGTTGTCGGTTCGCGACCAGGCTTCAGCACGGCGACACGACTGAGCGGCACCTCAACGCCTTCCGAAGTTCGCACGACAAGTTGCTCAAGGTCGGTGACGGCGTTGCGCTCGTCCTCAGGCAAGCGCACGAATACCTCGACCTCCTCGCGGTCGCGCTGCATACGGAACGCCTCGGCACCAAACAGCGCCCAACGGGTTTGTTGCGCCAAGTCCTCCAAGGTGAACCCGAGGCTGCGCGCAGCGGGGCGCAATTCGAGCTGCATTTCGCGCACGCCCGGCGCATGGTCCGAGCGCACATCAAAAATGCCTTCGGTCGCGCGCAGGCCGGCGACAACGGATTCGGCAATGGGGATCAGCGTGGCAGAATCGGGATGGGACAGCACCGCTTCCACAGGCTTGCCCAAGGCAAGCACCTCGCCACTGAACGCGACACCGCGAACATAAGGGAGAATACCCACCTCTTCACGCCACGCATCTGCGACATCGACCGCCGAGATGTCGCGCTCTCCGGCACTCACCAGCTTGAACTCGATCGTTGCCACATTCGGCATGGGTTCGAGCGTTGGCTTCGCGACGATGCCGCCGCCTTCAATGCGCGGCTCCGCCCCGACGTTGATGGTGACTCCGGACAAGAGTGGCTGCGCGCCCTCGCCTTGTGCGGCGGACAACCGCTCGATCACCCGCCGCCCGGCATCTTCAAGGCGACGCGCAACCTCGAACGTGCGCTCAGCCGCCGTGCCAGGAGACATCTCCAAGCTGCCAACCACAAAGTCGCCTTCGATCTCGTCCGCGAAGGTGGTGCGGACAACGCCCGCAGCCACGAGAGAAATACTAAGCACAAGGGCAGACACGGCCCCCGCCATGATCACTGCGGGCTGCTCTGTGGCGAAACGCACTGAGCGATCAAGCGGGCCGTTCACAAAGCGCTTGAGCGAGGCGTCCACGCCGTCTCGAATGCGGCGAAGTTGCCGCTGCACTTGGGTCGCAGGCGATTCACTCGCAAGTGGCAGCGTGGAGAGATGGTGCGGCAGGATGAACAGTGATTCAACCAGAGAAATCACCAGCATGGCGATCACGACCACCGGCAACGCCAGCCAAAATTCGCCGAGCCCGCCTGGCATGAGGAATATAGGAGTGAATGCAGCCACCGAAGTCAGCACCGCAAAGGTGAGCGGCCCCTTGATTCGCCGTGTGCCACGGATCGCGGCAACAACGCCCGGCACCCCTTTCTGGCGCTCTTCATGGATATGTTCGGCGACAATGATGGCATCATCGACAACGATGCCGATGCCAAGGACAAAGACGAACAGCGATATGGCGTTGATCGAGATACCGAGCACCAGCAGCACCGCAAACGCGCCAATCATTGAAGTCGCCAAGCCCGCCACCACCCAGACGGCGAGACGCATGTCAAGGAACAAGGTGAGGGCGATCAGCACCAGCAGCAGGCCGAGGCCACCGTTCTTCAGCAGCAGATTCACGCGCTCCGAGTAGCTTTTGGTGTCGTCATTCCAAATCGTCACTTCCACGCCCGGCGGTAGTTGCGGCGAAACGACCTCGGCAAGATGCTCGCGAACTGATGTGGCCACATCCATGACCCGCTCACCGTCAGACTGGAACACCTCGACGAAGACAGCGGGGCGGCCCATATGACGCACGATCAGGCCGGTCTCTCGAAACCCATCACGGACTTCGGCAATATCGCCGACGCGCAGCACGCTGCCGTCGGAATCGCTCAAAACGACGACGGATTCAAACTCATGCTGACGATAGCGTTGGCCGAGCGTGCGCACTCGCACCTCGGTACGATCTGACTCGATGCTGCCGGCAGAGAGTTCGAGCGACGATTGCCGAATCGCATTCGCAATGTCGTCCAATGTGAGCCCGAGCTCGCGCAGCCGTGCGAGCGGCACTTCAATCGAAACTTCATAGTCCCTCGTGCCAGTAGTCTCGACTTGGGACACGGCGGGCAAAGCGACGAGCTCGTCTTCAATAGCGCGCGCGATCTCCTTCAATGCCCGCTCCGGCACATCGCCGTGGACGATAAGACGGATGATGCTCTGCCGGTTTGTCATTTCCTGAATCACCGGACGCTCGCTCGCCTGTGGCAGCGAACGGACTTGCCCGACCGTGGATTCGACAGTGTCTATCACGTCGCTCGCATCGACGCCGGTTTTGAGCTCAAGGCGCAAGGACGCGATGCCTGCGGCAGCCACCGACCGCACGCTCTTAATATCGTCGAGACCGCGAACCCGCTGTTCGATGGGCACGACAATCGATTCCTCGACCTCCTCGGGGTTGGCACCCGGATAGGGCACGGAGATCTCAATCATGTCGTATGCGAGCGTTGGCCAAGCCTCGCGCTGCAAGCCGGTCATGGCGATAAATCCGGCCGCCAGAATGCCGATCATGAGCAGGTTGGCGGCCACAGGATTGGCCGCCATGAAGGCGATTGGCCCGGAAGGCTCTCCGAGGTAAGGGTCGGCGCCCTTCATGGACGCGAAGACGGCGCTGCCGCTGCGTCCTGCGCTGCGCTGCGCACGGTCATGCCGTCCGTGGCGACCTGCAATCCGCTGATGATGACCAAGGAACGTGGTTCAAACGCGCCGGTGACGAACACCTCGTCGTTGCCACGCTGCAGAACGCGCGCGCGAACGATGCGCACGGCACCGGCCTCCCCGACTGTCCAGACCTCATCGCCCGGCTGAAGCGCGTCGCGCGGGACTCGGACATAGTTCGTTGGCGATGCACCTTCGATCACCACTTCCGCAAACTTTCCAACCAGAAGCGGTGGCGCATGCGCTTCCGCCCTGTAGTCAACATCGACCGGCTCGCCCGCCGCAAACGGCTCAGGTACACGCACGATCACTTCAATTGTTCGCGTGCGTTCGTCAAGTGACCGCTCAGCCCGGTCCACATGACCCGGCCAAGCGTAGCGATCGCCGCCGTAGTCGGCAATCACGCGGGCGGCGACCCGCTGATCTTTCGCTTCGCGCCCGCTCGCTGCCGCCGACAACGCCCAAAGGCCGGGAATCAGCGCTGCTTCAGCGTCGGATAGCGGAACAACCACTTCAGCCGCATCGGCAGCAAACAACCGCCCGACAGACTCGCCCGGCACGACCAGCTGACCGATATCGACCGACTCTTCGCGAACAAACCCGTCAAACGGCGCGCTCACCCGCGTGCGGGACAAATCGAGCTGCGCCGCCGCAAGCTGCGCTTCTTCCCGCTTCAGCGCTGCTTCTGCCGCATCGAGCTGCGGCTCGCGCAAGGCCAGCGGATTCGCCGGCGCGCGCATCTCGTCTACATTCTGATCTTTGCGGGCGGCGAAGCGCTCGTACTCGGCGCGCGCGATGACCACGTTCCCTCGCGCTTCCAGCAAAGCAACCTGCCGAGCCGCGAGCGCCGCCTCGGCGTCGCGCACACGATGCTGGTAGTCAGCCTCCTCAATGCGAAACAGCAGCTGCCCTCGATCAACACGTCCGCCGCTGCGAAAGCCCGGGGCGACCCAGACAATGCGCCCGCCCACCTGCGGCGCGAGGTCTATTTCGGCGCTTGGTCGCACGGTGCCCGCACCGTATACAGGGATGAAATCAGTTCCCGCGATGATCTCGGCTGTCTCGACATAGGGAAATTGCGAAGGCGGCTCTCGCCGCTCAGGCTGCGGCGCGAGTGACACCATAATCGCGGCAACAGCGAAAGCGCCAATGACGATGCCAGCGGCGATCAAGTAACCTGTGCGTCTGCCCATGCGAGTGCCAAGCTCCAACAGTACACGAGGGCTAGATGTGAGACATGCTCCGCGGCGCCGAACTACGGAGGAAGCGCCACGGCAAACAGCCGCACCCACCTCGTTGCAAAAGAGAGATGGTACATCAAGACGCTTTCCCAAAACGCTTCTCGAGTGGAGTGGGGATGGATCGGCGAACGTAACAGCCGACATCAGGCTGCGAAAACAGCAAGCCAGTTCGCCATCCAAACACCATCCACATTCGTTACTATTGCCACGACGCGCAACGAGACCATGTCATCGCAGGCACATTCGCAATGCCGACTGTCTGCAGGAACGTTTCCCGGACGCCACACTTCGCGACATGGAAGGCTTGGTGAAACTCGTCCGCCGAGGTGAGCTCGAAGAGAATCTCCCGTAATTTCGAGACATTGAGGATATGACTGTACACAAAGGGACAACACCACCCTACACCATCACTCCGGCGATTCTAAATCTCGTCGCACGTATCGGCGAAACCATTGGCGGCATGGATGAAGCGGCAGTTCAAGCGGACTTTCGCCTTCGCCGCATCAACCGTATTCGCTCTATTCATGGCTCGCTCGCCATTGAAGGAAATACGCTCAGCGAAGATGAAATTACAACCATTCTCGAAGGCCAGCGTGTGATTGCATCGGCGCGGGAGATACGAGAGGCGCGCAACGCGATCGATGTCTACGATCAGTATCAGCTTTGGAACCCTGAGAGTCAGGATGACTTGCTCAAGGCGTACGAACTGCTCATGGTTCACTTGATTGAGACGCCCGGGCGCTATCGAAACCGAGGCGTTGGTGTCATTGGCGGCGGCGAAGTTCACCATGTCGCGCCGCACGCGAACAGGGTCCCGATGCTCATGTCGAACCTGCTGTCATGGCTCAAGGACTCTGAAGGCCATCCGCTGATCACCAGTTCCGTATTTCATTATGAGTTCGAGTTCGTTCATCCGTTCGAAGACGGCAACGGACGCATGGGGCGACTGTGGCAGACGCTGATCCTGACACGCTGGAAATCCATCTTTTCCCTCGCGTCGGTCGAGAGCCTTGTATACGCCCGGCAGCAGGCGTACTACGAAGCGATTAGAGCAAGTACCGCCCGGGTGGACAGCGCTCCGTTCATCGAATTCAAGTTGCAGGCAATCTTGGAAGCCGTCTTGGAAATAGCCTCGACCGACCAAGAAAGCGACCATCTAACCGACCAAGTCATTCGACTGCTTGGCGAGTTGCGAAACGGACCAAGTGGCGCATCGAAACTCATGGCAGCACTCGGGCTGTCGCATCGGCCAACCTTTCGCAAAAACTATATTCGTCCGGCGCTTGATGCAGGCTTGATCGAAATGACCAACCCCCAAGTACCAACGGCTCGAAATCAGAAGTATCGCCTCACTGCGCGAGGACGATCTCAGGCCGCCGTATTATGAGTTATGATGCGATAAGGATATGGGCAAACCCGCCCGCTGGTTATCTGCTTTCACGGACGGCAGCTCTGAAAGGAAAACAAGAATGAAACAACTGACGAAACGTACCCTTTTGTCGTTACAGTCCCCCAGGATAACATTGCCTATCACTGCAACAAGTTAATCGTTAATGTGCGCTCCCGCGCTCCCGACCTCTACAAAGTCATGCCCTACGCAAAGAGTCAAGGGTTCGACTATATCGTCTATCTGGACGATGATGGCGGGAATCCAGGCGCTGGCACGGCAGAACAAAGATATAGCGAACTTATAAAACGTTGTAATTAACACACATTGGGGGCGGCACCATGACCGCCAAACGCGATACGGCAAAGTCAACTTCGTTTAGAATCCGACAGGATGAGAGACACGCCAAAAAGCCCGCAGCATTTGAAAAACACGCTCACCGCAGAGAACAAAGCCCACCTCATGGACTTCGTCGCGCAAGGCGATCGCCGTGAGCCGTTCGTGTTTGTCGGGCGCGAGGATATTCTTCAGGACATCGAGCAACAACTCCGACAAACACGTCAAGCAGGGCGAAGCGTCCAGAATGCACGAGTCCTGCACGGGCCTCCGGGCAGCGGGAAGTCATCGGTTCTTCTCGAACTCGAGGGCATCTACAAGGACAACGCGAATATCCTGCCAGTGCATCTCGCCGGCAACGACTTGACAAATCAAGTGAAGGTGGCCAAGGCGTTTGTGAAAGCCTGCGGCGTTGATCCCGAAGTACTGCATCAAGAGCACACGACAAGACTGGCAGGTTCGTTCAGTATCGCTTGGGTCGGGGTGAACATCGAGAAAGGAAGAAGCGAAGCATCGCCGTCGGATCAGCTTCTTCAAGGCAGCGCGGATACTTGGTCTATCGTCAAGCGCTATCTCGAACTTCCAGCGCAGACCGTGTTCCTTGTGCTAGTTGACGAAGCGCAGCAGGTCGAGAGAGACCGCCGAAGCGAAGACAATGCCGTACTGCTCGACTTGTTTGATGGGCGCACAGGTGAAGTCGGTTGTATGGCAGTGTTTGCAGGGCTATCGGACACCTCCGCGCAGCTCAAGCTCGCAGGCGCATCGCCACGGCTTGTATCGGACGGATTGCGACAAGTCGGACCACTCGAAAAAGACAATGTGCGGGCGCTCGTCGGCGCATTCTTGACGCACGCCGCTTTTGGACTCGATGCCCTGCCTCTTGATCACGACGCAATTGCCGATGTCATCGTGGCAGCCAGCGACTGCTACCCTAGGCATGTTCAATCTTACTTAAGAGGGCTGGCAAAGGAGTTTGGTCGCGATGAGGCGCAGATCGATATCAGCAAAGCCCTTGACCGCGGGCGGGCGTTCAGGGTTGATTTCTACAAGGAAATCGTCGGCGATGCCGAATTGGACGAGTTTGCAGACGCCTTGTCCCTGCTGACGAAGCGAACGCCGGCGAACGAGGACTTTCGCTTCTATGACATTGCGAAAATCGCCGAGGACGAGCTCGGGATGAGCCGCGAGGACGCAAAGCGGTCCTTCATGCGAGCGATTCACTGCGGACTCATCGAGCGCCATGAAGACGGCGCATCGCTCGCGGCGCCATTAAAGTTTTCGGTGCCTTCCTTTCGCACCTATGCTTCGACCGGATTCGACACGACGCGCACGCTCAAACTGCTCCGTGAACTCGAAGAATCAGCAACCGGCACTTTTTGAGATAAGCGAAGCTACGCCCGCTTGCGCCCACCGCCGCAAGTGAGACACACTTTGCTTCATGACGAGACACTCCCCGCAAACGGCATCCCAAGACCCTGGCGACCTTGACTCACGCAGCCAATCTCTGCTGCGGATGCTCGTTGAGCGCTATATCGAGTCGGGCGAACCGATTGCGTCGAAGTGGCTTGCGAGCGTGCCCGGCGTCAAGGTGAGCTCGGCCACTGTGCGCAATGTCATGGCGTCGCTCGAACAGCGCGGCCTCGTGCGCTCGCCGCACACTTCGGCGGGCAAGGTGCCCACCAACGAAGGCTTGCGGTTCTTTGTCGATAGCCTCGTCCAAGTGCCGCCAATCGACACCGGCGAGCTCAGCGCGCTGCAGCAAACGATCGACCCTGACGCAAGCGCGGAAGACCTCATCAGCCAAGCGTCGGTGTTGCTTTCGACAGCGACCGACCTTGTCGGCGTCGTCACCATGAAAGGCGAAGAGCGCGGCATCTTGCGGCAGATGGAGTTTCTCAAGCTCTCGGGAACACGCGCGCTCGTCATCATGGTGGTCAACGACCGCGATGTGCGCAATCACATCATCCACACGACGCGCGAATACAGCGAGCGCGAGCTCGACGAAGCAGGCAACTTCGTCAGCAAGCATTTCGGCGGCATGACGCTCAAGGAAATTCGCGACGAGGTGCTCGCGAGCATGGAGTCAGACAAGGAGAAGCTCGATTCGTTTCTGCAAACGACGCTTGAAGTCGCGGGCAAGGCCATTCAGAGCCTCGCCAGCACATCCGACAATCTCGCCCTCGCTGGCGAAGCGCATCTGCTTGGCGCGCATCAAGACTTGGAATCGGCGAAGAAGGCGCTTGATGCCTTTGCGCGCAAGCGTCTTGTGCTTGAACTGCTTGATCGATCAATGCGCTCGGATGGCATCCAGCTCTACATCGGCGGAGAATCGGGCTACAAGCCCTTTTCGGACTTCAGCGTGGTCACGCGCCGCTATCGCAAGAGTGGCGAAATTGCGGGAGTGCTCGGCGTCATCGGCCCGAAGCGCATGCCGTATCAAAAAGTCATCGGCGTTGTGGACATGACCTCGAAGCTGCTTGAGCGTTCGCTGGAGTAGATTCTTGCTGCTCGAACTCAGCATCGAGAACTATGCGCTGGTGCGCTCGCTCAGAATTGAATTCGAACCGGGCTTCAGCGCGATCACTGGCGAATCGGGCGCTGGCAAGTCACTCCTGTTGGGCGCACTTGGCCAGGTGCTTGGTGATCGCGCCGACATTGCCCGCATCTCGCCAGAGAAGACATCGAGTCACATCAGCGCGCGCTTCAGTCTTTCCGATGTCCCCGACGGCATCGAGTTCCTGTCCGAACACGGGCTCGAAAACAGCGATGCGCCGCACGAGTGCCTGCTGCACCGACGCATCGACATCAACGGGCGTTCGCGCGCCTATGTCAACAACGTCTCCGTGACGCTTGCCGTACTCCGCAACCTCGCATCGCGGCTCGTCGACATTCATGCGCAAGATCAGCATCACGCGCTGCGAGAAGCGCGCGTGCAGCAGCAGATATTTGATGAATTCGCGGCGACACCGGAGGCGCTGCAACGCATCGCTTCACTGTGGCGAACTTGGCAGGACGCAAAAGCCGAAGCCGAAGCGCTTGCGGCAAGCCTCGCCCAGGCGCATGATCGAGCCAGCCTGCTCAAGTACCAAGTAGAGGAACTGAACGCGCTCAATCTTGCCGAGGGTGAGTACGAAGAGATCAACGAGCAGCATCAGCGACTCGCTGGCATCGAAGCGCTGACAAGCGAAAGCGATCGGGCGATCGCCCTGCTTGCGGCAGACGATGTTGGCATTTCGGCGCAGCTTGGCGAGCTTGCCGCCCTGCTCTCGCAGATGCGCGACAGTCACGCGAGCTTGGAAGCGGCGCGCGAAGCGGTGCTCATCGCGGGTGACGAGCTTGGCCGCGCCGCCTCCGAATTGTCGCGCTACGCAGACACTTTGCAAGCCGACCCAGCAGGGATGAAGGCGCTCGATGAACGCCTGTCGAGCATCGTCGATCTTGCCCGCAAGCATCGAGTCTCGCCACAAGCACTCTTTGCGCACAGCCTCGAATTGCAATCACAACTGACTAGTCTTGATGCGAAGGATGATGCGCTCGCGCAAGCGCAAGCGGTGACCGAGCAGCGCCGAGCGGTCTTTGATGCCGCTGCCAAAGCGCTCAGCACCCGGCGAACTTCCGCCTTGGATGCGTTTCAATCAAGAATGCACGGCTACATGCAGCGCCTCGGCCTCGGCGATGCGCGCATCGTCGTCAACCTTGCGCACCACGAGCACGAGTACGGCTATGAACGCGCAGCCTTCGATTACGCCGCATCCAAGTCGCTCAAGGCGACATCGCTTGAAAAAGTCGCGTCCGGCGGCGAGCGCTCGCGCCTTGCGCTTGCCGTCGCTCTGCTTGCCGCCGAGCACTCGCAATTGCCGAGCCTCGTGCTTGATGAGGCGGATGTCGGCATCGGTGGTCAACTGACCGATGATCTCGCTGCGCTGCTGACACGGCTCGGCGGTTCGGCGCAAATCCTCATGATCACGCATGCGCCACAAATCGCCGCGCTCAGCCAGACGCACTATCGCGTCATCAAATCTGAAGATGACGCTGTGTCCATTGTTCGCCTTGATGAGCACGAGCGCCTTGAGGAGATCAGCCGCATGCTCGGCGGTGCGCATCTCGGCGAATCGACGCTCGAGTACGCACGAACGCTGCTCGCGGGCGGCCAGAGTTAGGTGGTATGCTTAACCTTTTTTCGCTTGACGCACTGTCCGTGAAACGAACTCTCCTAACGGCGGGCGCATGCCTTGTTCTTGCAGGTTGCAGCGGCCTGCCGAGCTTTCCGAAGTTCGGCATCCCGAAGATTCACAAAATTACCGTCTATCAAGGCAATGTCCTCACGCAGCGCATGGTCGATGACCTGCGGCCAGGCATGACTCGGCGGCAAGTGGTGTTCGTCCTCGGCGAGCCAGTGAATGTCAACCCGTTTCGCCTTAATCGCTGGGACTATATCTACACGGTGACGACTGGTGAAGATTTTTACATCAATCGCCGTGTCAGTGTCTACTTCGAAGACGACGCGCTTGTCCGTATCGAAGGCGATCTTGCTCCGGGACAAGGGAAGAGTTAGGGCTTCATAGCACGCGCTCTGCGAGCATCGGCAGGTTCGGTCAGCAATGGGCGCAGAATCTCAAGGCGGTCGCCAGCTTGCAGTCGCCGCGAACGGTTCTGGACTCGTTCGCCATGCACCGCCACCTCAGCGCGTATTCCCGCAACGCCATGAAGCGCGCCATATTGATCGCAGGCAATGGCAAGCGCACCTTCGATGGTCGTGCTCGCCGGCGCTGTCAAGACGCGAACAAAGCTCATCGACGCCCCTACATAGGCGACTTCGAACTCGATCTCCGGCACAGGCGGCATCCCTCAAAACTCCACAAGCATAGATGTCACAGGGGCTTCACAAGCATCGTGTGCCACTGGCACACTACACAGCACATATTCGAGCATCATACGCCTTGGCGACCACGAAGAAAAAATCCGCTTCACCGAGTTCAATCGCACGCAATCGCCGTGCGCATTTTGACTATGAACTCATGGAACGCTTTGAAGCGGGGCTCGTGCTGCTCGGCTGGGAGGTGAAGAGCCTGCGCCTCGGCAGTGCAGACTTGAGTGATTGCTACGTGCGCGTGCGCGAGGGAGAAGCTTGGCTCATGGGCGCCAACATCACGCCGTTGCCAACGGTCGCAGCGCACGAGCACGCCGATCCGACGCGCTCGCGCAAACTGCTCTTGCATGTGGACGAAATCGCCAAGCTGAACCTGCATACATCACAGCGCGGCGCGACCTGCATCGCGCTCGCGCTCTACTGGCGACGCGGTCGCGTGAAATGCGAGATTGCGCTGGCGCGGGGCAAGAAGCGTCACGACAAGCGCGAAGCAGCCAAAACACGCGACTGGAATCGACAAAAGCAGCGGTTGCTTCGTACTGCCACGAAAGCTTGAATACCTTGCATTCCGCGAGTCCGCCCCCACACTGTTACGTGTGTGCGACACCGAAAGCAGTGTCGCACGTAATCTGTGAGAGAATCCCCGTCTTCATTACACCCCTCTTCCAACCAAATCAAAAAGGACTAATTCATGTCAGATTCAGTTGAAATGCTGTTCGCCGACAATGTCGCCCAAGTGCAGGTCACCGGCGGTGTCGTGAGGCTCCTGCTCGGCACCAACAAGCCGACCCTTGGCGACGACGACGCGCCGCCCGAAGTCATGACCGGTCGCTGCCTCATCATGCCGATCGAAGGCTTCTTGCGTACCCTGCAAATCTTTCAGCAGGCAGTAGACGGCCTTGAGAAGCGTGGTGTGCTGAAGCGCGGATCAGCGGACGAACCCCCACAGGTAAGCGTCGGCAACGGCGACTAGCAGCGGCTAATCGCGACCAGAATAGAAGTTATGTTGCCTGCCGCCCACCAACAGGAGTAGTCGCTTGGCCGATGAGCACTTTCACGCGCTAGGACAAGTCGCGCAGCCGTCAACCCAACCTCAGTCGCCTTGGCAGCGGCTCACGACTTGGTTTTGGGAACGCATCGCTAAGATCCTCAACAACAACGAAGTGCCGCTTGCGGCGCACTCGCCATTCGGTCGCTCGCTAGAGCGTCTTCGCAAGACCTTTGTCGGCGTCTTCGTGCTGAGCATCGGCACCAATCTGCTGATGCTCACCGCACCCATGTACATGCTCCAGCTCTATGATCGCGTATTGAGCTCACGCTCCATGGACACGCTGCTCGCCTTGAGCCTGCTCGTGGCTGGCCTGTTCGCAGTCCTCGCGCTGTTGGAGGTGGCGAGGTCGCGCAGCATGATAAGGGTGGCGCAGGCTGTTGACAAGGAACTGACGCCGGGACTCTTCAAATCCTTGTCGCGCGCCACCGGCCCGAAAGACACGAAAGGTTCAAATCAATTGCTGAACGACATGGACTCGGTGCGCGGGATGCTCACATCGCCTGCCCTGTTCGCGTTCTTTGATGCGCCGTGGAGCCCGATCTACATCCTCGTCATCTTCATCATGCATCCACTGCTGGGGTCAATCGCACTCGTCGGCGCCATTTTCATGTTCAGTATGGCGCTCACCGTCAACCGTCTGTCTCAGCCGCCCATGCAGCGCGCCATTCCTTTTCGCAACATCGCTTCAAGAATGACGAACATGGTGCAGAAGAACCAATCCGTCGTGCAATCGATGGGCATGGGTGAGTCGCTTACCAAACGTTGGAAGCAGAGCCACGAAGCCGCCACCGGCTGGCAAGGGCGCGCCAGCGACCTGATTGGAAGCATGTCAGGGGTTTCGAAGACCGTGCGGCTCAGCTTGCAATCGGCGATTCTGGGCGCCGGAGCGTACCTTGTTCTGCAAAACCCGCCTGCCGTCACACCCGGCGTCATGATCGCCGCATCGATCATCATGGGCCGCGCATTGGCGCCGCTCGACCAAGCGATCGGCGCGTGGCGCAACTTTATTTCGTCGCGCAACGCATGGCAGCGCCTCAAGCAGGCATCGACGGACATTGATTTCAGCCGCGACTCGAAGCCGATCGACATATCGCAAAGCAACCTGATCGTCCAAAATCTGTCGATCGCGCCACCAGGCGTTGACGATCCCCTACTCACGAATTTCGGCATCAACGTACCGGGCGGCACGCTCGTTGGCATCGTCGGGCCAAATGCTTCCGGCAAATCAACACTTGGGCGCGTGATCACCGGCAGTTGGAAACCGCTCGAAGGCAAGGTTCGGCTTGGCGGCGTCGATGTGCATCAATGGCCAAGCGAGGACCGTGGGCGCTACGTCGGCTACCTGCCACAAGAATCCGAGCTGTTTGAAGGCACCGTTGCCGACAATATTTCGCGCTTTCGCGAAGGCGTTTCCCACGATGCCGTCGTCGCCGCGGCGCGCGCGACAGGCGTCGAACAGTTGATTCTGCGCCTGCCGAACGCCTACGACACCAAGCTTGAGCCGTTTGGGCGAAACCTCTCAGGTGCGCAGCAAAAAGCGATTTCGCTGGCACGCGCGCTGTTCGGCAACCCCGCCCTGCTTATTCTTGACGAGCCTGACACAGGCTTTGATGTACACAGCGCCGTGCGCCTGCGTAAGACGCTTGAAGGGCTGAAGGGCGGCCACGCGACCATTATTCTCATCAGCCACGACCCGCAACTCCTCGCAGTCACCGAGCATCTCGTGGTATTCAATGGACACGGTGGCGTACACAGCGGGCCTACTCGCGACAAGCTCAAGCCTGCGCCGAGCGGGCAGGCGGGGTAAGTCATGCAAATCGACCTTGCCAATGCGCTCGAACCGGACACCAACACGCCACCGCCGGAAATGAGGCGCGCGCTGCGCGACCCGTGGGTCTTGGTAGGCGTGCTCGCATTTGTCTTCGGTTTCCTCGGACTCTTTCTGTTCGCGTCGCTGCAAACACTCGCGGAAGGCGCGGTCGCTTCAGGCCGCGTGGTCGTGGAAGGCAATCGCAAATCCGTGCAGCATCTCGAAGGCGGCATTGTCGAGCAAATTCATGTGCGCGACGGCGATCAGGTGAGCGCGGGTCAAGTGCTCATCGAGCTCGTCAAGACCAAGGCGCAGGCGGAGCTCGACCTGCTTACTGGGCGCTTCTTCACCGCGCAATCCACTGTAGACCGCCTCGTCTCCGAGCAGCGCAATCTCGATGAAATCATCTGGTCTGAACGCCTACTCGCCTACGCCCCGAATGAGCAATTGCAAAAGACGATCGATGACCAGACGGCACTCTTTGAAAGCCGCAAGGAAGAGCTGCGCGGGCAAGCCAATATCCTGCGCCAGCGCGTGCTACAGATCGAGAATCAAGTCGAAGGCAAGGAACAGCAATTGCAAGCGAGCGAAGAGCGGCTCGAAGTCACCAGTGCCCAGCTTGAGAAGACCGAAGCCCTGCAAGCCGAGCAGCTCGCTGCGATTTCGGAAGTCTACGAGCTGCAAAACCGCAGGTCGCAGATCCAAGGTGAGATCGGCCAGCTCCTGTCGGAGATCGGAGCGCTCCAAGAAAAGAAAAGCGAGACCGAATTCGAGATCAGCCAGCTCGATTCGGAAGCGCAGAAGAGCATCAATACGGAACTCGTCGATGCCCAATCCGTCCTTTCGGATGTGCGCGAACAGTTGGCAACGGCGCGCGACGTGCTTGACCGCACCGATATCCGGGCACCTGATGACGGCATCGTTCTCGGCCTCGCCGTGCACAGCGCGCAAGCCGTCATTGAGCCGCGCGCCGAGGTGCTGCAAGTGGTGCCGGAGGATGATCGCCTCGTCGTCGAAGCGCGCGTCAATTCGCTTGATCGTGACAGCGTCGATGTCGGCCTGCCGGTGCGCATTCGCTTAAGCGGACTGAGTGCGCGCAACGTCCCCGAGATCAACGGCACCGTTGAGTGGGTATCGGCCGACGCCTTTGAAGAGCGCAACTCTGGATTCCTGTTCTATTCGAGCCGCATCGGCTTTGACGTTGAAGAACTAAGCAAACTCGAAGGGATCGAAGGCGGCTTCAAGCCAGGCGTGCCAGTCGAGGTGACTATCCTAGCGGGCGAGCGCACGTTTCTTGACTATCTGATTGCGCCGCTCACAAGTTCGCTCGGCCGTGCGATGAAGGAAACTTGAGGGCACCACGCCTGACAGAAGAAAGACATGGCCATCGACCTCTACTTTGCGCCCACGCCAAACGGCTGGAAAATCACCATCATGCTCGAAGAATGCGGCCTGCCCTACCGCATTGTGCCAGTCAATCTCGGCGCGGGCGATCAATTCACACCAGAGTTCCTGCGCATCAGTCCAAACAACCGTATGCCAGCACTTGTCGACCACGATGCGCCCGGGGGAGAACTTTCAATCTTTGAATCCGGCGCGATTCTGCTTTACCTCGCTGAAAAATCCGGCAAGTTCCTGCCGCGCAATCAACGCGATCGCTGTTCAGTCTACCAGTGGCTGTTCTGGCAGGTTGGCGGACTTGGGCCAATGGCGGGACAGTTGTCGCACTTCGTCAACTACGCGCCCGGTGGCGCGCTCGCACACGAGTATTCCCACACCCGCTATGCAGGTGAGTACGACCGCTTGTTTGCGGTGATGGAGCGCAGCCTCTCAGAGCGGGAGTGCCTTGCGGGCGAGTATTCGATCGCTGATATGGCGTCCTTTCCTTGGGTGCTGCCCTACAAGCGCTTTGGACAAAGCATGGACGCCTATCCCAATGTGCGGCGCTGGTTCGATACCTTGAAGACGCGGCCAGCCTTGCAGCGCGGTGTGGAAGTCGGCAAGGACAAGGTGACCGATCCGGCAAAGATCAGCGAAGCACATCGCAAGCGCATGTTCGAGCAAAGCGGCGCGAGCGTGCTCGCCGAAGCCGAGAAAGCCAAGCGCGACGCTTAAATCGGCTGCGCCACACCGCGAAACGTGTAGGTCGCGATTTTCGGACCGGGAATATAACCGGCATCCATGCGCTTGACCTTGAAGCCCGACTCGCGAAGCATGGCATCGGGTACGCGGTTCAGATTGCAGCCGCCGCCAATCTTGTTCCAAATAGGGTTGATTCTGTCCTGCCAGCGACGAACGCCCGCATCCGGAGACGCGCCGTGCTCGATGAAGGCCAGCATCCCGCCTGGTTTCAAGACCCTGCGCAGTTCGTCAAGCGCGGCGATCGGGTCAGGAATCGTACACAGGCTCCAAGTGCAGAGCGCGGCGTCAAAGCTACTCGATTCGCACGGCAGCGCCTCGGCACTGGTTCGCATATGAATCACATCGACACGGCTCGCTTCGATATGCGGCGCTGCGAGCCTATGCAGCCCTTCCGACGGGTCGACCGCAGTCACCGACCGCACCTCCGGACTGAGATAACCAAGGTTGAGCCCCGAACCAAAGCCAATCTCGATAATGTCGCCCGACACTTCGGGGACGATCTTCGCGCGCACCCTCGCCATTTGCTGTTGAGACATAGCGCAGTTCAGTAGCCGTGGCAGTATCACACGATCATAAAATCCAGCCATGCGCACTCCCGAATTGTCGCGACACCACCGCTTACAATGGCGGCAAGTTGAATCCGCACGCATTATGACCGAAATAACCGAAGCGCACGAACTCGCCGCAATGATCGATGCCGCTGAGCGCGTCGTGTTCTTCACCGGCGCTGGCATCAGCACCGAATCCGGCGTTCCAGATTTTCGCAGTCCCGGCGGCATCTGGTCCACCATGAAGCCCATCGAGTTCACCGATTTTGTCAATTCCGCCGAGGCACGACACGAGTCGTGGCGGCGGCGATTCGACGGCGGCGACCGCCTCAACTCAGCCCAGCCGAACATCGGGCACATCGCCATCGCTCGTTTGATCGACAGCGGCAAAGCAAGCGCCGTGATCACGCAGAATGTTGACAACTTGCATCAAACTTCGGGCGTGCCGGAAAACAAGGTGATCGAGTTGCACGGCAATGCCAGCTATGCCTCGTGCCTCACTTGCGGCAAGCGCTACGAGCTCGACGAGTTGCGAGGGCAATGGCAAGAACAGCAAGCAATCGCCCCCTGCTTTCAGTGCGGTGGCCTCATCAAATCGGCAACCATCTCCTTCGGCCAAGCCATGCCGGAGAACGAGATGCGGCGAGCAGAACTCGAAACCGGAGCCTGCGACCTGTTCATGGTGGTTGGCTCGTCGCTCGTTGTCTATCCGGCGGCGGGGTTCCCTGAGCTCGCCAAGCGGCGTGGCGCCCGCCTCGTCATCCTGAATCGAGAAGCAACGCCGCTTGATGACCTCGCCGACCTTGTCCTGCATCGAGAGATCGGCCCGACGCTCGGCACACTTGTGGGAGGCAACGAACAGTAGTGCGCGGTATGTGGGCCGATGCTACACCACCAACAGCAGATGCTCGCGCTCCCATTCGGTCACGATCTTCGAAAAGTCCTCGACTTCGTCGCGCCGCATCAAAACAAAAAGCTTGACAAAGCGCTCGCCCAAAAGATCGATCAGTGGCTCGCAGTTCTCCAGCGCATCAAGCGCATCAGACAAGGTGCGCGGAAAGCCGAAGCCACGATCCCACGCGCTGCCGGCAACGGGATCAGACGGCTTGAGGTGTTCTTGAATGCCGAGATAGCCGCAGGCGAGGCTGACGGCGATCGCAAGGTATGGATTATTGTCGGCACCGGGAATGCGGTTCTCGATGCGCGTCGCAGCGGCGTCGCATTTCGGCACCCTGAAGCCAGCGCTCCTGTTATCGAACCCCCACTCGACGTTGGTCGGGCAGGATTCGGCGCCTTCAAAGCGGCGAAACGAATTGACGCTCGGCGCGAATAGTGCGATCGCAGGCGGCGTGTATTTCTGCAAGCCGCCAAGATAGGCGTGGAATCGCTTGTTCAAACGGCCATTCTTATCGACAAAGCCGTTCTTGCTCGTCGCTGTAGACGTCAAGCTTTGATGCAGGTGCATGGCGCTGCCCGCCGCATCGCTCATGGGCTTGGCCATGAAGCTCGCGATCTTGCCGTGCGCGAGCGCCGCCTCCTTGGCGAGGCGTTTGAAGTAGAACATCTCATCGGCCTTGGCGAGCGCGAGGCCGTGCTCGAAGTTCACTTCAATCTGCCCTTGTCCCATTTCCTGCTCGGCCGAAGTGACCTGAATGCCTTGCGCAGCAGCGAAGGCGCGAAGAGACTCCACGAACGGCGCGTACTCAGCGAGCGCTTCGGTTTGAAACGAGCGCGGCGTGTTCATCACCCGCCCGGACCTGCCCGCCGCTGCTTTCACCGGCTCTTTCGCATCGCGATTGGGTTCGAGCAGGTAGAACTCAGCTTCTTGCGCGACAATCGCGTCGAGTTCCATCGCCGCGAATTTCGCGACCATGCGCCTGAGGATGCTTCTCGGCGCGAGTTCAAGGGCGTCGCCGCGCAAGGTCTCACAGTCGCAAATGCACTGCGCGAAGCCATCCGCCCAAGGCTGCGGGACGAGCGTCGCGGCGTCAGGGACAAGTGTCATGTCGATATCGGCGACATCGATCAATTCGTCGTCCTCGACCCAGTGGCCGAGAATATCCTGGCCAAACAAGGATTCGGCTATGCGAAGGTCCCCCGAATCAACTGCTGATGCTTCAACCACCTTGCCCTTGGCGACACCGAAGAAATCGGGCACGAGGCATTCAACGTGCTTGATCTCTTTCTCGGCGCACCAATCACGAATTCTGGACATGAATATCAGAAAGCAGTTCAGCAGGTGATGACTTTGCCATATCTAGGCCGCGCCTGCCTGCTGTTGCGTAGAAGTCCGAGCGATGCGTCTCAAGAGATCTGTATGAAGCGTGTCAAGGACGGCCTCGAACCCCGAAGGTTCCGCGTGAAAATAAAAACAACATAATAGCTCGACAAAACACCCTTCATAATTTCGACAAAACACCCTTCATAATTTCGACAAAACATCCTTTAGAAACTTTATTTATTGATTATGTAGGGTATTATGCGAGCGAATTTCAGCGAGCAGCCCATCAATGGACTATCTGCCCAGAATTGTAGATGCCGAACTGAACGCCTTGCTTACAGCGTCCGGCGCTGTCCTCGTTGAAGGAAGCAAGGCTTCCGGCAAGACGTTCACTGCAAGTCAAGGTGCAAAGAGTCAAGTCATGCTAGACATTGACGAGAACGCCCAGTGGCTTGCGAGCACCAATCCTCTCGGACTTCTCGACGGACCTGTGCCAAGACTCATTGACGAATGGCAGCTTGCACCCTCGATTTGGAATCATGTGCGTAGAGCCGTCGATCAGCGCGCCGAGTCGGGTCAATTCATCCTGACAGGCTCCGCCGTGCCAGCGGACGACCTCACGCGGCACACAGGGGCAGGACGCATCGCGAGACTCAAAATGAGACCCATGTCCTTGTTTGAACTGGGGCACTCGACTGGTGCCATCTCGCTCAGCGCGCTCTTGGAGAAGGAAGATCAAGTATCGAGCCAATGTGAACTGTCCATTGATCGACTCGCCGAGCTCATATGCACTGGCGGCTGGCCTGGCAATATGCAACGGAATCTACAGCAAGCCATGACCTTTAATCGTGCCTATATCGAGGAGATACGTCGAACAGATGTCGCCATAGTCAGCGGGCAATCTCGCGATCCTGTTCGTGTTGGACGGCTTTTGCGCTCACTCGCACGCAATATCTCCACGCCTGTTGCCCTTTCAAGACTCGCAGCGGAAGTTGGAGACAATGGCGCACCGGCAAAGACTGACACCGTGAGCGCCTACATAGATGCCTTGGAGCGTCTGATGGTGGTCGAACATCAGCCTGCTTGGTCACCTAGCTTGCGTTCCCGCACGGTGCTTCGCCAGAAGCCCATCCGGCACTTCGTAGACCCATCGCTTGCCACAGCCGCCTTGCGTGCGACGCCAGCGCGGCTCACAGCAGATCTCAGGTTTCTCGGCTTCTTGTTTGAGTCGATGGTGATCCGAGATCTGCGAATTTATGCGCAAGCCAACGATGCCGAGGTGTTCCACTACCGTGAAAAGGATGACCTTGAAGTCGATGCCGTCATTGAAACCGCCGACGGACGTTGGGCTGCCTTTGAAGTCAAGCTCGGCGCGAGATGGATAGAAGAAGGCGCAAAGAACCTGCGTGTGCTCGCCAAACGCATGGAACACAGCGACCTTGGCAAGCCAGCCGCGCTCGCGGTCGTGGTGCCGCACGGCTATGGCGCCGTCAAGTATGGCGAGGTTGGCATCGTGCCTATTGGTGCTTTGGGGCCATAATACTGGCCCATATCGCATGAACTCGCGCCAATGGACATCAAGCAACACGCCAAGGATTGATTCAAAACGCCATGCCACACGAAGAACACACGGGCTCCTACTACGCCGCCTCGCGGAACGATAAGACGACTCATGCGCCACTTGCAGGCGAGCACGAGACGGAGGTATGCATCATCGGAGGCGGGTTCACCGGCGTGGCCTGCGCGCTGACGCTCGCCGAGCGCGGCCATGCCGTTACGCTTCTTGAACAGAATCGCATCGGCTGGGGCGCGTCCGGGAGAAACGGCGGCCAGCTCATCTGCGGCTTCGGCGGCCGCGACCACCTCGCCAAGCATCTTGGCCCGAAGAAAGTTCAGCAGCTTCATTATCGAGGCAACGAAATCATCAAAGCGCGCGTGGAAAAGTACGCGATCGAATGCGACCTGAAGTATGGCTTCATCGAAGTCGCGCTCAAGAACAGCCAGCTTGACGGTTTGGCAGAGGACATTAAACATCACCGCGAGGCCGGTCAAGGCGAGCATTTTCGCTTGGTGGAGCGAGATGAGGCGATTGAGATGCTTGGCACGGACGCCTATCTCGGCGGCATGCTGAGCATGATCGACGGTCATCTGCATCCGCTGAACCTCTGCCTTGGCGAGGCGTGCGCCGCCAAAGGGCTTGGCGCGACGATTTTCGAACACAGCGAGGTCACGAGGATTGTCGAGGGCGCGAAGATACGGGTGGAAACGCAAGGCGGCGCGGTGCTCGCGGACAAGGTGCTGATCGCGGGCAACGCCTACCATCACCTTGAGCAGAAGCGCCTGTCCGGCCTCATCTTTCCTGCTGGTACTTTCATCATCGCCACCGAGCCGCTGGCGGAATCCCTTAGGCAGCGCGTGAATCCGCGAGAACTCGCCGTGTGCGACCTCAATCATGTGCTCGACTACTATCGCTATTCAGCCGACGGACGCCTGCTGTTTGGCGGGCGCTGCAATTATTCCGGCAAGGAACCCAAGAGCATTCACCGCATGATGCTACCGAGAATGCTAGAGGTTTATCCAGAACTCGAAGGCATCAAGATCGACTACGAATGGGGCGGCAAGATCGGCATCGTGGTGAAGCGCGTGCCGCTCATCGGGCGACTCAGCGACCGGCTCTTCTATGCAATGGGCTACTCAGGGCATGGCGTCTCGCCCACGCACACAGCCGCCGAGATCATCGCTGACGCCATGGAAGGCGACACGCAAGTCATCGAAGCCTACGAAAAGATCAAGCACCGGCGCATTCCCGGCGGCCGGTGGTTTGGCAATCAAATCGTGGCGCTTGGCATGCTCTATTATCGAGCGCTTGATATGAGTCCGTTGTGATATTTCGGTCGAAGTCCATCGGGCACTGAAAGCGCACGCCCAATACCAAGGAAAAAGCGCTGAAGCGCTGGCACGAAACTTCCTGCGACGGTGTCTTTTCCGTGCTGACCTCAGGGACGTGTCTTTCGACGAAGCCTTGACCCCGGTGTCACCATCTAAGAACCGCCCGCGCAGCAGGTCTTGCGCGGTAGCGCTCGTCCCAGTCGCGTAACAGCGGGCGGTCGCCAAACACATCCGCCTCGATGTAGCGCGTGAATTGCAGGGACGCTTGCAGCGTGCAGTCGGCGACGGATACGCGCGTACCGAGCAGCAGCGGGCGCCCGTCGCCAAGTTTTTCCTCCAAATAGTCGAGCGGCGCTTGCATGGCCGCCTCCATGTGCGCGGCTTTTGTCTCGTCCTTCGGATACCCCAACGGCGAATTGACTGCGTGACAGTAGGCGCCCATCAGGCCCGCCAAGCGCAAATCCACGATTCGCTCGGTGTCACGAGCGCAGCCACGCGCCTCCGGCGAGCCGCTGAGCAATGCGTTTTCTGGATACCTGTCCTCCAGATATTCAATGATGGCCAAGGACTCAACGAGATAGGTGCCGTCTTCAAGCTCGAGTGTCGGCACGGTTCCGAACGGATTGCGCGCGAGGTGCGCTGGCTCCTTGTGACGACCTTTGACGGTATTGACCACGATCTGTTCGATATTCATCTGCGCGCCGAGCGCTTCCCGCTCGGCGATGTACAGCATGACTTTGGTTGGGTTCGGCGCCAAGGGCACCATGTAGAGCTTCATAGTCCCTCCACCAGATCAACAATATTCTCCAAGAGCTCAAATCGTTTGCGGCCGACCGGGCCGGCGCTATCAAGACCGAGCTTCAATGTGGTCACGCCCACATCGCGGTACTTGGCGAGCCGTTGCCGGACCATTTCCCACGTGCCCAAGACTTGGAATTTCGTCACCATGGCGTCCGGCACACGTTTCGCCGCTTCCTCGCGCTTGCCCGCAATCCACAGTGACTGAATCGCCCGCGCATCTTCATCGTAGCCCGCCCTTTTGAAGGCGTCATTGTAGAAGTTCTTGGTCGCCGAACCCATGCCGCCCATGTTGAAAGCGACGCCCTGCTTGCGCCGCTCAATCATTTCCTCAAGGTTCTCGCCAATCTCCACGCGAACCGAGACGCAGAGATCGATCGCCTGCAATGGTCGCCCAACCTCCGCCGCGCCGTCCGCGAGAAAATCAAGATGCGCCTCGGGATGATCGGGAGAAAACGAGGTGCCGAGCCAGCCGTTGGCCGACGCTCCTGTATAGCGCAGCGCATTCGGTCCAAGGGTGGCGAGGTAAATTGGAATATCCGCGGGTTCGTGCGCGATGCGAATGGGCTTGCCTTCGCTGTTCGGCAGAGGCAGTTGAAACACCTTGCCTTGATATTCGACTTTCTCGCCCGCGAACACCATGCGGCAGATGTCAACAGTTTCCTTCAGCCGCGTGAGCGGTGTCGTGTAGCGCACGCCATGCAGCCCTTCCACTACTTGCGGACCGCTAGCCCCGAGCCCAAGGATAAATCGTCCGCTGGTGAGGTCGTACATGGTTAGCGCCGTCATGGCGGTCATGGCAGGCGTGCGCGCAGTCACCTGCATGATGCCGGTGCCAAGCTTGATACGCTCGGTTTTGTCCGCGAGATACGCCAAGGGCGTGACCGCATCGCTCCACCAGGCTTCTGCGGAAAACGCCATGTCCACGCCGAGCCGCTCAGCGAACTGCACCCATTCGACTGATTGATTCAGCGTGCTGGGCGCCGCCGGCCCGATTTCAATTGCAAGTTTCACATCAATTTCCGTTTTCAATGGTACTGTGCGGACTGCTTGGATAGCAATCCTAAAAAGAGAGACACGATCTCGGCGGGAGTCAAATGAAATGAGTGGGATGAGGTTCAAATCAAAGCAGTATCGCTGGTACGTGCTGGGCGTGCTCGCCCTGACCTACGCGTTTAGCTTCATGGATCGGCAGATCCTGTCAATCCTGCTCGAGGACATTCGCGCTGAGTTTTCGCTGTCGGACCTCCAATTGGGACTGCTGTCCGGTATCGCCTTCGCTCTTTTCTACGCAACGCTCGGCATACCGATCGCCCGATTGGCAGACCGGTTCAACCGGGTCAGGATTGTGTCCGCCGCGGTGGCCATATGGAGCGCGATGACAGCGCTGTGCGGCGCCGCCTCAAGCTTCTGGCAGTTGTTTCTGGCACGGGTGGGGGTGGGCATTGGTGAAGCGGGTGGCAGCCCGCCTTCGCATTCCATCATTTCGGATTACTTCAACAAGGACGAGCGTTCATTCGCGCTGGCGATCTACTCCCTCGGCACCTCATTCGGCATGTTGTTCGGTTTGGTGATGGGCGGGTTTGTGGCGGAGTTCTATGGCTGGCGTTGGGCTTTCGTCTGCGCTGGCGTTCCCGGACTGGCGCTGGCGCTACTTTTGAAGTTCACTGTGCGCGAACCTCTGCGGGGTGCCATGGAGGACACCAAGCAGCCGCCTCGCCCGGCACCAGCGGACAGTGAATCGATAATCGCCGCGTTCCGCGCGTTGTGGTCCAATCGCTGTTACCGCTTCGTCAACCTCGCGCACATGCTCGGGGTGTTTGTGGGATACGGATTTACGGTATGGAAGCCACCGCTGTACCTGCGCCAGTTCGACCTCTCACAAAGCGAAGTAGGCTTGATTGTTGGGCTGACGGCGGCTGGCTTGGGCGTGCCTGGCATATTGCTAGGCGGGTATCTCGCCGACCGCCTGTCCAAGCGCGACGCACGTGGGCCGGCTTGGCTATGCGCCTCGGCAGTGCTCGTTGCCATACCCTTCTATCTACTTGCTCTGTGGAGTTCCGACTGGGTGGTCACCACCATATTCATTGGGATGGGCGTATTCCTCTATTCGCTGAGCCACGCGCCGGGACTGGCGATCGTGCAAACGGTGGTCGAACCCCATCGACGGGCGCAGGCGGCAGCCTACGTGTTCTTTCTGGCCAATATGCTGGGGCTGGGGTTGGGTCCGGTTTTGGTGGGGTCATTGAGCGATGCTTTTGCCGCCCAGTTCGACAATCGATCACTGAACGCAGCGCTTGGCTGCGTTACCTTGGTGCTGTTCGCAGCCGCGGCCATGTACTGGCGCACCGCCCAAGCCTTGCGGAGATCGGACTACATGGACGCCTCGACAAAGAACCGGCGGGGCTACCAGCGGTAAGCGAGGTCGATCTCCAAGCCGTGCTCCGCGCCGGCCGGTCCGCCCTCGCGGCGGGCCGCGCGCACGCCGAGGGAGAGGTCCGGCGCGTCCTCCTCCGCCGGCGCGAGCTTCCATCCGAGGCTGAAGTCGCGCCCGCCGGGCGCCTGCCCGAAGCCGAGCAGCGGCGTGGCCGCGAAGCGCCCGCCGAAGGCCGGGACGCCCCAGGCGGCCTCCAAGGCCCAGCGGCCCGCCGCGTCGACACCGCCCGCCTGACCGCGCGGCATGTCGGACTGGAACAGCGCGTCGAGGCCGCCCGAAGCGCGCCCGCCCATGTCCTGGCGCAGGCTCAGCGACGGCCCGAGGCCGGTCGCGGGCGCGGGGTCGAACGACAGCGCCGCCGAGAGGCCCATGTCCTCCGCGTCGCCGTCCCCGTGCGTCAGCAGCGTCCGGCCCGACACGTCGAGCGCGAGGCCGAGGCGCGGCTCGCTCCACCTGAGCCCGCCGCCGAGCTCGACACCGAAGCCGGTCTCCGCGTCGCCGCCGTCGTGCCGCGCCCCCACCTCGACCTTCGGCGTCAGGCTGCCGCCGCCCGCGAACCCGAAGCGCCAGCTCCCCTCCAGGCCGAGCCGCAGCCGCGTCACCGCCGAGTCCGACGCCGCGAGGCCGCGCGCCGCCGCCGACTCCGTCCGCGCCCACAGCGCGTCCGACACCACCGACAGCGCCGGGCCCGCGGCGCCGCCGAGCAGCCCGCCCCGCAGCCCCGCCGCCGCCATTCGCCATTTCGTGCCCGCGCTGTAGGATTCGCCCATGGTCGACAGCGTCACCCCGCCCGCGCCGACGCCCGCCGCGCCCCACGCCTCGAGGCGCTCGCCCGCCCGCCACGCCGCGTAGGGCACGGCCGCCGTCAGCGACGCCTCCACCCGGCCTTCGCCGAGGCCTTCCGGGGCGCACACCGGCGCCGTGTCCCCGGCGCCCCCTTCCGGCCCTGCGGCCGGGCACGGCGCTCCCGCGCCGGCGGCGCGGTAGCCGCCCTCGGACATGCTCTGCGTCAGCGCCAGCCCGACCAGCCAGCCGCCGCGCGCGTAGTCCGCCCCGGCCATCGCGGTCGCGGCCTCGCCGTCGAGCGTGGCCCCTGTCCCTTCGCCGCGCTCCGCGCCCTCGAAGCGGCTCCGCGACGCGCGGCCCCAGAAGGCGAGGCTGCCGCCGGCGGCGTCCTCCGCCCCCGTCAGCGTGAAGCTCGAATTCAGCAGCGCTTCGCCCATGCCCATGGACGGGCCCGCGCCGGACGGGCGGGCGCCGGGGCGCGCGGCCGGGGGCTGCCCCGGCGCCATGCCGCCGAGGCCCGCCCCGAAGCGGACGCCGGACCCGGCGGCGCCCGCGCCGACACCCGAACGGTCTTCCGCGGCCGCGCCGGAGGCCGCCTCCCCTGCGCCGCCGGCACCCGCCGGCCGCCCGGCGAACGACCCCCGCAGCCCGGGCGCGCGCTCCGCGGCCATCCGCCCGGCCACCCCGCCGAGCGCCTGCTCCGCCGCCGCCCGCCCGAAGCGCGCCAGGTACGCCGCCGGCAGCGGGTCGTCGTTGGTGATCGTCCCGACCGCCACCGCGTCGGCGATGGTCGCGCCGCGCGGGTTGGACAGCACCATCTCGAAGGTCTCGCCGGGGTCGTCGTGCGCGTCGTCCCAGGTCTTGATCCAGAGCCGGAGCGCCGTATGCCCGGGGCGGAAGCACGGCAGG